>JAGBBX010000005.1 GCA_017938245.1 Bacteroidaceae bacterium
TGTCTATGCGGTTGGTCTCACGCATAAGGTCAAGACGCAGGCGGTGCTTCATCTCGCGGGCTTTCTTCACACGCTCCTTGAGTTCTGCCATAGAGACAAACTCCTCGGCATTGTAGGGATTCATCTCTATATGCTGTGAACGACGCAGGAAGACCATTATCTTGGTGTTGAAGTTATCTACACCTACCGAAGTGAAGGCGTGAGGTGCTAACCTTGTCTGTCCGATGAAGGAGAAATCCTCGTTCACTCTTCCTACACGGCTCTTCTCCCAGAACTCATTCTGCATAAAGGAGGCAGGAACTATGATCATCAGGAAGCCTGCGGGATTGAGCAGATGATAGGCTTTGTCGATGTAGTACTCTTGTGATAGTCGGAAGTCGAACTTCAGATTGAACGGAGGATTACCGATGATGGCATCAAAGCGTTGCTCGGAATGGTACTGCTGTATGTCGCATTTCTCGATATGCGCATCGGGATAGAGATACCTTGCAACAGCCACTGCCTTGCTGTCTATGTCAAAGCCATAGACATTGTGTTGGTTCGGCAGATGGTTGAAGAAGTTACCCATACCACAACACATATCGAGAATCATTTCCGATGATGTGGGAGAGAGTATATCTACCATATCCCGACATACCTCGTGCGGTGTGAAGAACTGGCCCATCTCGAACTCCTTCTTTGCCTCGGCATACTCGTGGTAGCTGGCGAAGTCCGACTGCTTGAGGTTATGCAGTCCTCCGATACCTGTATAGCAGTTGTATATACTCTCCGCAGGAATCATATCCTTACCGGAGTTGATGGCAAAGAGAATCTTCTCGTTGATCTCTGCACGCTTGTTCTGCGGTATCTGTTGTGGTATGATGGCATACATAGCTGTAGTGATTAGAGTGGATAATAATGAAAGACACTCCGGAAGCATAGCCTACGGAGTGTCATACATATCGTGTGGTCATCAGTTCTCGTCTCTCAGTTTGATTTCATTCAATCGTAGTCGCTTGAAACAGCTCTCAGCGGTTGCACTGTCCTTGAATTTGACATCGATGCGACCATTGGCGTAGAACTTTATGCTCAAGGCATTGGTTGTAGTCAGGTCGTACCATCTGGATATATCGACATTACGAGTGTCAAGTCCCATAATCATCTCGATACTTCCACATAGTACATCATCTGCACCAAAGGCAATACCTTCGCAGAACCGGCTTACCTTACGGTCTGACTCATATTCAAAGTCATACTCTTTGTAATACTCATAGTGAATGGAATCCCAAGAGACAATATCAGGGAAGATGATTTTGTCCTTCTTCAATTCGGGCTTAACCTTACTCCAGCAAGAAGGTCTGACTGTTTCCAGGAAACGTTTGATCAGTTCATCTTCTGCCGTATCACGGAAACTCTTGCCTCCGAGATGCTCAATGACTACATCTACATAGGTATTATAGACAGGACGAAAGCCCATAGGCAGAGTCTTCTCATCAACCTTTGGAGATTCAACCGAAACATTGTAGGTGTTGTTGAAATACCCGATGATGCGGTTGATGAAGTTCTGTACCGCACTGTGATTCTTGCTTACAAGTTCATTCATAATCTGGAATGGCTTGAACTCGTGATGCGTGTAGTCCTCCTTCTCCTTGTTGTAGTAGTCGTGATAACTACGGACGGTATTGCTGCCGTTCTCTTCATACTTGAACTTGATACGACCTTCGTACTTGTCGGCTTCTGCCTTGAAGATGTTGTACCAACCCTCAATCTGGTCGAGCGTCTTGTAAAGCTCGTTCTGCTGGTTCTGACAATAGATACGGTCTTGCTCCGTAATCTTGTCCTCGTTTCTCACTTGTACCTTCAAGATACCTGATAGTAGGTCGGTATGACCTGTTTGACTGTTGTTAGATACTACTTGTGACATAACATTATTATATTTCTTGTTAGTCCGGCTATTCGGGGCCGGAGTTCCCAAACTACAGGCTCTAAAAGGTCGTGTTCTCGTCAGGCAAGGTTGTGTGGAAAAATACCGCAAGCCCCACGGGGCGAGGATGATTTTTCCACGACACCCGCAGGGCTTGACCTTGCTTGGACGAAAAGAACACGAGTTACCTTTGCCTGTGGTTTGGTGAACTCGGCTACGAAATTGTTATGTCTTTTTCTTTATTTCAAAGAGAGTTTTTTTAGGGGATGGATTCTGAAATTGGAGAAAAAATCGTATCTTTGCTCTTAGAAAAGAGTTATTTGAAAAGCATGAGGAATATAGTGTAACAAAGCAAGTTAGCAATTTCTTATCCATTGCCCATTCTCATGCAAGTTCTTCTTAATAGTTTGATATTCAAAGATTCTTAATCAAACTACATCAAATATAAATAAAAACGAGCGAAAAACATTCAAGCAAGCTTGATGTTTCTCGCTCGTTTGTTCCCAAATTTGCTGTGAACAGCGAATATACACTGCACTCGCTGTGAAAAACATTCAAGCAAGCTTGATGTTTCTCGCTCGTTTGTTGTATATTTGCAAAATATTATAATAATAACACAAGAAAGACAACACAGCCTATTGACAAGTTGTTTAATTTATATCCTAAGCATTATGAAGAGAATCACATATTTAACCCTACTTCTACTACTGTTCACAATAACAGCTACAGCCCAAAGCAGCGACTATTTCATACACACTGTAAGTAAAGGGCAGACCCTATACTCAATCTCCCGTATGTATCAGACAACAGTGAAAGAGATTATAGACCGGAATCCCGAGTGTGTAAACAAGCTATCCATAGGACAAAAAATTAAAATACGTCAGAACAAACTGCAAAGTCAGCAACAGGATAGTACAAACAACGGCGAGCGCTATCACACAATACAGCCGGGCGAAACACTGTATCGTTTGGGGCAAAAATACGGTATTACCCCGCAAGAAATTTGCGAGGCGAACCCCGGCCTTACAATATCGAATTTCCGCAGTGGCGAGGTAATTCTTATCCCTGCACCAAAACAGTCCGCACAACAACCCGTTGTTGAGCAAAAAGCACCTATCGAACAGACACAACCCGATACTATACCCATACGCACCACACACAAGGTAGCAAAGGGCGAGACTGTGTACCGCATAACAAAGCTCTATAACATAAGCGAAGAGGAACTGCGCGCAGTTAACCCCGGAATAAAGAAAAACAAACTAAAGAAGAATACAGTAATTAATATTCCATACTCCGCTCGAGAGCTTGCGCTGATACGTTTCAAAGAGATTGAAAAGCAGCAGAGAGAACAAACCAATGCCGAAGTATTCAAGCGCATTGAGCAGATAAAAGACTCAATATCAAACAACGATACATTCGAAGGAATACGCGCAGCAGTAATACTACCCTTCCTCCTCGACAGTTACTCGCCCAACGAGCAGGCGCGTATGGTCGAGTATTACGAAGGTTTCCTTATGGCAGTTGAGAAGCTGAAACGTTACGGTTACTCATTCGAGATACACACATTCGACTCGGGAAAAGAGAGCAACAGCCTCGAGCCCCTCATCGCCGGCGGCGAACTCGACAATATGGACATCATCTTCGGTGCCCTCTACCCCAAGCATAACAAGCAATTGGCCGACTTTGCACGTAAAAAAGAGATACCCCTCATAATCCCCTTTACTTCTAAAGAGGACGAGATTTTCCGCAACCCGATGGTATATGTGGTGAACACTATGCAATCATACTTTTACTCCGAAGTCATCGACCACTTCAGCGTAGAGTTCCCCAATGCAAACGTGGTATTTGTAAGCGATAGCATAAACAACAAGAAAGAGTTTGTATCGGCACTAAGCGAGAGTTTCCAGCAGCGCGGTACCCCCTACTCGACAATATCGTTAAGCGATATTACCAATCCCGAGGTAAACAAAGCAAAACTGCAAGAGCTGATGAAAGAGGATAAACAGAATATCTTTATTCCCACATCCTCGAATGAGGTAACACTAAGCACTCTGCTTCCCACCCTCATACTTTTGAACAATGACACTATCAACCTACCCGATTTCAAACTCTTTGGTTACCCCGAGTGGCAGATATATGCAGGCAATATGCGTAACGAGATATATGAAGTGGACACCTATTTCTACGCATCATTCTTCAGCCACTATACCCTTCCCGAAGCAAATGCTTTCCAGAACGAATATATCCGCTGGTACAACCGCGCACCACAGAATATTTATCCACGTTACGGAATGTTAGGATACGACACCGGATACGTATTCCTGCTTGCAATAAGCAAATTCGGGAACAATATGCCCGATAACATAAACAAAGTCTCCTTTACACCGGTACAAACCGGATTCAAGTTCGAACGCGTAAACAATTGGGGAGGAATGGTAAACAAAAAGATATATTTTGTACGCTACACCCCCGAATACACCATCAAGAAAATTGATTTTGACAAAAAATGAGCAAAAGAGTATTCCACATTATTGCAGCACTGATGCTGGCAATATCGGCAGCAGCACAAGTAGAACAACCACGCAACATCCTTGAGATTGGTGTTGCCGGCGGACTTAATATGAGCCAGATGGATATGCAGCCAAAGATTGGTCAGAAGTATCTTAACGGCCTTAATGGTGGTCTCAGCATACGATACACCAGCGAGAAGTATTTCAATATGATATGCGCTGCACAACTCGAGGTCAACTTCTCGCAAAGAGGATGGGAAGAAGATTTCGACGACCAGACCGGCAACAGCTACAAGAGAACGCTCAACTACATTGAGATACCTTTCTTTGCCCATTTAGCTTTTGGAAAAGAGCCACGCGGAGCACAGTTCTTCATCAATCTTGGTCCTCAGGTAGGTTTTCTCTTAGGTGACGAAGAGGAGTATATAGGCAGTTGGGACATCGAGAGTCGCCCTATAAGCACACAACCCGTCTACGGCAAGAGTGTAGATAAGAAATTTGAATATGGAATTGCGGGAGGTCTTGGACTCGAAGTAAAAACCAAAGCCGGCAACTTCATTATAGAGGGCCGATACTACTACGGACTGAGCGATATATTCAACAACTCAAAAACCGACGATTACGGGCGCTCGGCAAACAATACAATTTCGGCAAGAATAGGATATTCGATACCAATATTTAATCGTTAAACAAAAACAACACCGCTCATTGTGAAGCGGCGTTGTTTTTGTTTACGATATTTACAAATTATCAGATGCTTCGATTATATCCATCAGCATCCCTGCCATCAAATGTTACATCCTCTGCAGGTGATGCAGGGTTACCATCATTAGAGAGTCTGTAATACAATTCCACATACATAAACTCCGAGATAATAGATGTCACATATAATCCAACACAACAACAGATAAATCCCACTATATTCAAAAGTACTACAATAATACCAATCAATAACAAATCAAAGAAACGTCCCTCTGTCATATTCCAAGAACGAGAAAACACTTCACTGAGTGTAAGCTCCGGTTTATTGGCTGCTATAATAGGAACAAACATCAAGCGTACTTGTAAGAATATACCCGGTAAGATACAAAATACATAACCTATACCTATAATAATTCCCGATAGCAACGTACATATCAGGAAGAACCAGTAACCACTGAACCCGCCTTTTATTATCGCTGTCATATCGACACTATCTTTCTCCTTGGCACTAAGCAACACACGATTACGCACCAAGTCGATATACATACGAATTAAACCGCACACAAGTGCCAAAAGAAGCATTACCGCGTAGTTTTTCAGCAAAGAAACAGGAGCAGCATCAATCTGTTTTGCAATCCACTCCTCCTCGGTCAAGTAATTACCACTCAACAGCTCTGCATAATAACTCGAATAGAAGTAGCTGCTTGGCATATTATAGAGCATTCCGCCAACCAACATTAAAAGAAATATTGGCAAGAAATGCTTCTTGGTAAGTCCCCAAGCAGAGTCAAAGACACTACTAACACCCAAATCGGGTACAAAAGTTTTATTTTCCATATAATTTAAAAATTAAATATAATTTCTTATTATTCCCCATAGCAATAATATAATAAGGTACACAAGCAGAGCTCTATCGGTAAATAGCACAGCCAATGTATAATGCGGATGTCGATTGGCATAATCGGGGAAAAGCAGCCTCACAACACCAAGCAATATCAACGGTAATGCGCAAAAGAGCAGACGATTATAATTATATGCTTCTGTCCACTCGCCTTGCAGTATCGAGGCAACCATACGCTGTCCGCCACATAAAGGGCAATCCCAACCAGTCAACTGATGAAAAGGGCATATAACCATCCACTTCTCACCAATAGGAGAAGCCATAAGCAGCAATTCCACAACAAATATGCCGATAATAATACCGCTTACCCACCTGTTACTCATTTTCTATTACAAAGATTGCCTCGCATATATTCTCTTCAAACAATATATGAGCGACTCTCGCCAATGCGGAATATCCACCCCAAAAGTACTCTTTATCTTGCTCTTGTCGAGCACCGAATATGGAGGACGCGTCACCGGCGAAGGAAACTCATTGCTGTGGCAAGGCTCTATGCGGCAGTTCTTATGTCCAACGAGACGTGCTATCTCAACGGCAAAGTCGTACCACGAGCAGACACCCTCGTCGCTGAAATGGTAAATACCCTCGTTACCACTGTAGAGATTACCCTCGATAATAGAAAATATTGTAAGCGCAAGGTCGCCTGCGTATGTAGGTGAACCCACCTGGTCGAATACGACTTTTATACTCTCTTTCTCGGCTGTGAGACGAAGCATTGTCTTAACAAAATTATGACCGAATTCGCTGTATAGCCACGCAGTACGTATTACAATAGCCTTACAACCTACTCGCTTAACCGCCTCTTCTCCGGCCAATTTAGTGCGTCCGTATGCACCAAGAGGGGCAAGAGACATATCCTCGGTACGCGGTGTGTTGCCGTCGGTTCCAAAGACATAATCGGTGGATATATGAAACAATGTGCCATCGACACTCTTTACAGCCTTTGCGATATTCTCCACAGCAGTGGCATTTACCTTGTAAGCAGTCTCTTCATCACTCTCGGCTTTGTCGACATTGGTATATGCGACACAGTTAACAACCACTTCTACCCCATTCTCTGAGACGAATCGTTGCACAGCGTCGGCATCGGTTACATCAAGTTCCTCAATATCTGTAAAAAGATAATTATTGGACGACAATTCGCCCAAACGACGCATCTCATTGCCAAGTTGACCATTGGCACCGGTTACTAAAATCGTCTTCATTCGTAAAGATTCTCGTTATAATCGAACAGATAGTCGGCATCGGAGAGTCTCTTATGATGTTTATCTTTCTCTGAGAGAATCACCTTATCGGCAGGAATATGCCAATCAATAGCCAACTGTTCATCGTCCCAAGCTATTGCCCCCTCGCTCTCGCGGCAGTAGTAATTATCGCATTTATATTGAAATATCACCTCGGGTGTAAGCACCGAGAATCCGTGAGCGAAGCCGCGCGGAATAAAAAGCTGACGGTGGTTCTCTTCGCTCAGCTCTACTGCGACATATTTCCCGAATGTAGGCGAGCCTTTTCTTATATCAACCGCAACATCAAGCACTGCACCTTTTACAACACGTACCAGCTTGCTTTGCGAATGTTTGCCTTTCTGAAAATGCAGCCCACGCAACACCCCGTATGATGATTTTGACTCGTTATCCTGCACAAACTCCATTGGGCGCACATTTTTGTTGAAATCGGCCTGCGAAAATGTCTCCTTAAAGTAGCCACGTTCGTCACAGATTACACGAGGTTCAATAATCACCACCCCATCAATATCTGTCTTTATATATTCCATTGTTTTTTCTATTTCTCTATTAGAATCTGTTTGAATTTTATTTCGAGATTATTTGAGGACTATTTTTCGAGCATATTTCTGTTTGGGCTATGCAGGTAATAGCGGGCTATTTTCAAATAGCACAAACGAAAAGATGCCGAAAAGAGTCTCAAAGAAGCCGAAACTAATTTTCGCAGCAACAGACTAACTCTTTTAATAAAATTCAAAACAGATTCTTATAGTGACCGTGCAAGGTTTCAATCCTGCACGGTCTATTTTACAAAGGGCGCTAATCTCTATATTACAACACCAAAAATATTGTAAATATCAGCCACCGCTTATTGGAACAGTTTCTTACTTCTGCACCTTGATAAGTTCGAACTCGGCACCCGAACCAAAGTCCTGACCATTCTGTGAGCTAAGGGCAGTGAATCTTACGTAACGTGCCTTCACGGGCTCCTTAAAGATTACAACCTGCTGCTTGCTGTTTTTCTCGAACTCGCCCTCACATACCGGCTCGCTCCAGTTCTTACCGTCGTTGCTTATCTGTATTCTATAGGCCTTGATATTACCATTGTCGCCATCCTGACGAGGCAGATACTTAAAGCCCTTAATCATTGTCTCCTCGGCAGCATCAAAGTCAATCCAGTGAGGATAGCTTGCCACTGTTACCGAATACATTGTATGCCATATTGTAGAGGGGTCGCCATCGACGAGCTTAGAAGCCTCGTTACCATTCTCCTGGCTCGATGCAAATACCACTGTTACGGGAATTGCACTTACCTCGGGATAGCTGTAGGTAGCGGCGAGGTCGGGAGTAGCTTTCTCCCAAACTGTAATATCGCCACCCTTGCTCATATCAATGGGCTGTGTGTAGAGAGTCTTTTTGCCACGCTTGCCAATCTTATAATAAATCTGTGCGCCATCCTTCTTGCAACTCATTGTAAGAGTACCCTTAAGGTCGCGTGACAATACAACGGGAACAACACCCGACGAAAGAACATTAGCCTTCTGAGTATAGTCGTCGCCCTTAACGACAGGACGGATGATAAAGCCCATTGTATTCTCTACCGACTTAACGCGGTCGTAGTCGAGAGGACCACCCTGACCACAGCTGTTACCACCAAGACCGTTAACCTTCTTGTCGATATGCAACCAGGTACCCGAAGAGGCAGGCAACTGATAGGGGTGAGCAGCAAGAGTAAGCTCTACGTCGTTCCAAGGAAGTGCTGTTGTCGACATACCCTCGGTAGCAACAAAGATAAGACCCTCGCCATTATCATTTGTGAGCGCAGCCCAACGTACATCCTCACGGTTAGCCATATCCTGTGGCTTGGGGAAGTGAACAAACTGGTCTTTTACAGTGCTGCTATACTGCTCGATGAACGAACCCGAGCAACGGTCGTTGTAGTTATTCCAGGGGCCGCGACCATAGTAGGTATAATTCTTAAACTCGGCAGGCAACTGAATCTCGTAACCAAGACGAGCAAGGTCGAGGCTCTTGTTACCGCTGAGACTGCTGTTGAACTCGACAGAGCCATCGGGATAGATAGTGTAAATACGGTTCGAGATAAAGTGGAAGTCATTGGCACCAAAGGGACGCGCATCTTCAACAAATTTCCAAGTATTATCGTCGTTCTTCACACGACGCACGGCGTTGGGAGCCTGTGAATAAACTGTATACTGCAATACTACGCTACCATCCTTATTCACCTTTGAGACGAATGAAATTACGCTATCCTGCAAATTATGGAGACCATTTGCATACCAGTTATTCCAAGCCCAATTATCGTTGTCAACGGGAGCACGATAAGCGCCAATCTTCATCACATTACCATCGGCAAAAATCTCTTTACTGTTGTAAGCAACACTCTTGAACACACCCTTGGCATTATCGAATACAATAGAGAACGAACCATCGACAGCCGATACTGTGGTTGTTACATTATCCTTGCTCTTCTCCATCTTAGTCTTTGCACCCTTAGCAACGTCGGCAAGCAGGAGACTCTTCTCGGCAGCCTTCAGAGGAAGCTGCTCCTCCATCTGCACATAACCCTTCTTTGCCCACGGCTGGTCTTTCTTCAGAAGAAGCTGAATCTTCACGAAATACTCCTTATCGGCCTTCATCTGATAATTACCAAACTGCAATTTAAACTCCTTGCTTGTGCGGGGAGCAATTACCATATCGGGCATAAAGAAGTGCTCAACCTCTTTACCATCCTCCCACAGAGAAGCGCGGATATTCATATCGCACAAGCATTTGAAGTAACGTTTGTTGAAAATCTTAACATTGCCATTCTCCTGCATAGTGATACCGACATTCTGGTACACTTTCTTAACCTCCCAATACTGTGGCTTGGGCGAGTGGTCGGGGAACATAACACCATTCATACAGAATGTGTGGTCATTGGGACGGTCGCCAAAGTCGCCACCATAACCCATATAACGGTCACCTGTCTTGGAATCTACGTTCCAAAAAGCCTGGTCGGCCCAGTCCCAGATGGCACCACCCATAAAGAAGTTTGTGCTCTCCATTGCATCCCAGTAATCCTTGAGGTTACCGCCTGCATTACCCATACAGTGTGCATACTCCGAAATGTGGAAAGGATACTTAATTCCTGCGTTACCTTGTACTGCATACTGCACCCAACCGATTGAGGGATACTGGTTAGAACCCATATCCACGATGTTATTGTTACGTTCGTACTGAACAGGACGTGTAGTATCAAAAGCCTTAAGTGCCTCGTATGCACGTACAAAGTTTACACCGGGGCCTGCCTCGTTTCCAAGCGACCATATAACAACCGAAGGACGGTTCATTGTGGCGTATGCCATCTCCATTACACGTGCAACGTGTGCGTCCTCGAACTCGGGAACGTGAGACAACGATGCTGCATCATAATAATATTGGTGACTCTCGATGTTAGCCTCGTCCTCGAGATAAATACCGTACTTATCGCACAGATAGTACCAATAGGGGTCATCGGGATAGTGCGAGTTACGCACGTGGTTGATGTTACCCTGAAGCATCAGCATAACCTCTTTGTGCATCTGCTCGCGTGTGATGGCGTGTCCGCGCTCAAGATTACTCTCGTGACGGTTTACACCCTTCATCTTGATAGGTTTACCGTTGAGATAGTAGTAGCGTCCTGCAAGACCAAACTCATCATCCTCGGCCTTAGTATCGCGAATCTCAACCTCACGGAAACCAATATAGGTAGATGCAGTCTCAACTACTCGACCTTTCTTGTCAATCAACTGCACAAGCAGAGTGTAACGATTAGGTTCCTCGGCACTCCACTTTGCAGGATTCTCAACAGCGATAGCAAGTTCAGCGGTAGTCTTTGCACCGGGTTCAACAACAACAAGTTCACCAACAGCATTTGCACCCTCTACGATTGCATTATCATCGCTGTAAAGTGCATTCTTGTAAAGCTGTGCCTGAAGTTTATACCCCTTTGCTTTTTTCTTGGCAAGGTTACGTACATCCACAGCAATCTTTGCTACAGCATCCTTATACTCGGCATCGAGGTCGGTTACTACACGAATGTCGCGAAGCTCAAGAGGATTGGTCGATGTAAGATAAACATCGCGGAAGATACCCGGCAGACGGAACATATCCTGAGACTCGAGGAACGAAGCATCGCTGTTACGATAAACCTCTACTGCAACAGTATTCTCACCCTCGACAAGATACTTTGTAATGTTAAATGCGGCAAGGTTACGCGAGTTCTTAGAGAATCCCACATATTTACCGTTTATCCAAAGATAGAAGAAGGGGTCTACACCGTCGAAATTAAGATAAACCTGACGGTCTTTCCACTCGGCAGGAACAGTAAAGTTACGACGATACGAACCAACCTCGTTACGATTCTTATATGTTGTATGATGCTTTGCGGGTTCGCGCATTACACCACCCTTCCAGTCACCCACAGCAACCGAGTGTTTGAAGATTACCGGTTGGTTTACATAGATAGGAGTACCATACTTTTGACTGCCATCCTTCTGCAAGCCATAGACATTCCAGTTCATAGGAACCTCTACCTTATCCCAAGCCGACACATCATAATCGGTCTTATAAAAATTCTCGGGACGTTCCCAAGGGTTACCTACCCAATGGAAACTCCAAGTTCCGTTAAGCGACATCTGATAATCGCTATACTCGGGAAGTACTTTTCGTGCACTCTCCTCATTGGCAAAAGTAAAAAACCAACCTTTAGGCTGCTCCTTATTCAGGGCCAACTCTGTCGGAGACTCCCACTCGCCACCGGTGGGAGCGACTACATCGCCGTATGCAAAGCCCTTCAGATTCTGCGCCATTGCCGAGGCAAAAAACGAGAGAGCAACTACGGCCAAAGAAACGATTCGTTTTCTCATAGTTTTAATGTCAATTAAAGTTTTTATAGTTTATGTTAATAAATATCATAATGTATATCATCGCATTAAGTAAATCTTCCAAGATTGCAATGTCATTTATGCTATACAAATATTTTGCGAAAATACAATTAATTTCCTATTATAACAAATATTATATAATTTCCTTATTAATTTTATTACCGAATTTATTTTCCAAATTTTATAATCAAACAACATTCAGCATTAAAAGTTTCTTAAACCAAGAACCAATATGTAGTAAACAATATTTACAAACAATGTCAGCATTAAAAAAATAAAAGCCATAAAGACTTTTATTTTTTTAATGCTGACAGCACCTTAATTACAACTAATTAAGCCTTAGCTGCCTCGATAGAAGCTTTACGGAATTCCTTCATCAGCTCCTGAATCTTAAGAGAGCTTTTGCGTGCACGTGTACCTGCAGCTTTATTACCCTTCTCTACCTGTGCGATGGCATCTGCCTCGAAAGCAGCATAAGCTGCCTGAATCTGTTCAACAAGTTCCTTCATAATATTATAAGTTAATTAGGTTAACGATGCACAAAGATAACAAAAAACAATATAAAAAATAATTCTGAGGATTTTTTTTATCACAAATATCGCACAAAGCACAAATTTCTAAGCAAAATAGAGATAAACACCATTAAGATAACAGACTTTTTTGGTACAAAACAGATAAAAGCCACACTGCGACACTGTTTCAGCAAATAAAAAATCACTTGGCAATCACAGCAAAAGCAGCATTTTACATAGCACCGATTTCCTTATCATATCAGTGACCTTTAAAACGGAGCAGAGAAACAGACAAAGATAGCTGCACATATTTCACAAAGCCCAAGCTACACTTTATTAATAAAAGCATATTACCCTTATTTTCACCAACGCCGTACCTAAAAAAAGAGAACGAACACCCTTAAATGGAAATCTCGAACACAGGATAAATAAAACTACCACAGAATCCGGTTCAAACAAGCTTTACTTGGTAAATTTTCATTACATTTTAAATTAAAACATCTGACAAGCTACGCATTACAGACTCAAACAGGCACAAACATTCGCATCTTTTTTCTAATGTTTTTTTAAAAATAAAAAGAGAAACACTTCGCCATATTAAATAAAATCACTATTTTTGCCATATACTTACATCAAGTATACAAAATTGACCATAAAGTCAACCAGACATTTTCCCCGGATTTCTTTATGCTTAAAGCAAACTTAAATCTGTAACTAATTGACAATGACACCATTAAGTCATTGACAATGTCCCCCGAATATACACCAAGCATAAAGTAGAATAGAAAAAGAATAAATTATAAACAAAACAAATATGAGGAAGATTTTAACAATTTTCAGCCTGCTGTTAATGCTGGCATCGTGCAGTTCCACAAAGGATATTGCATATTTTCAGGATGTAGAGCACGGCGCAACAACAAGTGTTGCCCATAAGCAATTGACACTTCTCCCCGAAGACAAGATCAGCATTTTGGTAAACACCCGAAATCAAGAGCTTACCAATAGTCTGAATTTGCCGTATGTAACCCGACAAATCGGTAACAGCGCCGCCTCAACATCACAGGGTATGGCCGGCTACACCATCGACAAAGACGGTTATATCTACTTTCCTCAAATAGGGAAATTACATATTGCAGGAATGACCCGCAGCGAAGTTTCAGAATTCATCAAGAAAGAGCTTAACGAGAAAGGTATTGCAAAAGATGCCATTGTCACTGTAGAATTCTCAAACCTCAAATACTCGGTACTTGGTGAAGTTAAGTCGCCCAACACATACGCAATAGACCGCGACGCGATAACCATTCTCGATGCGATAAGTAAAGCAGGAGACCTCACGATACAAGGTGAAAGAACAAATATTCAGGTCATAAGAAGAGAAAACAATAACGAAGAAAAAGTCTACACATTGAATCTTTGCTCTTTGCAAGATATTCAGCAGTCACCTGCATACTACATACAGCAAAACGATGTTATCTACGTTAAGCCCAACAGAATGCGTGAGCGTCAGTCGACAGTAAACGGCAATAACATACGCTCATCGGCATTTTGGATTTCTATAGCATCACTACTTACCTCTGTAATCAACCTAATCACACGATAAATTATGGATAACAATCTCATAAACAACTTCAACCGTCAATCCGAGGAGGAGTTCAACATCAGAGACTTTTTGTTTCTTTGTTTAGCTAAATGGCGTTGGTTTGCACTATCGCTGCTTATTTGCTTGAGTATAGCTGTATATAAAGTATCGACCACCCACCCAACATACTCGCGCTACACCGATATCCTCATTAAATCGGGACAGCAGGGTAATATGAGCGAACAGATGGAGAAATTCGCCTCAATGGGCGCATTTCGTGGCAACACCACTGTATATAACGAGATTTATGCGCTTCAGTCCCCCTCGAACATTTACGAGGTTGTGAACCGATTGAATCTTGATATGAACTACGAGCGTAAGGGCTTTTTATACAATAAAGTTCTCTATGGCAGTGAGTTACCTTTCAAAGCCACTATAGTTGGCATCCCCGATAATGCGTTTGCATCATTTAAGGTAACACTGCGTCCCGATGGCAGTTACACCATCAACGAGTTCAACTATGCATACGGTTCCGAGAGCTACGAAATAGACCCGAAAGTAGAGAAAACCGGCCGTCTTTCGACTTTTAAATCGGATATTGCAGGAGGTGACACAATCGACACACCGTTTGGACGACAAATAGTAATTGCATCTACTCCATATTACAAAGAGGGTGACGAGGAGCAGGTAATATATGTAACCCGCAGAGGATTGTATAGCACCGCTAACAGCTATGCAGCAAGATTGTCATTCAGTCTTAAAGATAAAGAAGCCGATATTATTACAGTATCAATGGGTGACTTATCGACCAAACGTGCCGAGGATGTTCTTAGAACTGTTATCGAGGTATATAATGAAAGATGGATTGCCGACAAGAACCAACTTGCCGAACACACCTCTATCTTCATCAACGACCGTCTCGAAGACATAGCCCTTGAGCTCGAGAATGTAGATAGTATAATATCGACATACAAGAGCCAGAATCTGCTGCCCGATATTAACTCTACTACATCGATGTATATGAGCCAAAATCAAAAGATAAGCAGTCAGATTATCGACCTTAACAACGAACTTGCGATATCAAACTTTATCTTGGATTATCTGGCCGACAACAAGACCAAGAACCAGATACTCCCCTCGCTGCAACTGAAAAACTCGGGCGTAAGTTCTCAGATAGAGAAATACAATCTCGCAATACTCCAGCGTAACAACCTGGTAGCAAACAGTAGCGAGAACAACCCCCTTGTAATAGAGCTTGACGACTATTTAGGTTCGGTTCGCGACGGTATTATCAGTTCGGTGAGCAACCTTATAAATACTCTTAAGACTCAGATAAGCACCTTAGAACAAGAGAGAGAGAATACCAAAGAGTTGTTGGCAAAGAACCCTGCACAGTCTAAGTTCCTTACAGCAGAGGGTCGTAATCAGACAGTGAAAGAGCAGCTATATCTCTTCCTGCTACAGAAACGCGAAGAGAATGAACTCTCAAAAGCTTTTACCGCCTACAACACACGCATCGTAACACCTCCTACAGGTAGCTTAAGTGCGATTGGCCCCAACAAGAAGAAGACATATATGTTTGCTTTTGCCATTGCACTCATCATCCCCATTGGCTTGCTGATAGCCCGCGAATTCCTTGATACAAAGATTCGCAGTCGTAAAGACCTTGAGGGAATAGATATCTCGATAATTGGCGAAATACCCCTTGCTTATCGTCGCAAGCGTCAGCTACCTTGGAGAAAACAGAGTGAAAAGCTTAAGATTGTTGTCAAGAACGGAAGCCGTAATATTATAAACGAGGCATTCCGTGTAATGCGTACCAATATCGACTTTATGGTTAAAGATAACGACCAACACGTTATCATCATAACATCATTCAACCCCGGTAGCGGTAAATCGTTCATTACAATGAACTTGGGAGCATCAATGGCACTAAAGGGCAAGCGAGTGTTGCTCATCGACGGTGATATGCGCCACGCATCACTGAGTACATTTGTGAATGCTCCTAAACTCGGACTCAGCAACTACCTTGCAGGACTTGAAGAGAACATAGAGAGCTGCAAGATAAAGAGCGAAGTATTCCCCGGACTCGAAGTAATTCCCGTAGGAACAATTCCTCCCAATCCCACCGAGTTGCTCGAGAATCCACGCTTCAATAAATTAATCGAGTCGTCACGCAGTAAATACGACTTTGTAATAATCGACTGTCCTCCCATTGACATTGTTGCCGATACAAGTATCATAGAGAAATCGGCCGACCGCACAATGTTCGTTGTCCGTAGTGGTCTTTTGGAGCGCAGTATGGTACCCGAGATTGATAATCTTGTTAAGGAAGAGCGTTTCAAGAGCATCAGCCTTATTATCAACGGTATCGAAGACAAAGGTGGACGTTATAGCGGACGCTACGGCTACCGTTATGGCTACCGTTACGGATACAGCTATGGTTACGGATATGGTTACAGCCACGGTTATGGCTATTACAGTGATGAAGAGTCTGACAAATCCGATAGTACAAAACTGTAACAATATTCGTCAAAGCAATGATTAAGAGTTTGCATATACCAATTCGCGAATTGGTATATGCAAACTTATATAATAAGAGTACGAACAATTATATACTCAATTAAGTGCAAGCAATAATTTTAGCAGCAGGAATGGGGCGACGCCTTGGCGAGTTTACCAAGGAGAACACAAAATGTATGGTGCAGGTAAACGGCACACGTCTCATCGACCGTTTATTGAACCAATTATCCAAGTTATCTCTCACTCGAATAGTTATTGTCATTGGCTATGAGGGAGATAAAGTCGTCGACCACGTCGGATACGAATATCAAGGAATTAAGATTGAGTATATAAAGAATCCTATATACGACAAAACAAATAACATCTACTCACTTGCTCTTGCCAAGAAACAGATGCAAGAAGACGACACCTTGTTAATAGAGAGCGACCTGATCTTTGATGACAAGATGTTCGAACTAATCATAGGAACCCACTACCCCAATCTCGCACTTGTGGCAAAATACGAGAGTTGGATGGACGGTACAATGGTCTGTATCGACAGCGATAACAATATCATAAATTTTGTACCCAAGGATGCTTTCGACTACAGTCAGAAAGAGAAGTATTACAAGACCATAAATATATACAAACTCTCGAAAGAATTTTGTAGGACAAAGTATCTCCCCTTCCTCGAAGCTTACACAAAAGCAGTAGGAAACAACGAGTACTACGAGAATGTACTGCGCATAATCACTTTCCTTAACAACAATGAGCTAAAGGCCCTACCCGTAACCAACGAAAAATGGTACGAGATAGACGACAAGCAAGATCTTGACATAGCCGAAGCTCTTTTTGCCGAAGAAAAAGACATACTTCGCAAATACTATGGCAGGTTCGGCGGCTATTGGCGTTTCCCGCAGATGCTCGATTTCTGTTATCTTGTCAACCCCTATTTTGGCAGTTCAAGGATTATCGACGAAATGCAAGCCAATTTTGGGACATTGGTAATGGAGTATCCCTCGGGAATGAAAGTAAACACCCTGCTCGCCAGCAAATGTTGGGGAATAAGAGAAGAGTACATAATACCGGGCAATGGAGCAGCCGAGCTAATCAAGGCATTGATGGAGTTGCTACCCGGCACAGTAGGAATAATACGTCCCACTTTCGAGGAGTACCCCAATCGCCGCGATAAAGACTCGCTCGTAACATTCACTCCACAGAACGACGAATTCCGATATACAGCACAAGACCTAATGGAATTCTTCGACAAAAACCACGCCGACAACATATTACTCATAAACCCCGACAACCCATCGGGTAATTTCATTCCAAAGAACGATATATTGTCATTAGCATTCTGGTGCGAGAAGAAAGGAATCCGCCTTATTGTCGACGAGAGCTTTGTCGACTTCAGCGAAGATTGGGAGCAAAACACCCTGCTTCACGACCACATACTCGAGAGTTACCCCCGTATGATGGTAATGAAATCCATCAGCAAGAGCTACGGTGTTCCGGGAATACGTTTAGGTATACTCTGCTCGGCCGACAAAGAGATTATCTCTAAGATAAAGCAGATGGTAAGCATTTGGAATATAAATTCCTTTGCCGAATTCTTTATGCAGATATTCAATAAGTACGAGAAAGAGTACAAACGAGCTTGCGAACGTTTCATCGAAGAACGCAACCGATTCTACAAGCTATTATGCGAAATACCTTATTTACGAGTAATCCCCTCACAAGCCAACTATTTTTTGGTAGAGGTGCAACCACCATATACTGCAAATGGTTTGGTGCTTAAGATGCTTAAAAATTTCAACATTCTTATGCGCGATTGTTCGGGGAAAGCCGGTCTGCAAGGTAAACAGTATATGCGTATAGCAGTACGAGATAAAAAAGACAACAACCGCCTTATAACAGCTTTAAAGCAGTTAGAGTCGGCAGAATAAATAATACAATAAATGCTATAATATTATGAAAGGAATTGTATTAGCAGGAGGTTCGGGAACACGTCTCTACCCCATAACAAAAGGAGTGAGCAAACAGTTGCTCCCAATATACGACAAGCCAATGGTCTACTACCCTATTTCCGTTCTTATGCTTGCCGGTATTCGTGAGATACTCATAATATCAACCCCTCAAGACCTCCCCGGTTTCCGTCGCTTGCTTGGCGACGGTAGCGACTATGGCGTACAATTCGAATATGCCGAGCAACCCTCACCCGACGGTCTTGCACAGGCATTTATCATAGGAGAAAAGTTTATCGGCAACGATGCAGCCTGCCTTGTTCTTGGCGACAATATTTTCTATGGCGCCGGATTCACATCGATGCTTCGTGAAGCACTTCGTACAGCCGAGGAGGATGGAAAAGCAACCGTGTTCGGCTACCGTGTCGAAGATCCCGAGCGTTATGGTGTAGCCGAGTTTGACGAGCAAGGCAATTGCCTTTCAATAGAAGAAAAGCCTCAACATCCCAAGAGTAACTATGCAGTAGTGGGACTCTACTTCTATCCTAATAAAGTTGTAGACATAGCTAAACAGATAAAACCCTCGGCACGAGGTGAATTAGAGATAACAACCGTAAACCAATACTTCCTTGCCAACAACGAGCTGAAAGTACAGACATTAGGTCGTGGTTTCGCCTGGTTGGACACCGGAACCCACGACTCACTAAGCGAGGCATCAACTTTTGTCGAGGTAATAGAAAAACGACAAGGCCTTAAGATAGCCTGTTTAGAGGGAATAGCCTACCGTCGCGGATGGATAGACGAAGAGAAGATGCGCCAATTGGCTCAACCAATGATAAAGAACCAATATGGTCAATATCTGTTGAAAGTAATAGAGGATTCCAAGAGATAAAATCTCAATCTTTAAATAACATAACCTATACAAGATATGGATTTCAGAAGAAATATATTAATAACAGGCGGCGCCGGATTCATAGGCAGTCACGTTGTACGTCTTTTTGTAAACAAATACCCCGACTACCATATAATATGCCTCGACAAGCTCACCTACGCGGGTAATCTGGCTAATCTTAAAGACATTGAGGATGTCCCTAACTACACCTTTATAAAAGCCGATATTTGCGACTACGAGACGATACAATCGCTTATGCAGCAGTACAATATCGACGGCATTATCCACCTTGCAGCCGAAAGCCACGTCGACCGCAGCATAAAAGACCCTTTCACCTTTGCACGTACAAACGTAATGGGTACCCTATCGCTTCTGCAGGCTGCAAAACTCTATTGGGAGTCGCAACCCGAGCGCTATGACGGGAAGCTATTCTACCACATCTCAACCGATGAGGTATACGGCGCACTCGAACTAAGCCATCCCGAAGGCATCGAGCCCCCCTTTACCACAACAGCCTCATCGGGTGAGCATCATCTTGCCTACGGAACCGATTTCTTCTACGAGACAACAAAATATAACCCGCATAGTCCCTATTCGGCCTCAAAAGCAAGCAGCGACCACTTTGTACGCGCTTTTCACGATACATACGGAATGCCTACAATAGTCACCAACTGCTCGAACAACTACGGTCCCTATCAGTTCCCCGAGAAACTTATACCTTTGTTCATAAATAACATACGCCGGCGTAAGCCACTACCCGTATATGGCAAGGGCGAGAATGTACGCGATTGGCTCTATGTTGTAGACCACGCACGTGCCATAGATATAATCTTCCACAAAGGAGAGCCTGCCGAGACATACAACATCGGAGGCTTTAACGAGTGGAAGAACATAGACCTTATAAAGGTAATGATAAAGACTGTAGACCGTCTTTTAGGCAACCCCGAGGGATACTCCGACGAGCTTGTTACCTATGTAACCGACCGCGCCGGCCACGACCTGCGTTATGCAATCGATAGCACCAAACTAAAGAACGAATTAGGTTGGGAGCCCTCACTGCAGTTCGAAGAGGGAATAGAAAAAACCGTACGTTGGTATCTCGACAATCAAGAGTGGTTAGACAACATAATCAGTGGAGACTACGAGAGATACTACGACGATATGTATAAAAACAGATAAAACCAACCTATACAAAGTATGTTATTACTACTACAAAGCTGCCTTGTATATGGTCTGATGATTCTCGTGATGCTGCACGCAGGCAAATTTGCCTACGAGCAGCAATATCCCGATGGTTTTCTTGGCAACGATATATATGCCAATGAAAAGTTATCTTTTTTGGATATTATAACAAAATCACATTTTATAATACCAATACTGGTATTCTGTCTGTTTGCCGCTTTACGATATAATGTAGGTGTAGATTGTGGCTCATATAGGCAAGATTTCTACGATATGCTTCAAAAAGGTAGCACAGGGCGTGATAACTACGAAATGGGCTACCTGTTCCTTTTGAAAATAACGACACTATTTACCAACAAGCACTACCTGCACCTTGGCTTACTATCCTTCTTGCAGATATCACTGCTATATTATGCTATGCGTAAAGAGAGCTATCTCTTTATGTTTTACGGGCTTGCATTGTTTTTTACCGGAACATATTTCTCACTTATGAATGGAATCAGACAGAATATTGCAGCTACGGCATTTGTAGCAATGATTCCTCTATTCCTAAATAAGAAGTACTGGATATACATATTACCGGCAGTAATTGCAGCAATGCTCTTTCATAAGAGTGCCATCCTTATTATTCTATTTGGTTTTCTCGGCTACATACTCAGAAACAAGATGTTAAGTTCCAATATACAATTAGCAATACTGTTTCTGTGCCTTGTATGTATGAACGAATTTGGACTCGACTTTTTAAGATTTAACAATATATCTGATTACGGTGCACAAATCGGATACCAAGAAGGAGAGATAGAGGGATATGTCGAAAACGAGAATATGGATATTACATTTGGCCTGCGTTCCTGTATTCTTCTCTTAAACTACATTATAGTAATACTTTATAGTAGAAAATTGGACGAGTTCTTTAATTCTCAGAAATTCCGTTGCTGCTACAATATTTTTTTCTGGGGTATTTGTCTAAGTCACCTTTTCTACAACAATTTTACTATGAAACGAATACTATTCTACACTACAATATTCAATCCTTTAATAATATCGTATCTACTTTTTTACCTTTGGTTCAATAAGAACAAAAGCAATTACACAGTTCTCACCATTGTTATAGCAACCCTTACAACTTTCTTTGGATATTTTCTTTTTGAAGCAGTACAACTCTATCCCTTTGAGAGTTTGTTATACAAATTCGATTTTTAAGGAATATACATAAGACCATAGCGAAAAAGAGATTATAAGCGAGGATCTTATTTTTAATCTCGATTTTATTTCACATTCGACCCAAGTAGCCTTATTGTTTATAGGTAATAATCGAACAGCCATACAGCAATATATGTCATCACCACTCCCCTACAGCAACAAGAAAGCCTGGCTAAAAGAGCATCTCTCCATCCCCCTATGGCAGGCACTTTACCGAACCTCAATTGGAAGGAGCTCCCCAAATATCCAAAAATATTTTTCTACCTATGCGCAAAGAAAAAGATATTTGCGCTCTATTTAATTTCGGTGTTGCGCAAGAGAATATTAGCGATAACCGGTAAATCGATTAACATCAAACACAGCCATTTGAACATTATCCAAATGAAAAAAGAGTCTGACGGAGTATACAAGCCACATTTTAAAGATTATATATCCTTTTTTATAGGAGATATAAAAATTTGTATTAAGCAATTACGCTATATACATAAACTGCGTTTCAAACGTGCAAAAAAAAGAGGGGTTTTTTATATGGTTTTTGAACCGTTCCGAGGACACCCCGGACTGGCCGACCGCCTAAAGGCCATTATAAACACATATAATCTTGCAAAGTCAAACGGCTACGACTTTAAAATATATTATACTACACCATTCAAGCTATCCGATTATCTTACACCCAACAAAGATTGGGAATGTAGTATCGAAGAGTTGGAATATTCACTACAAGACACAAAATTTTTCCGAGAGATTAGTTGGAGAGAGCGTACCAAACTAAAGCCAAACAAACAATATCACTGTTACTATTATTGTGGCAATACAATGCCACGTATTTTACCACACACAGGCTACAAGTGGTGCGACCTATTCAAGGAACTTTTTACACCAAGCACAAATTTAGTAAATGCATACAAAGAGCTAAATATACCTCCACGTACGTATATATCGGTGCACATAAGATTTGTTAATGCATTAGAACAATTCGAGAACACCTTTTTCGATAATCATTTGAAAGAGCAATCTCAACGCGATGCACTTATACAACGTTGCAAAAATGGCATAAGGAGCATAATCAAAGAAAACAAAGAAACACCTATATATGTATTCTCCGACAGCAAAGTATTTCTTAACTCATTAGGCGATTTACCCGTTTATACATTAGATAATTCAGAAATTAAACATATAAGTTCGACAAGCGGCGATAGCTCAACACTGAAAACATTTCTCGACCTATATGTAATGTCGCAATCACAAACCATATATAGATTCTGCGCACCCGAATTATATTCAATTTCCCATTATGCCTTATTAGCAGCAACTATAGGCGATATACCTTTTTACGATTTAGATGTATAAATAATCTGCTTGCTCGAATATCTTATAGCGAATGTAGAGAATTTTTAAGATTAATCTCAAAGAATCCTAAAGTTCAACCTATAAATTAATATGCGATAAAATAAATAAAATTGCACAATGTCGCCCATTGTGCAATTTTATTTATTACAGAGTTTTACTATTTTCTAGTTTACACTATCTTTGCTCAATATAAAGTCTTAAATTAGAAATACTACTGCACAAAAAAGAAAGACAAACTCCATTAACCAACAAAGCCAATGACCACCGAGACACCACAATCAAACGAGCATAATAAGCAAGAGTACCAGCCTATGCATAACGGTGAGTTTAACACATCACCAATTGCAATATACACAAGTGAAGACAATACGATTTCGCTTGATGTAAAGTTGGAGAACGAAACCGTATGGCTGTCACAAGCACAGATGAGTCTATTATTTGATAAAGACCAATCAGTAGTCGCAAGACATATTGCCAACGTTTTTAAAGAGGGAGAACTTGAAGAATATAGTAATATGCAAATTTTGCATAATACTTTTTCCAAATTCAAACCAACAAAGGTTTATAGTTTAGATGTCATAATTTCCGTCGGCTACCGTGTAAAAAGCAAGCGTGGCACGCAGTTCCGCATTTGGGCAAACAGAGTGCTGAAAGACTACATTGTAAAAGGATATGCCATAAACGACAAGATAAGAATCGAGCATTACAACGAACTCAAAGATGTTGTCCGCTTGCTTGCACACACAGTCCATTCACAGGAAAAACTGACCGATGAGCAGTCAAAAGGACTTTTCTCTGTCGTAAGCGACTATGTATACGCCCTCGACACTCTTGACCGTTACGACTACCAGCAACTGACAATTGAGAATACAACAAAAGAAGAACGCTTCCATGCGACTTATGAAAATGCAATGGAAGCAATCATGAGCCTCAAAGACAAATTCGGCGAGAGCAAGCTGTTTGCAAACGAAAAAGACAACTCATTCAAAAGCTCTATCGGACAGATATACCAGACCTTTGGCGGAGTAGAACTCTACCCCAGCATTGAAGAGAAGGCTGCAATGCTGCTATACCTTGTAACGAAGAACCACTCATTCAGCGACGGTAACAAACGCATAGCCGCAATGCTGTTCCTTTGGTTTATGGAGCGTAACGGCATACTCTACCGCACTGATGGCAGCAAACGAATTGCCGACAACACACTCGTTGCATTAACGCTTATGATTGCCGAGAGCCGAACCGAGGAGAAAGATATAATGGTAAAAGTAGTTGTAAACCTCATTAACCAACAAAACCTATGACCACCGAAACACCGATACTCAACGAGCATAATAAACAAGAGTACCCGCCTATGCATAACGGCGAGTTTGACATATCACAAATATTTTAATTCAAAAACAGTCCTATATCGGCAAAAGTGAATGCCGTTTTTAGGAAATAAAAACAAAATGTGTTATAATACCTTGACAATAGGCAATATAGCACATTTTTATAATATTCACTTCTGTCTATTAGTGAATATCACACATCTTTATTTTCGTATTCAAAAGGGAAATAACCATTTTTAGTTTTCATAAGACAGGTTGATTTATCTCCTTTCTCTATTACAACCATTCTTGATTCTGTATCTTTAAAAATAAACTCTGTTGCTTTAACATCAATTACCCCTTGTTTAATTTTCTTGCAACTGGTAACCACTCCATTGGTCAATTTGAAATCCACAACCATTTCATACCTAAAAGCCATAACATAACATCTTTTGTTACCTTTATTTACTGCATGTAATAGTTTTGTTGTTGAGAATGACATATAGTGTCTAAACGGACTTTTCTTCAATTTAAAAAAGGTATTCGCTAGCGGAGCATATTCCTCTGCACTCATTTTATGTATGCGACTCTCAAATATCTTTTCAGCTGTCAATCTTGCATCATCAAATTGAATCTCTGAAGCAGGAACTTCATAAAAGAAACCAATTCTATCATAATCCTGTATGATACACTTCGTATTCTTGATATCAAATTCTGGTATTGCCGTATAAACATCATTTTTCAAGATTATTTCACTAATAGGAACATCTTCAAATGGGTACAGCAAAACACCATTACTCTTTGCTTTTAATACCGCACTATCTGTAAAGCCAGTTGTTGATACTATTATTTTACTACATATTTGGGGAATATCCTTACACTTACCTATAACTGCATCAACCACCTTAACATCCACTTTTGTTTTTTTCAATGAGGTAGAATAATCTTTGCATTCAAAAGCAATATAAATTGAGATTCCTTGAACTATAGTTTCTACAAGCACATCAATTTCCCTAGGAATTCCATTATTGTCATTGATTTCTCTACCAACATATACGGATGTACTTGGTGTATCTGACACAAATTCTTGTATATAACCAACAAGTTGTTCTAATGCTTTCCCCTTCTTCATAAAATTCAACAAAAAACTCTTATATGCAAAGATATTATTTTTATGCTATACCATCATCTTTATTCACTTACAAATAAAAGTGAAAAAAGATTCGGTCGTTCCAGATAATATGCCCATATTTGCCAAAAGAATTCTCTAAAACAATATTTATATGGATTGTCTAGCATTTAACAGAAAGATTGTAAGAAGTAAAAGTTTTAGTACAAATGTAAAAGCGAAAAAAGAAGCATTGGTAAACCATTCTAAATCTTTAAGTGGAAAAACAACTGTTGGAAATTATGATTACCACTGTTTGTGGAAATCTGCCGATTCTAAATACGAAGTAGGTGTTGGTAAATATGGTAAAGAGTATTACCTCAACACAATAAAATGGAAAGACGGTCATAAAGGAAATAATCCCAATGACATGCGCCCAATAGTTTCTGTAAACGGAAAAGAATTAGACTTTGATTCAAGTTTTGACCACATTTTTCGTTTCTTTCAAGAGGTAAGTAAAATAGATGAAAAAGCATTAAATATATTAGGATGTCTAATGTATAGAAATGCCTATTTAGAAGACCACAAAGCTGATAAAAATGGAGTATATAAATATTGTCCACCTCAAGAAGCGATTGATTACCTAAATAAAATAATTCCCGAATATGATGGCATTAGCATTGAAGCATATTTGCATTATATGGAAGCAATCGCATGGAACGAAGATGTCAAGTATAGCACATTGGGATATGATATCAACAAAGGAACTGGCAGACAAAACAATATGCTTACTTATGCTCATATCATATCAATATTTCTAGGTGTTGGGTCAATTGCAAAACTTTGCTCACAGTTCTCACGCCCACCAGTAGGAGTATCTGCTATTCCCCAAAACATAGCGATAAAAGCATTCCCAGACCTTAAAATTTATTAAAAAAGAATGGAGTGACCCCCAATATTTTGAGGTCACTCCATTTTCAATGTCATTCTTATTATTTAAGTCTGCTATATATTTCCTCGCCTATTTTTGTAACAATTCCACATACTAAAGCATTTCCCATAAAGAATGCTCTCTTGGTGTCATTTTCACCAATAGTATGATGGTCTGGGAACATATTCAACCTCTCCAATTCCAATGGTATAAGTCTACGCAATCTGCCATCAATTGGGTCTTTTATAACATGTTTAAATCTTGACGGAGTTTTTCCTCCCTCTGATGTTATAATTGTCCTTGACGGTCTATCCAACAAGTCAGGGAAAACCATACCTCCCTCATTATAGAAGAAAACATTGCCATTTTTAGTTTTCCTTTCTTCGTGCTTTGCTCCCTTTAGATATTCCCATTTAGGCAAATCGCTGTCAGAGATATAAAAGTCTTCTGATAAAAACCGTCTATCATCACCTTTTACTATTATATCCGACAACAAGGTTTCTTCTCCCGTATATAGAGGATTTGTTTTGTAGGTGAAATACTCACCATCTATCATTAATCCCGAGTTTTCAAATGGTTTTGTTTTATTCAATTTATTAAACTCCACACTCAAGTCTGCCAAGTCCTTATTTTCTCCATTTTTTAAACTTGTTGGGAATAGAGGAAATGCATTCTGATAATCTTCTACGGGGAATGCTGTTGCAAAAATACCTGTTGTAAAAATCCAGTCTGTTGGGTCTTTGATTTGCTTTGCAATTACCGAATCCTTTGAGTATGCCAAAATATATGTTCTACGCCTTCTTTGTGGCATTCCATAATCTGCGGCATTAATAATTCTCCATTCAACAATATAACCTAAATCGGACAAGGATTGAAGGATTATCGCAAAATCCCTTCCTCTCTGTTGCGCTGGAGATTGTACCAACCTATCCACATTTTCAAGAAACAGAATTTGAGGTTTATTCTCCCCTTTTTCTTTTATTATTCTATGAATCTCCCACCACAGAACACCCTTTTTACCTTCTAGTCCAACAGCTTGACTTAAAGTTCTTGCAACAGAATAATCTTGGCACGGAAATCCTCCAACCAACATATCATGATTTGGGATATCCGCAGTTTGGACTTTTGCAATATCCATATTTACATGTCCTTCTTCGCCAAATCTTGCAGTATATGTTCTTGAAGCATGCTGAATTTTTGTAGACGGTTCAAACTGATTGCTCCATATTGTTTTGTAAAAATCAGACCCTGCTCTATCGAGTCCAATTCTAAATCCACCAACTCCTGCAAAAAGTTCAATGACCTTACACTCTCTCATTTTATTGCGTTATATTCAATTCTAAAATAATATTGACTATGTTTGGTGCAAAATTTTGCACCAAATATGCTACAAAGATAAGACTTTTTGACTTGTAGCGAGAAGAAAAAAATGGATTTTGTCTATAGTTGTTTATAAAATAATACCCAAACCTAAAAGTCAAGCAAATCATAACAACCCATTATCTCATCTTTTCTAATTCCAAGATAACGCTTTGTAATAGCAATGTTAGAGTGATTAAACAGCTCACTTAACATAACCAATGCCAACTCTCCATTTGTTGAAGCGTTTTCATAGATATGTCTGCCGAAGGTTTTGCGAAGACTATGGGTAGAGAAGTTCTTGACTGATTTCAACCCATATCCAGTCTTCATTTCCTTCAAGAGTACATTTATACGCTGAATAGTGTAAACTCTGTTCCTGTGACTGATAAAGCACCTTTCCTGCTTGTTTAGAATGCCGAGTTTCTTGTAGCAATCTCTGATATGCTTCTGAAAGTTGATGTTGATTCTAACTTCTCTCTGTTTCTTTGTCTTTTTCTCGACAATCTCGAAGGAACTGCCATCGAGCAACATTGCCCAAGTCAGTTGGAGAAGGTCGCTGATACGCAAACCAAAGAATATGCCACAACCAATGAGCAAACTCATTCTATAGTTGCCGTCATTGTAAAGGCGGTGTACCAAATTAACCGCCTTCTCCCACTCAATGTAATCACTTGTTGTATTGCTGTTCTTCAAACTCATAATATCTGCTGTTTAGAATACTTGTACCAATGATTCCCAACGAAAACTTCTCCATGCACCTTTTGTAACATCATAGAAAGCTGTTGTTGCATACTGTTCTCTGCTCTCTCCTCTGCCATTTGTCATAGCATTGGCAAGGGCAGACTGGGTAGTTCCCCAACATTCTCTCAACTCGCCATTTTTCTTACGGAACACGAAATGGGCAACGCCGTGTTTCATCTTCTCCTTCAAATTCTCAATCATCATCGCCTTTACAAGACCAATCTCTGTTGAGTTTGTACGGTTAGCGATTACATTTGCTCTTTCTGCTGTTGCTCCATTGATTACTGTGATGTTTGTCATATCCTTGTACTGTTTAGTTGTTATTATCTCTGTTTACCAGGACAAAGATATGGAATCTATTTAATATAATCAAACATTTTACAATAAATTTATGGAATATTTTGATTATTTTCCATATTTCACTACTTTTGCCACAAATTTTAGATTCTATGGAAGCGAACAAACAAGAAAGGTCAGTAATACATTTGGAAATAGACGGCGAACATCACTATTTTGGTAGTGTCAAGGCACTTTGCGACCACTTTGGCAAAGAAAAGATTGGCATTGGATATAAAAGTCTTGCTAACTATGGTGTTTCATTAGAAAAACCTTACCAAAACAAATACTGCACTATTCGCAAGGGCATATTGATAACTGCTCCAAAGGCAGAATGATTTATTTAGCAGTTATAAATTTTATTGGGGCGTTACAAGATAAACAGTTATTTTCTGCACCAGAAGACTTGTGAGGGTATTATTGCGGTTCCTTATCATTACCAACCTTGTAACATTCTGAAATGACTTTGTATATTTCTGCTTTTACAATCTCTTGGATTCTGTCCTTGCCCAGCATAATGGCAATAAAATTTATTGCTTGCTGAACGCTGTTGAAAGATAGTTCGTTAGTGTCTAAAAGGTGTCTTAAAACCTCTTTACGAGCATTTTCGCTAGTATCTGCATAATCCAGCAACTCTTGTTCTTTGAGTGCTTTCCTGATGGTTTCATAGCGTTGCTTTTGACTGTCGCTAATCTTCTTCTTGGTGTCTGTTGAGTGTCTTTTTCCAAACATAGGATTGAGATTGCCACTCTTTGCCATGCTTTGCTTACTGTTGTTCATCGTACATCCCTCCTGTCATATCTTTTCACTATAGTATTGAAGGGTATGCCCTTTTCGATTAGTTGTTTCTTGGTGTAGAGATTGCAAGGGTCTATGCTACTTCTGTAATAATCTCTATCGTTGATGTCGATTGGCATTGCATTTATTGGAGCATTCCAACCTAATCTGTCTTTCAGTTCTTGGATTGAAGTTTTCTTCATATTCTACCTTTTTTATTGAATTTATTTTCATATCAGTCGAAGTAACTAAAATGGACTTACATTGAAGTTACTTCTTTATTATAAATATCAAGTAAATTGGAAAAAGAAGAAAAAATAAATTATGTTAGCATATTGACTAACTTAATATTGGAATATTAGTCAATACACTAACAGTTACAAATTCAACATATCAATTTGGATTAAAGTTATAGTTTAAGTTTGAAAACAATCCATTCATTTTGAAATAGTCATGTCTTGTTTCCTCGTTCTCCTTCAACATATTCCTAAAGTAAACAAAGCAATTCCAATCTGTCGGAGCAAGGCATTTTGCCACATCCTCCAACGACATCCCTTGCTCCAACATATTATATATTCTACTACTATATTCTATTTCTTTATTATTTATAATATCTTTATTTTCTATAGTATCTATATATTCTATATTGTTCGTACTTTGGGAAACTTGTGGGATTTCTGTGGGGAGTTGATGAGGCGTTTGCTTGGAAACTTCCTTCAAATAACTTGGGGAATACCCTTTCTTATTATACCCCTCAACTGTGGTAATCTTCAACTCTGGATTTTTCAACTCATCGAAGGAATACGCTTCAAAATCTCTGAACTTATCCAAATTCAATCTGAACTTGTTGGAGTGTTTACCCTTTCCTTTTCCAACACTACAAATCTGCACTATACCTTTACTATAAAGAGTGTCAAGGGTTGCTCTTACTAATTTCTCACTTAATCCACTCTGTTCAACCAAATCTGCATTGGTACGGAAGAACACTCCTTGCTCATCTGCGAATTGGTCTGCAAGTTGGCAAAGGACAAATAACATTCTGCTACTATTTACATCAAGAGCAGTCATCAATTTAGACGGCACTGCCGTAAACTGAAATTCGATTTTTCTTTCTAATTCTTTTCTTTCTGTCATTTTTTAATAGATTTTAACATATTGTTTTCAATCAATAAAAAAGGAGGTGGAACGCAATACAAGCGTTCTCCTCCATTTTCTTATATATGCAAATATATCTAAAATTTATGAGAAAAACAAATTTTCAAACATTAAATGTTAAAATTTGTATAAAAATGTTTTCCAGAAATTTTGGAAACAACTGTTATGATGTATATGCACTAGCCTCATCTTTTTTAGCGATTCAAGTTACCTACAATTAAAGCAGCTCAATTCTATCATTATTTGGAACTATTTTCGGTAGGTCGCTTTCAGCATCATTCAACCCATCAGTTTCCGCCTTTTTATTTGAAGATAAATCCTCATATAAATAAAGAGAGAAACTTCCCATATTTTGTGATTCTATCATATATTGATTCATTCTTTCATAATCATACTCACCCTGTTCCAAATCGGGATATAAATCATTTCCACCTTGATATATAATAATTTTGCGTTCTTTATCATAAATAAAAGAGTGATTGGTATTATCAACAACCCAAGTTTGAAACTCAACACCATATCTACAACAGCATTCATCATAAAACAACTCATCATTTTTGTAACGAGCATTTTTTATCTTTCCCCACAACTCGACTCCATTCTTATACTTAATGACAACAAGAAACCAAAGTTTATGCATACGGTATATGATTACATTTTCTATGTACTCATCAACCATTGTTTTTATAAGTCCTCTATCTGCACGAACATCGTGCATTTTTGCGTACAAGTTTGCGTTTACATTTAGTTTTCTGATGTTATTTATATTAACTCGCAATGATGAAATTCTTTGCACTAATTTTGCAATATCACTCTTTAACTTTCCACTATTCTGTTGATATTTACTCTGTTCTTCTTTTATTAGTTCTTCAAGCATTAAATCATCATCCAACAATATCAATCGTTTCAACAGTTTCTTATAATCCGCTTCCACTTGCAAAAGTTCTTGTTCTTTTGCTACTTTAATTGCTGTCAGACTTTCTATTTCCTCGCTAATCTTCTTTATTAGATTTTCATTGGTTTCTGCAATATTAGTTTCTGCAAACATCTTCAAACTGAACTGCAACACCAAACCATCTAATTTAGTCATTGCAATCTGTCCACCTTCGCTACATGTTTGCTTTTTACAACTTGCGCCTTTTGCACCATAGCAAGCATATTTTCTATCATATTTGTTGATGGTTTTTACATATTGAGAATTAACCGTACTTCCCGAAACACTAAAATTACTTCCACATTCGCCACATACCATCAATGCTTTTAGGAGATTTTCTCGTTTTACAGCATTGTTTTTGTTATACGATGCTTTCAATAATCTATCTTGCACAGCATACCAAAGTTCATCAGATATGATACGCAAATTTTCATCGTATTCGTTATACTCAAATACAACCTCTCTATCTTTTCTCTTATCAACAGGAACTGGATTTGTTGGGTCTGGTTTATGGAATATCACATTTTTCTTTCCTATATAGATTTTATTATGCATTAGTCTATTCAAGGATGAGGGTCGCCACATCAATTCATCCAAATCAAAGCGTTTATACTCTTTCTCATCCAAACCTAGCCTTCTCCTTTCCTCCCTTTTCTCTCCAAGTCGTTTTTTGTATGGACTAGGCACTCCTTCTGCATTCAAAATATCACATATTCGAATAGAACTTTTACCATTTGCATATTCGGTAAAAATTCGCTCTACGACTTGTGCTTCATCATCTATTTTAACAAGTTTCTTTGCTTCATTAAGTTTATAACCATAAGCAAATTCTATTCCACCACCGCCACCAGCTTGAAGTTTGTTTATTTTACCCGATAGACTACGCTCTGCAAACAATTCTATTTCATAACTTGACATAACCGCCAAGACATGCAACAAAATTGTACATCCTAAATCAGTTTTGTCATGAGTAACCCAAATATTTTGTTTCTCAAAATACAAATCAATCTTTCTTTCCCTAAAGAAATTCACTTGTTCTAACAGTTCTGTTGCATTTCGTGCCAATCGACTGAACTCACTAAACAATACACAAGTAATCCCTTTGGGTGCTAATTCACTCAACATTCGGGAAAATTCAGGGCGAACTTCTCCCGCCTTGAATCCACTAATAACATCAACATAAATCTTGTCATCAGAAATTTCCCAACCTTTGTTGCTTGCTAACGCCAGCAATTCCTCACGCTGACGGTCGGTGGATTGCATTTGAGTTGATACACGACAATAGATTGCTACATTATGTTCCATATTTAGTATATTTGCAAAAACAATGAAATTATGAATACAAATATAGACATAAATCAACCAAACTCCAAATTTAGTGATATGTCAATCGCACCTATGCACACCGTCGAGCACATACTTAACCAAACGATGGTAAGAATGTTCGGCTGCGAGAGAAGCCGCAACGCACATATCGAGCGAAAGAAAAGTAAGTGCGACTACCTGCTTACCACCGCACCAAGTGAGGAACAGATAACAGCTATTGAGACGCAGGTAAACAGCGTGATAGCACAGAATCTGCCGGTGACAATAGAGTACTGCAACCGCGGCAGTGTTCCACAAGGCGTTGACCTCGGCAAACTTCCCCAGGACGCAAGCGACACACTGCGCATAGTGCGCATAGGCGACTACGACACCTGCGCCTGTATAGGAACCCACGTAGCAAACACCAATGAAATAGGTACATTCAAAATCATAAGTCACACGTGGGAAAATGGTACTCTGCGCCTGCGTTTCAAACTTATAAAAGAGTAATTTCGCTATTAAGAAGCTGTTTAATTCGGGATTATTTGAGAGATATTTTAAAGTACATTTTCTTAGTTATATTGCCACAAGAGAAAAGAGACAAACAATGGAACCATTTGAAGTACATATATTAGGATGCGGTTCGGCGCTACCCACCACCCGCCACAATGCCACCTCACAGATAGTACGTATATGCAACAAGCAGTTTATGATAGACTGTGGCGAGGGCACACAGCTTCAGATGCGACGCTCACACATACATTTCTCCTTTGTAAACCACATATTCATCTCGCATCTTCACGGCGACCACTGCTTTGGACTCATTGGGTTAATATCCACATTCGGTCTCCTTGGACGTACAGCCCCACTGCATATATATGCCGACCCATTGTTGCAACGCCTTATGCAACCGCAACTCAATTTCTTTTGCAACGGTCTGAAATATCCGCTTCATTTCCATAACATTGACGCAACAAAGCAGGCTGTAATATACGAGGACAAAAGCATAACAGTAGAGACAATCCCACTGCAACACCGTATTCCCTGCTGTGGTTTTTTGTTCAAGGAAAAGCCCAAGAAACGCCATCTGATAGCCTCGATGATAGAGTATTACAATATCCCCAATCATCTGCGTGCGGGCATTAAGGAGGGTAACGACTACACTACCGCCGATGGGACAATCATTCCCAACAGCAGGCTGACGACCGATGCCGCCCCCTCGCGCAGCTATGCTTTTTGCAGCGACACACTTCCCTGCCCCGGTATAGTGGAACAGATAAAAGAAGTAGACCTTCTCTATCACGAAGCCACCTTTGCCGAGGCCGAAGAGTCTCGTGCCAAAGAGACCTTTCACAGCACAGCACGACAAGCTGCACAAATTGCCAAAGCGGCAAATGTCAAACAGCTTGTAATTGGACATTTCTCATCGCGCTACAAAGATGACGAGCCATTGCTAAAGGAAGCAAAAGAGGTATTTCCTGCTACATCACTTGCTGACGAAGAGAATATCTTTCATATCCGATGACAAAATACAGGCATCCAGAGAAATCGCACAGATTCCTTTAAACCTTTGAGAAAAAAGAGAGTCAAATATTAGTGTATTACTGCAACGAGTATTTATTCTACAATGTCAATAGTAGCAAACACATACGATGAGAAAGAGCTTATTCAGGCCCTGCAGGACAACGTCCGCAGGGATGCAGCTTTTGCCATCCTTGTCAAGCTATACAGCGAGCAACTCTATTGGCAAATACGTCGTATGGTACTAAACCACGACGACAGCGACGACATTCTACAGAACACCTTTATAAAAGTATTAAACAGCATACACAATTTCAGAGGTGACTCGCAACTATCTACCTGGCTACATCGTATTGCAATAAACGAGACATTAACATTCCTTAATCATAAACAAGCCGAGACCGTTTCTCTCGACAGCGAAGAGGGTGTAATAGCCGAACTGTTAGAGGGCGATTCACTTTTCAACGGCAGTCACGCCGATGCCCTCCTCCAAGAGGCAATAGCTAAATTACCCCAAAAACAGCGCCTCATTTTTAATATGAAATATTACGACGATATGAAGTACGAACAGATTTCCGAGATTTTAGGAACAAGCGTAGGCGCCTTAAAAGCCTCGTACCACATAGCCGTAAAAAAAATAGAGAACCACCTTTTAGAGAACGATTAAACCTTTATAATTTTAAAGAGTCAAAATAACGTAACAGAATAAGTATGAAGATAGAAGAAAGAAAAGCAGAGCAAAAATGGGAGCTTACGGCAAAAGCAGGTAAGAACCCGTTTAGCACCCCCGACGGTTATTTCGACAGCCTGCCCGACAGGTTGCTTGCCCGTCTGCATCCTACTGCAGCTTCAACACATACAGTCCACAGTTCCAAGATACGTACAATAGATACCATCAGAAGCGGTTGGGGATATGCAGCGGCAATGGTGCTGCTGTTTACAATAGGCGGATACCTCTTTTATAACGACAGTTCAACTGTTGAGAGCCGATATGCCAACGTCGAGGAGTATAGTAACGACTTTTTCGACGACCTATACTACAACCTCGACATCGACGACTATACCATATACAACTATCTTGCAAGCAGTAATACCGATTTCTAAAAACATACAGCAATGAAAAAAACTATAATATTTATAATCACACTATTTGCCTTTTCCGCAACCTTCTTTGCGCAAGAGCAAAATAAAAAAGAGGACAAAAAAAAGCGTTTCTCACTTGAAGAGTTCCAGAACCGTCAGCGCGAGTTTATTACCAAGCACGCTCGTCTGACCCCCGAAGAGGCCGAAGCATTCTTCCCCATATTTTTCGAGCTTCAGAAAAAGAAGTGGCTCATAAATAAAGAGGCACGCAACAAAGTCGAGAGCAAATATGGTAAAGAACACAGCGAAGAGAAGTGTCTCTTAATTGTAAACGAATTTGCAGACGCCAAAATAAAGATTGCCGAATTAGAGAAAGAGTACATCGAGAAGTACCTAAAGGCCATATCGGCAAAAAAATTATTAGGTATACAGCGGGCCGAAGACAATTTCCAGAAAGATATGTTAAGACGTATGTGGGATAGAGGACGTAAGAATCCCCGCAACCAACATAAAAAATAGAATCTGATATTAGAAATACATTTCAAAAATACAATAATTGTCTCACAATAGTAAATTCTATTGTGGGACAATATTTATATTACCTAAAATGTTAACTTTCAAAGCTTCATTAGTATATATCCATTATACATTTGCACATATACAGAATAGTTAATATCTTTGCAAAAAATATAGCCACATAACAACACTAAACAACACTCATAATAAGAGAAAAAACACCCACAATTACGCATCTAAACAATACAGATAAAAAGACAACAAAATCTAAAATTTCGATTCAATAAAGAAAAATCCTCGCGAAGAGGACTATTCTTTAATTATATCATTTGCTTATTAGAGCAATGAAGACAGTGTGATATCATATATTACCCATAGACACATAATAAAACAATAAATATGAAGAAACTATTATTAGCAATTATGCTAACCCTATTTACCATTTCAGGGTTACAGGCAGAGGTTTATGATGGTACCGTTGACAAAAAAATAGATTGGAGCGTCGACACCGAGACCGGTATACTCAAATTCAGTTCCACCGGTAACAATAATAATATTCCCAATGTAGAGCCGGACACCCATTGGAAAAAACACAAAGAGCACATTACAACCGTAATTTTAGGCGACGGAATAACAAAAGTAGAAGCAGGAGCCTTGAACGGTCTCAACATTGTATCTATTGTTATCTTCGACAACAACAAAGGCACAGGTAACACCAGTGGTATACCCGAGATAGATAGTGATAATTTCACAGACACCGACGTCGATAACATCACAATCGTTGTTCCCGAAGATGCCAGCGATAGTGACCTTGATAAATTGGCCGGCAGTCTTGGTGGAGAAAGCGGTTCTATCACCGACAAAGTAGTAACAGGCGACCCCGACAACATCACTATTGCCAAGTGCGGTGAAAGACTCAATTATATGTTATCTGATAACAACCTGAAAATAACCGGTAACGGCGAAATGTACAACTATACCGAGTCGACTGCTGCACCCTGGGGCACAACAGTTCAAACTATCGAAATTGGCAACCAGGTCACATCCATTGGCAGTTACGCATTCAAGGGATGTACCCCATTGCAAGCTATTGAGTTAAGCAGTGCTATTGTTAACATTGGCGACAACGCATTCAGCGGATGCACAGCACTCACAACCGTAACCCTTAACAGTAACGCTAAAATAGGCACAGATGCCATACCTTCGACAGCAACAACACATTTCATACTGAACGATAAGCAGCAGTTACTTCTAAACAACAACAGCTACAACCAAGTGAGCTACGTGCGCACCTATAACAACACTAACTGGCAGGCGCTATATCTCCCCTATGAGATAAACTACCTGGATTGGAGCGAGAACTTCGACGTTGCACGAATAAACAATTTACACCAATACGACGATAACGAAGACGGCAATATCGACAGAACAACAATTGAAATCATATATCTTAAGAGCGGCTCACTAAAAGCAAACACGCCCTATTTCATCAAGGCAAAATCAGCAGGTACTATAACACTCACTGTTAGTGACAAGACAGTCACTCCCATTGATGCTAAAAATGTATCGTGTGCATCTACTACCCACGAATACACTTTTGTAGGAACATATCAAGGCGTCTCGGGCGAAGAGATGATGAACAATAACTACTATGGAATGAGCGGCGGTTCACTAATCTCGACTACAAACCCCGAATACGGACTAACCGCAATGCGTTGGTATCTGAAGATTGATAGTAAAGATGATGCACAATTCATTCGCCCAAACAGAATAAAAATACAAGAAATTGGTGGAACAACCGATATTCAAGATATTACAAGCAATGAGAAGAAGCACGACACATACTACGACCTAAGCGGTCGCCCGGTCGAGAACCCTACACGCGGTATTTATATACTAAACAACAGGAAAGTATTTATAAAATAAGCAATTTTATAAGTTATTTTATAATAGTCAGGCTAACGATTAGAAATATCCACGACAAAAAACCATAATATGAAAAAGATATATATTGCACCCCAAATATACAGTATAGAATTAGACACCACGTCTATAATAGCTTCGTCAAGCGAATCAGATGAGATTGTTATCGGCCCCGGCAGCGGCCCATACGACTCAAAACGCGTAATAAACGACTGGGATATGATTTGGAAATAAACCATCCGATTATATATTTAGAGCCGACCTTGCGGGGTCGGCTCTAAATATATAATATTACTGTCCGATAATAATAGAATAATCCCCAAAAGTGCTATTGACGAAGCCTAAATGGGAGACTGAAAAAGTTTTACCGGACGCCAATAAATCTATAATATTGAATCTTATTTATACAATAACTTCGGTAACTTTTCCACTGGCATCGGGAGAGTTATGAGGTACTATTCCATTCGGTACAAATTTAACAAAACCTATTAGAATATTTCAAACAATTTCAATGGTTTTTAGCATCTGCTTCTCTTTCGAGTCTCTTAGCCTCGTTCCACAGCTCGTCCATCTGTTCAAGCGTCATATCTTTAAGGTTACGACCCTGCTTTATCGAGTGTTCCTCGACATAATTGAATCGGTTGCGGAATTTTTTATTTGTCTGTTCAAGAGCATTATCGGGGTTAATATCATAGAAACGAGCAATATTAACAAGGCTGAAGATGAAATCTCCAAACTCCTTCTCCATATTCACCTTATCGCCTTTGTCAAGCTCGGCTTTCAGTTCGTCAATCTCTTCGTGTACCTTCTCCCACACCTGCTCGCGGCGGTCCCAATCGAATCCCACATTAGCCGCCTTCTCCTGCATACGATAGGCCTTTATGAGCGACGGCATCGAGGCGGGTACTCCGCTGAGTATGCTTTTGTTAGCACCCTTCTCACTCATCTTCAACTGCTCCCAATTTTTGCACACCTCACCTGCTGTCTCGGCCTTAGTGGTGCCAAATACGTGCGGATGACGATAGATTAGTTTATCGCACAAACGGTCGCACACATCTTTCATATCGAACTGCTGTTTCTCGCTTGCAATCTTGGCATAGAAAGCAACGTGCAACAAAACATCGCCAAGCTCCTTGCATATATTCTGCGTATCATCGTTCACAAGCGCATCGGAGAGTTCAAAAACCTCCTCTATACTATTTGGGCGCAAGCTCTCGTTTGTCTGTTTGCGGTCCCAGGGACATTTCTCACGCAGTTCATCAAGAACATCAAGAAAACGGCCAAAAGCCTCCATCATTTCCTCTCTACTATGCATATTTTCGTTAATTTTATTCCTTTTACACTTATTAAACAATTATTTTGTCGCACAAAGTTAATTATTTTAATAATTATAACTAACTTCGCAGGTTGTAATTTTGAATAATAATAAAAATACTATAATACTATGAGTTTAGCAACCAACTACATTCCCGCCGAGGTAGAAGAAAAATGGTACAAATATTGGATGGACAACAAACTGTTCCACTCCGAGCCCGATGAGAGAGAACCCTATACAATAGTAATTCCTCCTCCCAACGTAACAGGAGTATTGCATATGGGCCATATGCTCAACAACACCATACAGGATATTCTTGTGCGCCACGCACGTATGACAGGCAAGAACGCCTGCTGGGTACCGGGTACCGACCACGCTTCAATCGCCACCGAGGCAAAAGTAGTGAAAAAACTTGCCGAGCAGGGCATTAAGAAGAGCGACCTCACACGCGAGGAGTTCCTTAAACACGCTTGGGAGTGGACCGACGAGCACGGAGGCATCATCCTCAAACAGTTGCGCAAATTGGGTGCATCGTGCGATTGGGACCGCACCGCATTCACAATGGACGAGACACGCAGCCGCAGCGTAATAAAAGTATTCTGCGACCTCTATAACAAAGGTCTCATCTATCGTGGCCTGCGTATGGTAAACTGGGACCCCAAGGCACAGACAGCACTCAGCAACGAAGAGGTAATATATAAGGAAGAGAACAGCAAACTCTACTACCTGCGCTATTTTGTAGACGAAGCAGCAGGCAGCACCGACGGAGAGGAGCCCAACGCAGTAACCCTCGCACCTACCGACCCATTTGACGCTGCCGTAAAGCACCAAATACTGCACCGCACTGCCGACGGACGTCGCTACGCAGTTGTTGCCACCACTCGTCCCGAGACCATTATGGGCGATACAGCAATGTGCATCAACCCCAAAGACCCCAAGAACAGCTGGCTCAAAGGCAAGCGCGTAATTGTTCCCCTTGTAGGACGCAGCATCCCCGTAGTGGAAGACCGCTACGTAGAGATTGAGTTCGGAACAGGCTGTCTAAAGGTAACCCCCGCCCACGACACCAACGACTATATGCTGGGTAAGAAGCACAACCTCGACACAATCGACATTTTCAATCCCGATGCTACACTGAGCGAGGCAGCAGGAATGTACGTTGGAATGGACCGTATGGAGGTGCGCAAGCAGATAGTAAAAGACCTCGAGGCAGCAGGACTTTTGGAAAAGGTAGAGGAGTACGTCAACAAGGTAGGTTACAGCGAGCGTAATGCCGACACCGCAGTAGAGCCCCGACTCTGTATGCAGTGGTTCCTCAGTATGCAGCACTTTGCCGACATCGCCCTCCCTCCCGTACTTAACGACCAACTGAAATTCTACCCCACAAAATACAAGACAACATACAAAAACTGGCTCGAGAACATACAGGATTGGTGCATCAGCCGCCAACTGTGGTGGGGACACCGCATACCCGCCTATTTCCTCCCCACAGCCGAGGGACAAGAGGAGCTCTTTGTGGTAGCCGAGAGTATCGACGAAGCTGTTGAGAAAGCAAGAGCAATAGCAGGCTACGAGACAATCACCGCCCGGCAGCTTACACAGGACGAGGACGCCCTCGACACCTGGTTCAGTTCGTGGTTGTGGCCCGTATCACTGTTCAACGGTATTCTCGACCCCGACAATAAGGAGATAAACTACTACTACCCCACCGCCGACCTTGTAACCGGCCCCGATATTATCTTCTTCTGGGTAGCACGAATGATTATGGCAGGCTACGAGTACAAGGGAGATATGCCATTTAAGAATGTATATTTCACAGGTATCGTGCGCGACAAGCTGGGTCGTAAGATGAGTAAATCGCTTGGCAACAGCCCCGACCCCCTCGACCTTATTGCACGCTACGGCGCCGACGGAGTGCGTATGGGTATTATGCTCTCGGCACCTGCCGGAAACGATATTCTCTTCGACGAGAGCCTTTGCGAACAGGGACGTAACTTCTGCAACAAGATATGGAACGCCTTCCGCCTTGTCAACGGCTGGAACGTAAGCGACGAAATTGCGCAGCCCGAGAGTTCAAAGATTGCCATCGAGTGGTTCAACGAGGCACTTGCAAAATCGGCAGCCCTGCTCGAGGACCAGTTTAGCAAGTACCGCATCAGCGAAGCACTTATGAACCTCTACACCCTCTTCTGGGACGAATTCTCGGCGTGGTACCTCGAGATGATTAAGCCCGCATACGGCTCACCCATCGACCGCACCACATACGAGGCAACACTATCGTTCTTCGACTCTCTAATGCGTCTGTTGCATCCATTTATGCCCTTCATTACCGAGGAACTGTGGCAATCAATCAAAGAGCGCAAGGCAGGCGAGAGCCTTATGACACAGAACGTAACAGACCTCAACCGCCCCTGCAACGAAGAGCTGATAAGCCGCATCGAGGCGCTAAAGGAGATTGTTGGTAACGTACGCTCAATACGTCAGCAGAAGAACCTCTCGCCCCGTGAGTCCCTTGCACTGCAAATTGTAGGCGAGTCACACGTTACAGGCCTCGAGAGCGTACTAACAAAGATGGCAAACCTCTCATCAATAGAGAGCACCGCAACACCCGACGACACAGCAGTATCGTTCCGCATAAGCACCACCGAGTATGCAGTGCCTATGGGCAGCCTCATCGACAAAGATGCCGAGATAGCAAAGATGCGCGAAGAGCTTGCCTACCAAGAGAAATTCCTTAAGAGTGTCGAGGCAAAGCTTGGCAACCCCAACTTTGTAAGCAAGGCACCCGAGAAGATTATTGCCATCGAGCGCAAGAAACAGTCCGACGCCAAGGAGAAGATTGCAATGCTCACCGAAAGCATAGAAAAACTCTCAAAGTAAAGTAAGATGGAGAACAATAAAATAAAATACATACTTTACAGTGCCATAGGCCTATTGCTCGTTGCAGCAATAGCCTTTGGCACAATGTGGGTAAACAACACCAAGCAGATAGAGGAGATGGAAGAGCTCTTTGCAATAGAGAAAGAGGAGCTCGAAAGCGAATACTCCACATTTGCCACACAGTACGACGAACTTAAGATACGCATCAGCAACGACTCACTGCGTATAAAACTCGACCAAGAGAAATTGCGTACACAACAACTTCTCGAAGAGCTGAAACAGACAAAAGCCACCGACGCTGCCGAGATTACCCGATTGAAGAAAGAGCTTAAGACCGTACGTGCCGTAATGCGCAGCTATGTCATTCAGATTGACTCTTTAAATCGCGTAAACGACAAGCTCACAAAAGAGAACAAGCGCGTAAAAGCAAAGATGAAAGAGGCAAATGAGACCATCACCACACTAAGCGAAGAGAAAGAAGCACTCAGCGAGAAAGTAGAGCTTGCATCGCAGCTCGACGTGATGGGATTAAAGATGTTCCCAGCCAAGAAAAGCGGTAAAGAGGTAAGCAAAATAAAGAAAGCCAAGAAATTGGTTATCAGTTTCCTCATTGCCAAAAACATTACAGCATCTACAGGCGACAAAACCATCTATGCACACATCATCGCACCCGATGGCAACGTCCTCACCAAAGAGAGCAGCAATCGTTTCACCTACGAGAACAAAGAGATTAACTACTCTATAAAAAAATACATAGAGTACACAGGCGAAGAGCAAGAGATTACAATGTATTGGGACATCGAAGAGTATCTTCAACCGGGACGCTACCGTCTGCATATTTTCGCCGACGGCAATATGATAGGTTACAACGACTTTAATTTCGAGTAATATAATTACCCGATAGACAATGATATATATAGCTGCACTATTTTCATTAGGTGCAGCTATTTTTATACCCCTGAAAGGGCAAAATATTATTATTATCCGATAATAACGCAACGAATCCATTTAATGTCGATAAGAGTATATTTATTCAGAATTTATGGTACTCGTTAAAATGATAAGCCGACTGCGGTAGTTCCGCCGACAGAAAGAAGCAAAGACCTCTGCTGCGGAAAATCTTAACATAAAATGCCGTTTTTTGGGTGTTACTATCTGTCTTTTCACTTCTTTCTGTGCCCTGTGTCTAAATCAAATATTGAAAACATATCCAATAAAATTAGAAAAGTTTCTTATATTATTCCCTAAATAATTGTAAGTTTAGAAACTTATAATTAAGTTTGCGCAAAGATTGTCGAATAGGCAATCATTTTTTGATGGTATTTAGGCTATTGGCTTTGTAACAAAAACGACCAATTTTTAGAAACAAAAACACCAATAGGCACTTTAAATACCACGCTTTATAGCGTGGGTTGTGCTTATGTTTTTGTGGGTGCTTGGTCGTTCCCTGTTGCAAATAAGTACGCCCACGTTTCTTTATTTTCCGGTAGCCACCCATCTTAACAAAAAAAGCACTAACCTATTATAAACTTAATAAAAACCATTATGAAAAACAAAATTTCAATAATTTTCTTGCCGTTACTATTGATTGCGACAGTAGTAGGTTGCACAAACGGCACAAAGACAGACAGCAGACAAGCACTCCCCGCAGTTACACACGACACGGTACAACCACAATTCCCCGGTGGTAAAGAAGCGCTCGACAAGCATCTGAAAGAGATAAAAGAGATTATTATCATCGAGGTTGACGAGAAAGGAAAAGCATCATACGTCAATTATGGAAGTCGAATCATCGTAAATGACGATAAAACAATTGAATTAATAAACGCATTACCCAATTGGACACCGGGTAAAATAGATAGCAAGCCCACCCGCTTCTGTTTCATATATGATAACGACGAAAAGGCACCCCTGTTTAAGTGTATCAACGCAGGAGAGCGAAGCGACCGCCACGAACTCGCTAAGCTGTGGACACTGTGTAAAACAGAAAGCAAGGGCTTAGAGACACACCCCATATATAAACTACACAAAAATGATGAGATTCACATCTCGTTCAACTACAACTACGAACTACTTCAGACAATAGGCACCTCTTACTTCGACAGCAACAACGAGTCGGAATATCTTTACAGCGTAGTATCGGATAGCACAAACAAATTTGCAATAAGACATAACGACAATGTGGCAATCACATACAGTTACAAAATAAGCAAAGACGGCAACAGACTCACGACATACTACACCGACAAAGAGGGTAACAGACAATACTTGATTTGGGTAAATACAACCTTCTTCGAGAAAAATAATTTCCTGGAAAACGAGAAAGTAGTACCTCCCCCTCCTTCAGCAAAGCAGGTTACAGAGCTTCTGGTGATTGTAGAGGATGACGAGATTGAAGATAGTGAGCTTAAGTCGTTAGAAGGCGGTGAAGTTGTCGAATTTAACGAGGATGCAACCAAAGATGCAAACGAATAGACTGTAGAGAGTGAACGTATCTATCAGCTGGTAGAGCAGCAGCCCGAATTCCCAGGTGGTATTTTCCCTCGCTTGTACTTTAAGATGCAAGCGAGGGAAAACTTTATCTGCCGCAACCACATTTTTAACATTCAACTGCAAAAACAATCGAGAATATAAACCTTAGATAAAAATAAAATATTATTTTTGCAGATAATAAGCATTTTGCAGTAATGTGGACTATTCTGTTTATACAATAGTAGACCACTCTGCCAATATATAACTTAATTATAATGAAGAGAATACTTGTAACCGGAGGAGCCGGATTCATCGGTTCGCACCTATGCGAACGCCTTCTTAAAGAGGGGAACGATGTAATCTGCCTCGACAACTACTTTACCGGCAGCAAAGACAACATACGCCATCTTATAGGCAACGACCACTTCGAGCTTGTGCGTCACGACGTTACACAGCCCTATACAGCCGAGGTTGACGAGATTTATAACCTTGCCTGCCCAGCCTCGCCCATTCACTATCAGTACGACCCCGTAAAGACCATACAGACCTGCGTCATTGGTTCAATGAATATGCTTGGCCTGGCAAAATTGGTACGTGCAAAGATTCTGCAAGCATCGACCAGCGAGGTCTACGGCGACCCTAACATCCACCCACAGGTCGAGAGCTATTGGGGTAATGTCAACCCCATAGGCATACGCTCGTGCTACGACGAAGGCAAGCGCTGCGCCGAGACACTCTTTATGGACTATCACCGTCAGAACAACATACGCATAAAAATCATTCGCATATTCAACACCTACGGCCCGCGAATGAGTATGAACGACGGGCGCGTGGTATCTAATTTCATCGTACAGGCATTGCGTGGCGAAGATATCACCATCTATGGCGACGGACAGCAGACACGCAGTTTCCAATATGTCGACGACCTTATCGAAGGAATGATACGTATGATGTGCACAGGCGACGACTTTACAGGCCCTGTGAACATCGGTAACCCCGGAGAATTCACAATGCTGGAGCTTGCACAAAAGGTAATTGAGCTAACAGGCTCAAAATCGAAGATAATATTCCAGCCGCTGCCACAGGACGACCCCCGTCAGCGCAAACCCGATATAAGCCTTGCCCACGAGAAACTTGGCGGTTGGGAACCAACAATAAAGCTCGAAGAGGGGCTAAAGCATACAATAGAATATTTCAAGAAACTCGTATAATAAAAGAAATAGAACAAATACATATAAAGCAATGAATATATTAGAACTAAGCGAACAAGAGATTGTGCGCCGCGAAGCGCTAAACGAATTACGTAATATGGGCATCGAGCCCTATCCCGCAGCCGAGTACCCCACCAACGCATTCTCGACCGATATCATTGAGGAGTTCAAGGATGACGAGGAGCAGCGTCAAGTGTGCATCGCCGGCCGCCTTATGAGTCGTCGTGTAATGGGTAAAGCATCGTTCATCGAGCTTCAGGACTCAAAAGGTCGCGTGCAGGTATATATCACACGCGACGAATTGTGCCCCGGCGAGAACAAAGACCTTTACAACGTAGTATTCAAGCGTCTTTTGGACATTGGCGACTTTGTAGGAGTAAAAGGATTCGTATTCCGCACACAGACAGGCGAGATTACCGTTCACGCACAAGAGCTTACACTGCTCTCGAAGAGCATACGTCCCCTGCCCATTGTAAAATACAAGGATGGTGTTGCATACGACAAATTCGAGGACCCCGAGCTGCGCTACCGCCAGCGTTACGTCGACCTTGTTGTAAACGACGAGATTAAAGATATATTCATCAAGCGCAACAAGATTTACACCTCGATGCGCGAGTATTTCAACTCTAAGGGTTATATGGAGGTAGAGACACCCGTGTTGCAGTCAATCCCAGGCGGAGCAGCTGCGCGTCCCTTCATCACACACCACAATGCGCTGGACATTCCCCTTTATCTGCGTATCGCCAACGAGCTTTACCTTAAGCGCCTTATCGTTGGTGGATTCGAGGGAGTATATGAGTTCTCTAAGAACTTCCGCAACGAGGGAATGGACCGCACACACAACCCCGAGTTTACCTGTATGGAGATTTACGTCTCTTACAAAGACTATAATTGGATGATGAGCTTCACCGAGCAGATGCTCGAGAAGATAGCCCTCGACGTTAACGGAACCACCGAGGTACAAGTTGGCGAGCACACAATCAGCTTCAAGGCCCCCTTCCGTCGCGTACCTATGCTCGAGGCAATAAAGGAGTTCACCGGCTACGACCTCAACGGCAAGAGCGAGGAGGAGATTTTCGCCATCTGCAAAGAGCTTAAGATGGACGTTGACAGCACAATGGGTAAAGGCAAGCTCATCGACGAGATTTTCGGCGAATTTTGCGAGGGCAACTACATACAGCCCACCTTCATTACCGACTACCCCATCGAGATGTCGCCCCTGTGCAAACGCCACCGCGAGAACCCCGACCTCACCGAGCGCTTCGAGCTTATGGTAAACGGCAAGGAGTTGTGTAACGCCTACAGCGAGCTCAACGACCCCATCGACCAGGCCGAGCGTTTCCAGGAGCAGCTACGTCTGAGCGAGAAGGGCGACGACGAAGCAATGTTCATCGACCAGGATTTTGTTCGCGCATTGGAGTATGGTATGCCCCCCACCTCGGGAATGGGAATTGGTATGGACCGTTTGGCAATGCTTATGACAGGACAGACCGCCATTCAAGAGGTACTCTTCTTCCCCCAGATGCGTCCCGAAAAACGTATCCCCAAAGACCCCGCATCGGCCTTTACAGCCATTGGCATTGCCGAGGAGTGGGTTCCCGTGCTACAGAAAGCAGGCTACAATATGGTTGCCGACCTTAAGGGCGAAAATCCCCAGAAGGTACAGCAACTCATTGGAGGAATAAACAAAAAATACAAATTAGGCTATACCAACCCATCGGTAAACGACGTTGCCGCTTGGATTGAGAAGCTCGCATAACCATAAAACCCCGGAGCTATGGAATTAGCAAATAAACAGGTCGCGATTATGGGTGGCGGAAGCTGGGCAACAGCTATTGCCAAGATACTAATGAGCAATGTCGACACCATTAACTGGTACATCAGACGCGACGACCGCATCGAGGAGTTCAAGCGTTTGGGACACAACCCTGCTTATCTGTCATCGGTAAAGTTCGACACCAACAGAATCAATTTCTCATCCAACATCAACAAGATTGTAAAGGAGAGCGATATTTTGGTGTTTGTAACCCCTTCGCCCTATCTAAAGAGCCACCTTAAGAAGTTGAAAGAGGATTTGTCGGACAAATTCATTGTAAATGCCATCAAAGGAATTGTTCCCGACGAGAACCTCATCATCTCGGAGTATTTCCACAAAGAGTACCACGTACCCTACGAGAATATCGCCGTAATTGCCGGTCCCTGTCACGCCGAAGAGGTTGCCCTTGAGCGCCTCTCGTACCTTACAGTAGGTTGCTCGAGCATACACCACGCCACACAGTTTGCCAAGAAAATAGCCAACAGCTTCGTAAAGACCTCGGTGAGCGACGATGTTGTGGGAATAGAATACGGCTCGGTACTAAAGAACATCTACGCCATTGCAACAGGTATCTGTAACGGCCTTAAATATGGCGACAACTTCCAGGCAGTGCTGATGTCTAACGCTGTGATAGAGATGAACCGCTTTATAAACGTGGTACACCCCATCGAGCGTACCATAAACGACAGCGTATATCTGGGCGACCTATTGGTAACAGGATACTCCAACTTCAGCCGCAACCGCGTATTCGGTACAATGATTGGCCGAGGTTACTCGGTAAAGAGCGCACAAATTGAGATGGAGATGATAGCCGAGGGTTACTACGCAGCAAAATGTATAAAGGAGATAAACGAGCACTACCGAGTGAACACCCCAATTATAGATGCCGTTTACAATATCCTGTACGAGCACATTTCGCCTGTCATCGAGATTAAATTGCTTACCGATTCATTTAAATAAAAAGAGGGAGTAAGCAAGGAATCCCGAGAAACGAATATTTTACACATTACCAAATTTGAAACTAAATTTTTACAAAAATGAAAAATATATCACTGAACATCGACAAAGTAACAGGCTTTGTTACACGTGAGCAGATTGAGGCCCTTAAGCCTCAGGTAGAGGCTGCACAGAAAGCACTCGAAGAGGGTACACTCCCCGGCAACGACTTCCTGGGTTGGTTGCATCTCCCCTCATCAATAAGCAGCGAGTTTATTCAGCAGCTGAAAGAAGTTGCACAGATACTGCGCAACAAGTGCGAGATAGTTGTGGTAGCAGGTATCGGCGGCAGCTACCTTGGTGCACGCGCAGTCATCGAGGCACTGAGCAACAATTTTGCGGCTCTTCTGCCTGCTTGTGGCCCCCGCGTAATATTCGCAGGACACAACATCAGCGAGGATTATCTAAGCGAGCTTATGGCCTACCTTAAAGGCAAGAAGTTTGGTGTAATAAACATCTCAAAATCGGGCACAACTACCGAGACAGCTCTTGCTTTCCGCCTTTTGAAGAAACAGTGTGAGGAGCAGTGGGGCAAGGCCGAGGCTAGCGAGGTTATTGTTGCAATCACCGATGCCGTTAAGGGTGCAGCACGCGTAACAGCCGACAAAGAGGGTTACAAGAGCTTCATTATTCCCGACAACGTTGGTGGTCGTTTCTCGGTACTCACACCCGTAGGTCTTCTGCCCATTGCCGTTGCAGGATACGACATCGAGGCACTCGTAAGCGGTGCACAGCAGATGGAGAAGGATTGTTCTCCCGCCGTTCCTTTCGAAGAGAACATCGCAGCAATGTATGCAGCCACACGTAACGCCCTCTATGCAGCAGGCAAGAAGATTGAGATTCTTGTAAACTACCAGCCCAAGCTGCACTTCACCTCGGAGTGGTGGAAGCAGCTATACGGCGAGAGCGAGGGTAAAGACCACAAGGGAATTTTCCCCGCATCGGTAGACTTCAGCACCGACCTTCACTCAATGGGTCAGTGGATTCAGGATGGCGAGCGCACAATCTTCGAGACAGTGCTTTCGATTGAGAAGCCCAACAGCTCACTGCTCGTTCCCTGTGATGACGAGAACCTCGACGGTCTTAACTTCCTCGCAGGCAAGCACGTCGACGAGGTTAACAAGATGGCCGAGCTTGGTACACAGCTTGCACACGTCGATGGCGGTGTTCCCAATATGCGCATCTCAATCCCCGAGCTCAACGAGTACTACATCGGTCAGCTCATCTACTTCTTCGAGATTGCCTGCGGTATCAGCGGTTACGTTCTTGGCGTTAACCCCTTCAACCAGCCCGGTGTAGAGGATTACAAGAGAAATATGTTCGCACTGCTCGACAAGCCCGGCTACGAGGAGCAGAGCAAAGCAATTCGCGCACGTCTCTAATGAACTATAAAGAATCAATTGAGAAATATGAGCAACTGCAAGGTCACAAGGCCTTGCAGTTGCGTGCTGTATTGTTCGATATGGACGGTGTCCTGTTCGACTCTATGCCCTTTCACGCCGATGCCTGGTCACAGGTGATGACAGAGGCAGGGTTCAACTTCAGCCGCGAGGATGTATATATGAACGAAGGACGCACAGGTGCCGACACTATAAACACAGCCAGCATAGCACAGTTCGGTCATCCATCGACCCCCGAACAGATTGAGGCATTGTGTAAGGCAAAATGTGATATTTTTGCCACCTACCCGCCCACACCCCGTATGCCCGGAGCATTGGAACTTATTGAAAAGGTAAAAGCCTGCGGACTCACACCGATGATTGTGACAGGCTCGGGAACCCCCACCCTGCTCGACCGCATACAGAGTAATTTCCCCGGCCTTTTCGACGAGAATCATATTGTCACAAGTTTCAACGTCAAACGCGGAAAGCCATACCCCGACCCCTATCTGTTGGCATTGGAGAAAGGCGGCTTTGCCCCCAATGAAGCAATCGTCGTCGAGAATGCACCATTAGGCGTTACCGCAGGCGTTGCAGCAGGACTCTTTACAATAGCCGCCAATACCGGCCCATTAAAGGACAGCGTCCTCAGCAATGCAGGCGCAAGCCTTGTGTTCCCCTCGATACAGGCACTATGCGACGAGTGGGACAACCTATACGCAGCACTATCGTGAAAGGTATTCTGCAACAGATACGCACCCGATTAGGCAGTTACTACACCACAAGCGAAGTAACTGCCCTTTCGCGTATTCTCGCCACCGAACTTTTAGGCGTCAAGGAGAGCATCTACTTTCTGAAAGACCCCGTAACACTCACCCACGAGCAGCAACAAATGCTCGACAAAGCGTTAGAGCGTCTGCAAACGTACACCCCCATACAACATATTCTTGGCTACGAGAGTTTCTGCGGACTGCAGTTCAAGGTAAACAGCAACGTACTGATTCCCCGTCCCGAGACACAAGAGCTTGTTACGTGGATAGAGAGCGAAGCAACGGGCAAAGAGAGAATACTCGACATAGGTACAGGCAGCGGATGTATAGCCATAACCCTTGCAAAAAGACTCCCCCACTGCACAGTAGAAGCGTGGGATATATCGTCCGAGGCACTATCGGTGGCACAAGAGAACAACCGTATCAACGAAACACAAGTAAAATTCGAGCAGAGAGACATACTCGCATACAGCCCAACGAACGAGCAGCTCGATATTATTGTGAGCAACCCACCATATATAAGAGAGATAGAGAAAGAGTCGATGGAGGCTAATGTACTGCAATGGGAACCACACACAGCCCTCTTTGTCCCCGACAACGACCCGTTGCTCTTCTACCGCACAATAGCACAAAAAGCCCTCACAATGCTCTCGCCCGGTGGACACCTCTATTTCGAGATTAACCGCGCCTACGGCAAAGAGACCTGTCAAATGCTTGCAGAGCTTGGTTACAGCAATATAGAACTGCGCAAAGACTTTGCCGACAACGACCGTATGGTGAGAGCCGCATTAAGGGTTATATAAATGGGAAAAAGTATTATACAGAAATTATTACTGTCCGATAAAAATAGAATAATCCCAAAAAGGGCTATTGACGAAGCTTATATTGCCACTTTTACCTCGAAAATACTAAAGCAAGCCCACTTTTTCATAAAATCATAAGGTTGTTCATTGGTGCGCCGTATGAAAATTAGTAAAATGGTAGATGTTTTTTGGATTAAGTGCGAGGATGTTTGAGCGAAGCGAGTTCCGCAGCACCCAAA
>JAGBBX010000041.1 GCA_017938245.1 Bacteroidaceae bacterium
TGTACCTGTACCTGTACCTGTACCTGTGCCTGTACCTATTGTAGCAGATGTATAAATATAGTTACCGTTTACATCCTTAAGATAGTAACCACCATCAGCTGCCTCAAGAGTAAGTGCATAGTAAACAGCATCCTCAACAAAGTCACCGTTTACCGATGTAGCCTTTGCAGGAAGTGCAGTACCCTCGATAGGAGTAGCAATCTTACCATCGGCAACAATCATATAATTACCTGCACCGGCAACAGTAGCCTTCTTGAAGGGAGCCTTCTCCGATACAATATAATCGATTGACGATGACTCACTCACGTACTCGATACCATTGTAAACAACCCAAGCAATAGCCTTAACAGTGCAGCTGCTGCTTACACGGATAGCACCACTGTAAGCGCGAGCCGAGCTTGTTGTGGGCTCTTCACCATTGATTGTGTAATAGATACGAGACTGCTCGGCAATCTCAGCTGTAGCAGTTGTAGCGTATGTTGTGAACGACTCGGTGTAGACACCGGGAGCTACCGAGAACTCGGGAGCTTTAAGACCGTTAGCGGGATATACCTTAATAGCTGTAATATACATTACGCTTGAGTAGTTACCACCCTTTGAACCGATAACGAGCTCATATACTGTACCGGCAGCCTGCTTATCGGCAGCAATCTCGAATGTATTTGTAGCAGTTGAACCAACACAAGCTGTACTTACAGCAGTAGTACCAACATAAACATTCATATCTACATTCTTGTAGCTTGTTGCAGAAGAGTGACCTACAACCTCAATCTTACCAACGGGGAAGTCGAATGCAGGAAGAACAATCTTAGAACCGGGCTTAGCAATGCGCAAGAAGCCGTTATTGTCGTAGTAGAAGTTACCACCGTTAGCAGTAGGATCGATATTTACAAGGTATGTATCATCGGTAAAGTCTACTGCACTCTTAACACCGCTCAAGTTTGTCTCCTCGTATGTAGGAATACCCCAATTGTTTACAGAGAAATCGAGCACAGCTGTCTGAGGAAGAAGCTCAACCTCCTCTACGCGGAATGCAGAAGAGAAACTATCGTTCCAGAAAGGAACAGAAGCACCGTCATAATCGGTACCGTCTGCCTTGAGAACCATATAACCGTATGTATCCTGGCTCTTGCCGGTATCGAAACCACGCAAACTGTACCAAGTGAGCAGACCAAAAATCTGAATATTGTCGACAGCCTCAACCTTGTTACCATTTTCCATCTTGGCAAATGTAAGGCTTGTCATCTTATCCTTACCCTGCTGCAAACCGCTGATGTTACCGCCATTCTCGAGCCAATTTACACCGGCATATTTGCTGTGATATACAAGGTAGTTGCCATCGTAGGTCTTAAGAGCGATTGTGCCATCCTCGTTTGCCTCGCTGTAGAATACAGCCGACTGGGGAAGAGCAGCATTCTTCTTACGCTCTACCATCTCGATGTCATAATCCTCGGCATTGTAGTTGAGGTAGAACTCCTTACCACTCTTGGCAACCATTGTAAGGGTATATGTCTTACCTGCCTCGGGGAGAACAATATCTGTTGAACCACAATAAGCATTCATAGCAGCCTTAAGAGCAGCCTCACCAGAAGCTACAGGATAAGAAGCTGCAACCTCGATAGCCGCCTGAAGTTTGGCGCGGGGAGCCTCTGTGGGATAACCAACACCCTCGAAATCGAGAAGCGCCTTAGCCTCCTCAATAAGAGCAAGTGTGCTCTCCTCGGCAACTACATCAGCTATAGCTACAGTAAGAGCCTCGTTGTAAGCGTTGTATGTCTTAAGGTCGGCACCCTCTACATTAGATACAGCCTCGGCAACAGCCTTAAGGTTGAGGTAAGCCTGTGTCTTAGCCTCAAGACCCTCGGCGATAGAAACAGCAGCGCTTGAAAGAGCAAACTCGGCCATATGGAAGAATGTATTCTCGGCTGATACGAGGAAACGGAATGAGGTATAAGCCTCCTCTGCAAGGATTACGCCCGATGCCCAAGCCTTATCGGCAGCCTGAGGCAGACCACCCTCGATCTTTGTTATTGTGGTATAGTACTCGCCATCGTTGCTACCCTGTACCTCAATAGCATCGGGGAAGTTGTTACCTGCACCGACACGTGTGTGGTAGTTGAACGAGAAGTTCTGAATAGCGTTAGCCTCGCCAAGGTCAATCTGAATGTAGTGAGGACCATCAATTGCTACACCCCAAGATGTGTGCATAAATGTATTGGTGTTGCCGTCAACAAGTGCGGGAACACCACCACCATCCGTGTTGCCATTATTGGCATTGTGCTCCTGAGGGCAAGTTACATAACCTGCCGCCTCGGCATCTGTAGCCTGAAGAGCTACTTTGCTCTCCTCTACAGAAAGACCAGACTCGAGAAGCAGTGTAAATGCCTCGGCAAATTTCTTCTCGTATGTAGCCATAGCATCCTCGAGTTCCTGAGCAGCTTTCTCAAATACAGCAAGAGCCTCTGTCGCATCAAAAGCACCGGCCTCAGAAATAACCAAACGGTTACCATCATCGGGAGTTTCGTAGTTGGCAACTACACCGTAAGTGTAACCACCCGAGAAGTTAAGTCTGTTGGTACCGTTGAACTTAATGAGGAAGTAACCGGCTACGTCGGCAGCCTCAACTGTTACATAACCCTCGGGGTTCTCGGTAAACTTAACATACTGACCATCCTTTACAGCAAATTTCTTTTCTGAAACACTGTAGAGATAGAGTTTGCCATCGTACTGCACGAAAGCAAACTGCTGTGCGGGATTGGTTGCATCAACAGCTACCTCCTTGTTGTGGTAGTTACCATAGGTAGCACCACAGTGCGATAAGTGTGTTGCACCCTCACCGGCATAAAGGGCACCACGATTGGCATCCTTTGCTGTGATTGCGTAACATTTATCGCTTCTGATTCCGGATTCGGGCTCAGGTTCGGGCTCGGGCTCAGGCTCAACAGTTGCAGCCTCAACTGCATATACATAGTGGATTGTCCAACCACCCTTACCCTGATTATAGGTAGGAGTACCGGCTGCACCATTCTGTACGTTAATCCAAGTCTCAGAATCGTTTACGAAACGAACCAACATATCCTCGGCATCGATGTAAGACATTGAGTCGCCATCGCCGTTGAAGTTAGAAGAACCTTCACCGGCCTGGGTAGGATTGGTTGTTGTAAACACTGCAGCACCCTCGATAGAACCGAAGTCCTTGGGAGAAGATGCCTGCATATAGGTTCCGTCTAACTTTTTAAGATAGTAAGAACCGGCCTCGCCCTCATTTACGGGCTCCCATACAAACACAGCTGCGTCTGTAAAATCGGCTGCGCTGTAGGGTACAGCGCCTGTGTTACCAACAAAATAATAATTGTTGGTAGCAGAAAGATTTTTAATGGCAATGTAAGTAGATGCAGTCTTTGCATTCAACTCAGCAGAGCTGAGACGAGTCTCGGTGAGACTGTAGCTCTGTGCCATTGCTGTCAATGCCATAGCAAAAAACAGCGACAAGAAAAGTGTAAACTTTCTCATAAATGTTGAATTTGGTTAATAAAATAAGGTTAATTTAAAATATTATCTATACGTATGCGACTAAAAAACCCACACAACTCGCTTTTTGTCAAAGCAAATTGTGCAAAGCAATTTAATCTCAGCCAATTATGTTCGACGCAAAGATACACAAATAGATGTAAAAAATATTTTTTTGGTTCTTTTTTTTACAAATTGATATAAAAAAAGTTTGAAGAGCCCAACATATAACTTATAAAATAATAGATGCCGACACATACGTATCAACATCTATTATTAGAAGTTTTTTATCTCTATAATGATAAGAGTTTACTTTATATATCTCTTGCGACCGTTTACAATATAAACGCCGGGAGTTGTAATCTGCTCTACTCGACGACCTGTCAGATCATAGATTGCACCAACAACAGCATTGTTAACAACGGGAAGTATTCCTGTAGCCTGTGAGCCATCGACGTGGAATACGAGAGTTGTTGGAGCGATGGGAGTAAGCTGGTCGGCCTGTTTTTTGATTGTGCTATCGGGAATTTGAATATAGTATGTCCCCTTTGCAACAATAGTATCGGAGAGAGCCAAACGCATCGTCAACCAACCATCGTACCAGTTGTTCTCTTCGTCGTAGCAGTGAGCAGTCACTGCACAAATGCTATCTCCCGAAGCATTTACAACCTTTAAAACATCATAACAATCCATAGGGGGATAGTTAAAGGTAAGAAGCACCTTGCTGAGCGACGACACTGTAGAGTTATTCTCGGGGTCCATTGCGACAATCTTAAAGTCCTCGGGAGCACCAATCTTAAACACCATCTCAAAAGCGGGGCTGGGATAGACAACGCTGTCTTTTTCGAGATTGTAGTAGCCTTCGGGGATAACAACTTTCCACTCTCCTGCAGCTTTTATAGGATTGGGAGTCTCGAGAAGAGCCATTGTATAACCAATAGGATAACCCGTCATTACAGGCCCCTGACCCGAACTTACTTGCACGAGTTTAGCTTCGCCCTTACCCGAAATTTCCAAGCGGTCGGCATCGGTACCTACAGTAAAATACTGGAGTTCGGTATATACCTGATTATTATCCTCTAAAAGGTAGATAGAAGGCCCTGTAGCCTCACCACCCTCGTTCTCGTCTTGTGCACACAATGTTACCGCACAAGCAATGAACATAGTAAAAAGAAGAGTAAATTTTCTCATAAGCATCTATTTTTAAATTATCATTTTAGCATTTAAAACTCTGTTTCGCTTGCAAAAATATAAAACTTTCGGATAATTGCCACTTTTTTCACAAAATATAATGCTAAAAAGTGCAAATAAATACACAAATCCATACAAATAGAAGGTAATGGGATTTAAAATACTTGTAACGCAATAATTCGGGAGATTAAAAATCTCCCCTACACGCAATGAATTTCATCAATGATATATAAGTACTTATCACGCGGACAGTAGGGGCAAAGAAAAAGGCAGCGTGCCAAAAACACGCTGCCTATAATATTAGGTCTTTTGATAATTACTTAACCAATACCACTGCGCTTTGCGCGAACTGCTTTGCGCTCGGCAATGTTTGATTAAGCAAGCTTATCAATCATTGCTCTCACTTAACCAAAACCACTGCGCTTCGCGCGAACTGCTTTGCGTTCGGCAATGCTTGATTAAGCAAGCTTATCAATCATTGCTCTCACTTAACCAGCACTTTCTTACCGTTGATGATGTAAACACCCTTAACAGCATTCTTAACGCGACGGCCATTCAAGTCGTAGATAACCTGATTGCCATCCTCGGCATTAACATTACCGATACCGCTGAGTGTACCGTCAACTGTGAATAAGAACTTAGCACCCTCAAATACCTCGCCGGTCTCTGCATTGCTAAATATATACTTAGGTATTGACAATGTATAAACTCCGGCATCGTAAATTCCGCTTATCAGCTCAAATTTAACAACATTACCCTCTATTGAGAAATGTGACTCATTTACGCTACCATTATCGCCGAAGATATTATATGTATCGATTCCGGGACGCAACGCATCGCAAGATACTGCGTGACTGAAGGTAACTGTTATGGTAGTAAGACTGCTTACGGTGCTACCGTCGGCGGGATCGATGCTTACAACACCGAACTCAACGGGCTCAACGGGAGCGGGAGCCTCAGCCTCCTCAAGTACCCAAGTTGCAGCAGCTGTGATAGGAGCGTCGCAGAAGGGATAGTCAACGCCACCAACGTTCTCTACCTTGAAGTAGCCGTTAGCACACTTGATATAGAACTCACCCTCGTTCTTGGTTGCCTCGAATGCAAGAGCGCTACCCATTGTTGCGTCGTTCCAAGCGTCAACGTTCCAAGCGCGGCAAACGATGTAGTAACCCTCGCTTGATACAAGATACTTACCGTTCTCGTTCTCCTCGATTGAGAATACCTGGTCGCTAACCTCGGCAAAGTCGGATACGATTACAGAACCGATAGGACCGGTTGAGTAGTCGGCATTACGCTCGTTGATGTGCAGATACTTACCGCTTGTTACGTGCTTAACGCGATAGTACTTAACAGGATTGATAACTGCATTTACAGCTGCCATCACCTCGTCTGACACCTCAACACCCTCAACAGGAACAAACTTGACGGGAGTACCACCATCGGTAAGGTCGTTCATATTGGGATTCCAACGTATCGGATGACCTTCGAAAGAAGATGCACCACAGCCACTGCTCAAAAGATAAGTCTTATCGTTGAACTCAGCTGTTACCTGATAAGAAGCTGCATCGGCAACAGAAGTCTCGATATTGATTGCAAGAGCACTTGCTGCATCAAGACGGTTAGAGACAGCAGCATCGGCCTCTACATCTGTGTAAGTAAGGAATTTACCTGTTGCAACGTGGAACAGATACCTGTTACCGTCGTTAGCAGTGATGAGATACCAGTTAAGATCTACATTATCGGTAGCGCTGTTGTAGTGGATGTTCTCGTAACCACCGAGAGTTACGTCAGCAAGTTTAGCCTCCTCGGGGAAGTCCTCGTGATAAGCCATAAATCCGCGACCGTTCCACTCCCAATGCAACTTGTAAACACCATCGGCGAGACCTGTCTCCACCTCACCCTCGATGGTGAATGTGAGTGTTGCACCCTCGAAGAAAGAACCGTCAGATGTCTTGTTGATGTAGTTAGCAGGAATTACAAGGCTGTAGGTTCCGGCAGCAGTAATCTCGCTCTCAAGAACAAACGATACCAAACTATAATCGTTATACCAGTTACCATCTGCATCCTGGAAGCTGGGAGTAGCCTTGCAAACCTCGTTACCCTCGGCGTCAACAACGCTGATGGGAGTGTAAACCTCGCCAATGTTGTGGCTGAAGTCTATCTCAACGCGGCTCAATGACTCAACAACACCAACAGCAGGTGTTGTGCTCTCGATGGTGAGAGGAGAGTTGTCTACAAGGTTGTAGTAGCCACCGATTGCCTCGCTTGCAATAGCAAGACCCTCGGGGTTAAGTACGAAGAAGCCTGCAGGAACAGAAAGCTGATAGAAGCCCTCGCCTGTTACAGCCTCGGGAAGTGAAAGAACTACTGTGTTAGCGTCAACAACCGTAGCGTCAAGCTCGAAGTACTTGCTGTATACGTAGTCACCTACCTCGTCGCTCCAAACACCGCTCATAGGATCGTAAACGAAGGGAACACCTGCCTCCACGTTTACAGAAAGACCCTGAGCACAAGTGAATGTGAACTCCTTAAGCTCGCTGAGCATCTCCTCACCGGTGGGAGTGTACTCCAATACGGGATATTCGCCCTGGGCATAGAGAGTGGGAAGAACGCCCTCGGCCTGTGCCTCGGCGTATGCGCCATAGCTTGAATATTTTGTAGAGTACTGAATATACTTAGCCTTCTCGACATTGGTAATTGTAGCTGTACCATCCTCGTTGATAGCGATTGTCCAAACACCGGCCTCGGCAGGAACCTCGTCGCTTACATTGAAGCTGTTGTATGTTCCGCTCATATAGAGATACTTACCATTTGCATCCTTGATATAGTAACCACCCTCGGCAGCCTCAAGCTCGAATGCATAGTAAACCATATCCTCGACGAATGAGCCTTTAACCTCAACCTCGCGTGCATTCAAGTAACCATACTTACCCTCGACAGAGAGAGCAGCCTGTGTGCCGGCTACCATAATAACCTTACCGGGCTTAACATCCTCGGCCGACTTGATTGCCTCGTATGGCTTCATCTCGCTTATAATATAAGAAACCTCGGTTACAGGACTTACATACTGCTCCTCACCGATTGTAAGAACAGCGATTACCTTATATGTAGCATCCTTACCAACATACAGATTACTATAGATGCGGTTAGAAGCAGCTGTAGGCTCGTCGCCATTGTCGGTATAGTAGTAACGAAGAGTATACTCTGTACCCTCCTCTACTCCTGCTATCTCCGATACGAAGCTTACATTCAGTGCCTCGGGATAAACACCCGATTCTACTGAAGGAACGGGAGCTGATACCGAAATACCGCCCTCAACAACCAACTCTACCTTGATAGTATTAATATTAAGTGTACCTGTTACAGCAAACTCTACGCTCTCAGCCTCGCCTGTCCAGGTTCCTGCGTCGAAGCCCTCGGCTGTCATTTTAGTAGAAGCCTTGCCCTCGAATACAATGCTTGTAAGTTTTGTACCAACGGGAGCAGAAACGGTAATTGTAGAACCCGTGTATGAACGGAGTTCGTAAGCGGGACCCTTCTTTGTCCAGATACGTACCTTTGTGGTAGCAGCACCCTTGTTGACATTTACCGATACACCGTTGTTGGTGAACGTAATATCATCGAACTCAACACCTGCCGAAACTGTCTCGTTGGGAGTTACCGAAGGCTCAAGAGCTGTGGGATTTGTGAAGTCAAACTCAGCTGTTGTGGGCTGTGAAGGCTCGGGCTCGGGAGTTACACGTCCTGCCTCAACTGTTGCGATAAGAGCCGCAAGTGCCTCGGCAGCAGCGTTCATCTCCTTGATGCTCATTGCCTCGTTAGCCATAATTCTCTTATACTCGGCGTCAAGAGCAACTACATCGTCGAATGCAGCCTTGAACTCCTCGGCAACCGAGCTGACAACGTTAGAGATACCAAACTCTGACATATGCCAGTAGATACGCTCGGCTGTAACAAGGAAACGCAAGTGGCTGTAAGCCTCAGCAGCAGAAATCACGTTCGAAGCCCAAGCCTTGTCGCCTGCCTGAGGCAGACCGCTCTCAATCTTTGTAATTGTTGTGAAAGCCTCGCCGTCGTTGCTACCCTGCACCTCTATTGCATCGGGGAAGTCACTACCACCGTTTACGCGTGTGTGGTAGTTGAACGAGAAGTTCTGAATTGAATTACCCTCGCCGAGGTCAATCTGAATGTAGTGAGGGCCATCAATTGCTACACCCCAAGATGTATGCATAAATGTTCCTGTGTTACCATCGACAAGCGCAGGTACACCATCACCATCCGTGTCGCCATTATTAGCATTGTGCTCCTGAGGACAAGTTACATAAGCTGCCGCCTCGGCATCTGTAGTCTGAAGAGCAACCGGAGTAGCCTCAACGCTCAACTGAGCCTCGGCAAGCAGAGCGGCAGCCTTGTCTGTTACCTCCTTAAGAGCTGCGGCAGCGGCATCAACCTCCTCCTGTGAAGGAGCAAAAAGATTCGCAATCTCCTCGGCCGAAAGGACACCACTATATACCGACACTGCGCTGATAGTACCGTCGAAGAGTTCCATTGCGCCCTCGGCTGTCATACCACCGCCGATGTAAATCTGAGCACCTGCGTGATCCTCTTTTACCATTTTGGGAGTAGCAATCTCGTAACCGCCGAAGTTGCGGTCCATCACAGATACGCCATTGATATATGCCTTGAAGTTGTTATTTGTGGGGTTAAGAACATAAACCAACACAACATCTTCGGCTCCTGCGGGAACTGTACCTGACGAGTAACGGTCACCGGTCTTGCAAGATGCCAAATAGCTAAGGTTAGCACCGCTTGTACCATACGCTACGTATGCCGAACCTGTGGGCATAGCATCGGTATTTGCAGCCTGTGTGGGGTCTGATGTGCAGAAGATAGCCTTTCTGTCGGCCAATGTAGCAGGAGTAGTAACCTTTACAGCTACAGTAAGGTCGCTAAGAGCAAAAATCTTGGCAGCATCCTCCTCGGGAAGCTGATAGGGAGCTGTACCAACCTCGGTTGTCGACCATACGAGATCTACTGTGGGCTCGGGCTCGGGTTCGGGATCAGGTTCCGGCTCAACAGTTGCAGCCTCAACAGCATATACATAGTGAATTGTCCAACCACCCTTACCCTGATTATAGGTAGGAGTACCGGCTGCACCATTCTGTACATTAATCCAAGTTCCGGCATTGTTTACGAAACGAACCAACATATCCTCGGCATCGATGTAAGACATTGAGTCGCCATCACCGTTGAAGTTAGAAGAACCTTCACCGGCCTGGGTAGGATTCGTTGTTGTAAACACGGCAGCACCCTCGATAGAACCGAAGTCCTTGGGAGAAGATGCCTGCATATAGGTTCCGTCTAACTTTTTAAGATAGTAAGAACCGGCCTCACCCTCGAATACGGGCTCCCATACAAACACCGCTGCGTCTGTAAAATCGGCAACGCTGTAAGGAGCAGCGCCTGTGTTACCAACAAAATAGAAATTGTTGGTAGCAGAAAGATTTTTAATGGCAATGTAAGTAGATGCAGTTTTTGCATTCAACTCGGCAGAGCTCAGACGAGTCTCGGTGAGACTGTAGCTCTGTGCCATTGCTGTCAATGCCATCGCAAAGAACAGCGACAAGAAAAGTGTAAACTTTCTCATAAAAATTGAATTTGGTTAATAAAAAAGGTTATTTAAAGTATCTATTTTACTAATAGCCATTTATTAAGGCATATTAGCCATTATATCCGCAAATATAACATTTATAAAATAAATATTTATATTTTATCTAAAATTTATTTATTAACAGGAAGAACAGGAAGTAGGATAAAAAATCCCTATAATCTATCACGACTGAACACTTCGGGCTACCCAACGGGGTAAGGAGTTAAAAAGTGCGTGTTTGAAAGTTGCTTCAGAAGGTGAGTTTATGCTACTGTTGGACTTTGTCAAATCATTCCTACTTTAATGGGAAATTTGTGCAAAAAGGCAGCGTGCCAAAAGCACGCTGCCTATAATCTGTTCCACTTATCCCCTCCACTTAGAGAGAGGTTAGGTTGGAGTTATTACTTAACAAGAACTTTGGCTGCGCCCAAGTGCTTGGCGCTCGGCAATTCTTTATTAAGCAAGCTTATCAATCATTACTCTCACTTAACCAGCACTTTTTTGCCATTGATAACATAGATACCCTTAACAGGATTCTCTACGCGGCGACCGCTGAGGTCGTAGATACCCTCAACAACTGTCTCGCCGGCTACCTGGTCGATACCTGTGTCGTCACCGGGGACATACTCCTCTATTGCCATAGCCGATGTCCAGCTACCCATAAAGTGAGGCAGGTTACCTGTGTAGAAGTAAGAACCTGAGCTATTGGGAGCGGGGAATGTTCCACCTACCTGATAAGCTACAAGTCCAAAGAGCTTCTCGTATGTTACGTCAGTCTCGCACTTGCCATTGGGATACATCTTCACGAGTGTAACATCAACCTTAGACTCAGAGATACCTGTTGCCGAGCCTGATGCACCGTTGGGAACAGTCAAATACTTGCCATCGAATGTTACGAATGAGAATGTTCCATCCTCGTTAGCCTCGCAAGTAAATACTGCTGTCTCGGGATAAGAGAGTCCCTTGCTTGTAAGAGTATCACGAACCATCGAAAGTGTATAGTCGCCTGTCTCTGTTACATTATAGTCGAGATAGTTACGTACACCACCGTATGTTACGAATGTAAGAGTGTACTTTGTACCGTTTGTGGGCAGGATAATCTCCTCGGTCTTGTAGTACTCCTGAAGAGCCTCGGCAAGTGTGATACGTGCCAATGTTGTGGGCTTAGCCTCGGCAGCGTCGATAGCAGCCTTGAATGTCTCACGACCTGCACCTGTGGGATAACCTACACCCTGGAGCTCGTAAATCTCCTTAACCTCGGCGATATACTCTACTGTCTCGGGATCATCCTCGTCGCTTGCAAGACCCTTGATAAGCTTCATAAGGTCGTTAAGCTCGGTAATCATTTCCATTATATCGTCGGCCTTATCATCGGCTCTCATATACATATCGTTACCCTCGTTGTAAAGCTCAACAAGTTCGCGGATATAAGTTACAAAGGGAAGATATTTCTCCTCGGCTGTCTCGTTTGCCAATGCATAAAGCGAGAACTCAGCCATATGGAAATATGTACGCTCGGCAGTTACAAGAAAACGGAGATATTGGTAAGGCTGGTCGGCTACAATATCGCCTGATGCCCAATGCATACTACCCTGCTGGGGAAGATCCTTATCAAGAACAGCGATTTGAGAAAATTCTACACCATCATTACTACCCAGCACCTCGATTACATCGGGATAGTCATCTGCACAGTTAGGTCTTGTGTCATACTCTATTGCAAATTTCTGCAAGGGTTCGTTCAAAGCATCAACCTGCAACCAATGCTGCTTCTCAACAGGACTATTCCAACGTGAGTGGAAGAAGTTCGATGTATCGCCATCGATAAGAGCATCAATGGGACCCTCGCTTAGCTCAGGCTCATTACACCACAAGTAGTTAGCTGCAGCCTGGTCGGCAACCTGAAGCTCTATCTTACCACCACCGGTAGCAGAATACTTAAGCTCGTCGAGAATAAAGAGGTCAACCTCCTCGAGAACGTATGAGAGGCTATCCAAAGCCTCTTTGCGCAACTGCTCGCCTACTACAAGATTATAAGCAAGTGTCTCGGTCAAAGAGTCGATTGCAGCATACTCACCTACCTCGTAAATCTGACAAGAACCATAAGCTGCTCCGTCTGTAAGCGACCATCCGCAATAAGCGTAACCATACTCCTCGAATCCGTTAGCGGGAATATTGGTTATAGTACCGGTTCCGTCAAAAGCCAAAATCCAAGGATAGCTTGCGTGTCCGTATGTACTCTCAAAAGCCTCGACGTATGAAGTAGGAATATCCATCATCATAGCGCTACCGTCCTTTGCTGAAACATACTTCTGCGCAGCAATGTTAAAGAGATAGAGTTTACCTTCACATTCTACAACTGTAAACTGCTGACTTGGATCCTCGGGATTATCCTCTACATTCGAGAACACGTATGTAGACCAAAGACGATCGGAATACTGTTCACTGCTAGGCCAAAAGAGTGAAGCCTGAGCACCATTTGCCTCAAGCCAGGGGCCAAACTGCAACCAGAAAATCTTTCCGGGCTTAATATCCTCGAGGCTTGCGATAGGATTCTGTGCAAATGCAGTCATAGCAAATGCCACAAACATTGATAAGAAAAGAGTAAATTTTCTCATAAATTAAAGTTTTAGTTAGTTAATTATAGGTGCATCAGCATTGCTTTCATCTGTTCTTTCAGTTTAGAAGCAGCGCCAAATACACAATTTTAGTTGTGGGCAAAGTTAATAATTTATTATTAAATGCAACTATTTTTTTATTTTTTTTGAAAAATTGTTTTTTCATAAGACAATGAGTGGCCCCCGGGTATTTGGGAGTTACTTTTGCCGATGTTTCGGACGATTAGAAACAGACTATTAAGCGAGTGCAAAGGAAACTTGTTTACAGTGCTAACATTTCGGGCGATTGAAAATCGCCCCTACAAGCAATGAGAAAAGCAATGAATATCAATGATTTTCCTCAGCGTTAATCTTCGAGAACAGTAGGGGCGATTTCCAATCGCCCGCACAATAAGTTCCTCTTATTTGTAATTAAGAGGAGCTCCTCAAAGGAGTGAAGAGTAAAAAAAGCAACAAGGCAACATACTCCCTTCCCTTGCAGATGCTCCATCTAAAACTTCATAGGGAGGAAATATGTTGCACTTTTAATCATCTGACAACAAAAAAAGGCAGCGAGCCAAAAACTCGCTGCCTATAATCAGTTCCACTTACCTTCTCTACTCTGGAGAAGGACGGGTTGGGGCTTCCTTAACCAATACCACTGCGCTTCGAGCGAACTGCTTTGCGTTCGGCAAAGCTTGATTAAGCAAGCTTATCAATCATTGCTCTCACTTAACCAGCACTTTCTTGCCGTTAACAATATAGACACCCTTAACAGGATTCTCTACACGACGACCGCTGAGGTCATAGATACCCTCAACAACTACCTCGTTCTTAACCTCCTCGATAGCAGTCTCGCCTGCTACATACTCCTCGATGAGAAGTGCCGATGAGTAGCCATCGTTCCAGAAGGGAGCAGTTGCACCGTCGTAGTCGCTACCATCGGTTTTGAGAACCATATAACCTGTCTCCCAAGCACCGTTGCTTGTACGGACACCACGAACACTCTTCCAAGCTATATAACCAAAGATATCAACGGGAGTTGCTACTACATACGAAGAGGGAACAAGTTTTTCGAACTTGATGTGTGTCATTCTGTCCTTCTCGGCCTGGAAACCTACTACGTTACCGTTACCTGCAAGCCAATCGACACCGCTATACTTGCTGTGATATACAAGGTAGTTACCGTCGATAGTCTTAATTGAGTAAGCGCTGTCGATACGCTCAACAGTTACGCTATCCTCGCCAAGAATCTCAAGCTCACTGAGCTCGAACTCGAATGCTGCTGTCTCGGGATAAGCAACACCGTCAACGGGAATCATTGCTACGTCTTTACCCTCACCTGTTCTTGCATTATCGGTGTAGTTCAGATAGAACTTGTTACCGTTCTTTGCAACCATTGTGAAGCAGTACTTCTTACCAATCTCGGGCATCTGAACGTCTGTTGAAGCTGCGTAAGCTGCAAGTGCCTCCTCAAGGATAGCCTTGTTTGCCAATGTGGGAGCAGCTGCCACAACATCGAGAACCTCCTTAAGAGCTGCACGGGGTGCCTCATTGGGATAACCAACACCTACAAGTGCAAGCATCTCATTTGCCTGTGCTACAAGAGCAACAGTCTCGGGGTTATCGGCTGTAGAGATAAGCTCACGAAGAAGCGCTGTCTGCTCAATGAGCCGGGCTGTGATATCCTGAACAAGGAGTTCTGTTGCCTCGGGATCGGCAAGAACCGCTTGAGCCTGCTTGTAGAGGTCGTTAAGCGCCTGAAGCTGGTCGATGAAAGGAATATAAGCGTCGAATGCTACCGAACGATAGAATGCGGTTGTGAGACGGAACTCGGCCATATGCCAGTAGTCGTGGTCGGCACCTGCACCCTTACGGTCGGTAGAGGTTTTTGTTACCTCGAAACGGAGGTAGCTGTAATCCTGCTGTGCCTCGATAGGCTCTGATGAATAGCTCTTGCCGCTACCTGCAGGAAGACCTGTTACGTAAGCAATCTCCTCGAACTCTACACCGTCGTTACTACCCTGAACCGAAATCTCGGCGGGATAGTCGTTAGCAGCACCGCTACGTGTTACGTAGTTGAAACCGAATGCGCTGATTGAGTTACCACCAAGGTCGATAGTGATGCTGTGAGGCATACCGTCGTCTGATGCGCCATTATCGCTCCATCTTGTGTGGAAGAATGTAGCGTTGTTACCGTCGAGAAGGTCGGCGATGGGACCCTCAGAAGCCTCCTGAGCGTTTGTATAGAGATAGAAATCGGCCTCGGGATCGGTTGTCTGAAGTTCGAAAGGAACACCACCGTACTCCTCATAGCCTGCCTCATCATAGATAAGAGCCTCAGTATCAACGATTGCCTCTTCAAGGGCTGCAATAGTAGCATCCGATACAGCCTCGGTGTCACGTACAGTCAAAAGGATTGTTGAGCCTGCATCGGCACCACCTGTCCAGAATGCGAGGGCGGGACTACGTGTGTTCATTGCGTATGTTGTTCCGTGCTGATAGATGTAAACACCTGTCTCGACCTGGTTGCTCTTCTTTGCATACCAATCTGAAACGTAACCCTCGAGGTAAGGAAGATCCTCGTTTACGTCGTAGAGCAAAGGATAGGTGTGACCATCGTCACCAAGAGGATCGCCCGAAGCAAGAACGCGGTTCTCACCTGCTGCCATATTTACAATCTGGAATTTGAAGGGGTTACCGACAAAAGCCCAAGTGTAATTATCCTCTTTGCCCTCGGGAATTTTCTGAACGGCACCTGCGGCTGCGTTACCTGCGGGGATATACTCCTGACCCTCCTCGTAACCAAGATACCACTTGTTACCACTGTGGATAGTCATATAGTACCAACGGCTTACGCTTGCATAATCCTTTGAGAATACGATGCTGTTGTCGTAAGAGCAAGTAATCTCGTATGTTGCGTCGCCCTCAACAAGACCTTCGGGGAGGTTGTTGAATGTCACACCGTAAGCAGTGAGTGTGGGCGAAGGAAGGTTAGCACCCATATTGGCGTCAAAAGACTCTGTTGCAACAACCTCGCCATCGAGAACGTAGTTGTAAACGATTGTAGCAAGAGTAGCCTCCTCGAGAACTACCTTGAAGTTGCTAACGATGATACCCTTGTTGGCACCTGCAAAGATGAAAGAAGCCGATGTCTCCTTAAGACCCTCAACTGCAACGCTCTGAACGTCGTAAGCGGGAACATAGTCCTTGCCATCTACAGTAAGAGTAACATCATCGGTATACTCGCCATCCTTTACAAAGTCGAAACTATAAGATGCTACATAGTAACCGTGAGGAGCAGTCATCACGTACTGCGAGGGGCTAACGGTACCTACCCACAGACGAAGATTGTCGTGCTCGTCCGATACTGAAATGTTGTTGGCACTTACACTGAATGTAAAGCCGGGAACCTCGCTGCTCTCCCAAACAGAGTTCCAAGTACCTGCCGCGTTACCCTGTGTAAAGGTACCGCTGTTACGGTCGATTGTTACGGTAATCGACTCGGCCATCGCTGCTGCCATAAACATAAACAGCATCGAAAAGATTAGAGTAAATTTTCTCATAAATGTTGAATTTGGTTAATAAATAATATCATTTAAATATATTCTCGTTTCTATTTGAAAGAAAAGCGTCCAATCTGCTTTAATTTCGTTAACCACAGAGGTTTACAAAATGATTTAAACTTGTCAAAGTTATATTTTTTCTGAAAAAAAACAATTATTATTGTGTATATTTTTTTCAACAAGGGAGTTTTTTTACTTATTTTTTTCCTCAGCGTTAATCTTAGCGAACAATAGGGGCGATTTCCAATCGCCCGCACAAGCAATGAAAAAAGCAATAAACATCAATGATTTTCCTCAGCGTTAATCTTCGCGAACAGTAGGGGCGATTTCCAATCGCCCGCACAAGCAATGAAAAAAGCAATGAATATCAATGATTTCCCTCAGCGTTAATCTTCGCGAACAGTAGGGGCGATTTCCAATCGCCCGAACAAGCAACGAAAAAAGCAATGAATATCAATGATTTTCCTCAGCGTTATTCTTCGCGAACAGTAGGGGCGATTTCCAATCGCCCGCACAAGCAATGAAAAAAGCAATGAATATCAATGATTTTCCTCAGCGTTAATCTTCGCGAACATTTCGGGCGATTGAAAATCGCCCCTACAAGCAATGAAAACTGCATCTAAAAACAACAAACCGAGCAACCTGAAGATTGCTCGGTTTGTTATCTGATAATGCTATTAAGCACCAAAGTTGTCGTACATAATAGACTTCTCCTCTACACCAAGGTCGGTGAGCATATTCACCACAGCCTTTGACATAGGGCCGGGACCACACATATAGTACTCGATATCCTCGGGAGCCTCGTGGTTCTTCAGATAAGTCTCGTAGATTACCTGATGCACAAAGCCCGGAGTATATTTTACGCCTGCTGCATCGGCAGCGGGGTCGGGACGGTCGAGTGCAAGGTGGAATGTGAAGTTGGGGAAATCCTTCTCCAACTGCAAGAAGTCCTCAAGGTAGAATACCTCGTTAAGCGCACGTGCACCGTAGAAATAGGTCATTGTACGGTCGGTAGTCTTCAGAGTCTTTGTCATATGCATAATCTGCGCACGCAAAGGAGCCATACCGGCACCACCACCTACCCACATCATCTCTTTCTTAGAGTCGAAGATGGGATGGAAGTCTCCGTAAGGACCACTCATAATAACCTTGTCACCGGGTTTCAGTGTAAAGATATATGATGATGCAATACCACAGGGTACATCCATAAAGCCCGAACGGTCGGGTTTGAAAGGAGGTGTTGCAATACGTACGGTAAGCATAATACGGTCGCCCTCGGCAGGATAGTTAGCCATAGAGTAAGCACGTATTGTAGGCTCGGTGTTCTTGCACTTTAGACCAAGCAGACCAAATTTCTCCCAAGCGGGCAGATACTCGTCGGTGATAAGGCTCTTGTCGATGTCCTTATCGTAGTCCATCTCGTATGCAGGAATCTTAATCTGTGCGTATGAACCGGGCACGAAGTCCATATGCTCACCGGGAGGCAATGCCACGATAAACTCCTTGATAAAGGTAGCGACGTTCTTATTAGAGATAACCTCGCACTCCCACTCTTTAACACCCATTACCGACTCGGGTACCTTGATAGATACGTCGTTCTTGAGCTTCACCTGACAACCGAGACGCCAATGGTCTTGCTGCTCTTTGCGTGAGAAGTGTCCCTTCTCCGAGGGGAGAATCTCGCCTCCACCCTCTACTACCTGACACCTACACTGTGCACAAGAACCCTTACCACCACAAGCCGAGGGAAGGTAAATGCCATTCTCGGCAAGAGTGCCGAGCAGTGTTCCACCTGCTGCAACCTCAACGGTATTCTCACCGTTAATGGTAACCTTTACATTACCCGAGGGGAGCAGATATTTCTTAGCCACCAACAGTATAACCACCAACAGAAGGATGATTACAAGAAAGACGGCTATACTTGCCAATATTAGTTTCATAATCTATATTTCTTAAGTGGTTAATTACATTTTAATACCCGAGAAGCACATAAATGCCAATGCCATCAATCCTACAGTGATGAAAGCAATACCCAATCCGCGAAGAGGCTTGGGGACAATGCAGTACTCCATCTTCTCACGTATAGCGGCAAAAAGCACAATAGCCAGCATCCAACCAAGACCCGAACCAAGAGCATAAGCGATTGAATCCCAAACATTGAGAATTGCCTGTGAGTTACCTGCATCCATTGCTATACGCTGCTGCATAAAGAGCGAGCCACCCATAATAGCACAGTTTACAGCAATCAAAGGAAGGAAGATACCAAGTGAAGCATAGAGAGAGGGAGAGAAACGCTCTACAATCATCTCGACCAACTGCACGATACCTGCAATAACCGCAATAAAGAGGATAAATGCAAGGAACGAGAGGTCGACACCCTCGATAATAGCATCGGGACCCAACACCTTTGTCTGCAACAGATAGTTAACGGGAAGTGTTATAAGCTCTACGAATGTAACCGCAAGACCAAGACCGATAGCAGTCTTAACGCTCTTTGATACAGCCAAGTATGAGCACATACCAAGGAAGAAGGCAAACACCATATTGTCCACGAAAATCGAACGGACAAACAAACTAAAGAAATGTTCCATAAATAAATCTCCTTTCTATTCTGTATCAACTAATTTAATTCTCTTGCAGACTCTTATCCTTGGCACGCTGCACCCAGATGATGCAGGCAATCAGGAAGAATGCCATAGGAGCCATAAGCATAAGACCGTTGTTCATATAACCCATCTCGTACAAAGCATCGGGAACCACCTGAATATCGAACAATGTTCCCGAACCAAAGAGTTCGCGGAAGAATGCCACGATAACAAGGATAAGAGCATATCCCACACCATTACCTATACCATCGAGGAACGATGCCCAAGGGCCATTCTGCATAGCAAAAGCCTCGAGACGTCCCATAAGGATACAGTTGGTAATGATAAGACCGATGTAAACCGACAGCTGCACACTTATGTCGTATGCAAATGCCTTAAGAACCTCGCTCACCATTGTCACAAGAGCTGCAACAACCACCAACTGTATGATAATACGGATACGATTGGGAATAGTGTTACGAATGAGCGAAATGATAACGTTGGCCATAGCCACGATAATGGTAACCGAAAGACCCATTACCACAGCAGGCGCCAATTTACTTGTTACGGCAAGAGCCGAACAGATACCCAACACCTGCAATGTTACAGGGTTATTCTTAAGCAGAGGGCTTGTCAGCGCCTCTTTGTTTTTACTTGAAAAAAGCTCTGCCATAATTTATTCCTCCACTGATTTTACTGATTCAACATTTGTATTAGACTGCTTGCCGGCGAGATAGCTCTTGTAATTATTCAAGCACTTATCAAGCATTGCATTTACACCGTTACAGGTGATTGTGGCACCCGAGATTGAGTTAACCTCGACAGCCTCGTTATTAAGGCGACCCTTAACAGTCTTTAAAACTTCATTGCCCGAGAAGAGACTCTTACCGTCGAAAAGTTTTGTAAACTTTTCGCTTGCAATCTCGGCACCAAGACCGGGAGTCTCACTTGCGTGAGAGAAATAGGCTCCGTAGATGGTGTTACCATCGCTGTTTACTGCCATATAACCCCAGATGCCACCCCAAAGACCCTGACCGGTCATAGGAATAACATATTTCTCCTCGCCGTTAACCTCACATACGTAGATGGGCAGATTGTCAGCTGTGATAGCGTCGTTAGGAACATCGAAACCACCCTCGGCTTTAACCTCACTACCTGCCGCGTTGATAACAGCATCTCTCTTAACAACTTTCTCGTACTCGGCCTTTGCATCCTTTACATCCTTGATGTGGAGTGAAGAGAGAATCTGCTTCATCTTGTCGAGCTTGATATTCTCATCCTGCATAGGCTTAAGTGCCGATGAAACACCGGCCAACATAAATGCTACAATAACCACTACGATGGCGGCATAAATAATAGCATAAAAGTCGCTATTGGTATTCAGTCCCTTCTTCTTGGGAGCATCGGGCGCAGCTTCCTCCTTGAACTGGTCTTTTCCGGCCTTGCACAGAGGACACACGTCGGGTGCACTACTGCCTTCGTGCACATATCCGCATACTTTGCAAATATATTTTTTTGCTGCCATATCCATTAATTCTTTTTGGTTAAACGACGTGCACGGGCATTTACATTAGCCTGCACAACACAATAATCGATAAAGGGCGCCGTTACGTTCATAAGCAGAATCGCGAGCATCATACCCTCGGGATAACCGGGGTTGAGTACACGGATAAGGATTGCCATAGCACCGATACCGAAGCCATAGATATACTTACCGGTCTCGGTACGCGCTGCTGTAACAGGGTCGGTAGCCATAAACACAGCACCGAAGCAGAAGCCACCCAAGATAAGATGCTGCCAATAGGGAACCTGAGCAACAGGATTATCGGGCAAAGCAGCCTCAAATACCAACGACATTGCAATACCACCAACGAACACGCTTGCCATAACCTTCCAGCTTGCTACACCACTCCAAAGGAGGATGACAGCACCTATTGCAATGGCAATAACGCTTGTTTCACCGATAGAACCGGGCATAAGACCCGAAAGCATATCACAGGTAGAGAGCGCTGCGCCTGCTGCACCTGTAGCCTCGGCACCGTTAGCCGCAAACTGAAGTGCTGTAGCGCAGGTGTAACCGTCGGGGAGGTCACAACCAAGACCGAAGATAGACTCGGTAGCCACCCAAACAGTGTCGCCCGAGATAACCGCAGGATAAGCAAAGAAGATGAATGCACGTGCAATGAGTGCAACGTTTACGATGTTCATACCTGTACCACCGAATACCTCCTTGGCAAAGATTACCGAGAAAGCGGTAGCAATGGCAAGTACCCAAAGGGGACAGCCGGCAGGAACAATCATAGGAATAAGAAGACCCGATACAAGGAATCCCTCGTGAATCTCCTCCTTTTTAATCTGAGCCGCAATGAACTCGATACCAAGACCAACGCCGTATGAGACAACAATCTTGGGCAACATAACCATAAGTCCGAAGAGGAACATCTGAATGAATGTACCCTCCTGACCTGCTGCCAAATAGTTCTGATAGCCGATATTATACATACCAACAAGCAGAGCGGGCAGCAACGCAATGACAACGAACGACATAATGCGCTTGCTGTCGATGGCATCGTGAATATTAACGCCACTCTTCGCAGTATCGTTGGGCACGTAAAGGAATGTCTCCATTCCATCGAATACCGAGCGCAGAGCGCTTAGTTTTCCGCCCTCCTCGAAGTTAGGCTTAATTTTATTAAGGTAATTTCTCAATATTTTCATACGATTATTTTTTATCTTACATTAAAAATCCGATAATATTCTCGTATTAGCACATCTCGGCACGCAGTTTGTCGAGACCCTCGCGTACGATGCGCTGAAGCTCGAGCTTCGATGAATCGACAAACTCGCAAAGTGCAAAGTCCTCGGGAGCAACCTCGTAGATACCAAGTTCCTCCATCTTGTCGATATTGCCTGTGATGATAGCTTTAATAAGGTACTCGGGATAGATGTCCATAGGGAACACCTTGTCGTACTCGTTCGACATAATCATATGGCGCTCACCACCCTTGATACGAGCATCGATAGTGTACTCGCGCTTGGGGCAAAGCCAGCTGAAATAACTGCGGCTTGTACTGAACATAGAGAAACGGGGAGCAATCCAACCGAACATCTCGTCGCCGTCCATAATCTCGGGAATAACTGTTACCTCGGTAGAGAAAGCACCCAAGAAGCCATCGGCTGTGGTCTTTTTACCTGTAAGAACGTTACCATCGATGATACGCAGCTCGTGCTCGTTAGAGAGACGACCATCGAGAAGAGTTGTCAGCTGTGCACCAAGAATCACCTTGCTGTAAGAGGGATTCTTAACCTCGCTACCGGCAAGCGCAATGGTACGAGTAAAGTCAACTTTACCCTTGTTAAAGAGGCGACCAATGAAGATTACCTCCTCGGCACCGATTGTCCACACAATCTCGCCCTTGTTAATGGGAGCTACGTGGTTAATCTGAACACCTACGTTACCTGCGGGGTGAGGGCCCTTAAAAGCAGTTGTCTTGACATTCTTTGCTACGTTCAGCGCTGTCGCCTTTTGCTCGGTGCTTACACCAAGATGAACGGGAGCGATGCGTGAGAGAGCATCGAGACCAGTCTGGAAGTCCTCCTCGTTACCCTTGAGAGCAACCTCGAAGTCTACCGCCAAAGGCTTTGAATCGAAAGTCGAAACAAAGATACCTCGGGGAGTATCGGCAGGGGTAGCAATCACATCATACGGTCTCTGACGCAGGAAAGCAAACAGACCGGCTTTCAGAAGGTCGGCTTTTACATCCTCGGCCGAGAGTGAAAGGACATCTTTTGCCTTACACTCAACCGACTCGAACTTACCGTCCGACTCAACTACAACGCTCAGTACACGTCTTCTCTCGCCGCGGTTAACCGCAACAACTTTTCCACTCACAGGCGAAACAAATCGCAGTTCGGGAGCATTTTTGTCTACAAACAAGGCATCACCGGCTTTAACGGTATCCTCGGGCTTTACAACAACCTTAGGAGTAACTCGTGTAAAATCGGCGGGCATCAGGGCATACAGCTTGGCTGCGCCAACGGATGTCATCTCGGCTACAGGTGCGCCTTTTAGTTTGATATCCAATCCCTTAGAAATTTTTACGACTCTATGCATATAATTTGAGTTACGTTAGTACATTATATTCCGCAAAATTACAGAAATTTTTCTTTATTATTATCATCATTTGGGCACAAATATTTTCATAAACAAAAAAAAGTTTATTTATTGTTAAAAAAAGAGGTAATGATAGCGCGTGCTGACATACTCCATCCACTACAGCGTTATTCTTTGCGAACATTTCGGGCGATTGAAAATCGCCCGCACAAGCAATGAAAAAAGCAATGAATATCAATGATTTTCCTCAGAGGTAATCTTCGCGAACATTTCGGGCGATTAAAAATCGCCCCTACAAGCAATAAAAAAGCGATTTCCAATCGCCCGCACAAGCAATGAAAAAAGCAATGAATATCAATGATTTTCCTCAGAGTTATTCTTTGCTAACATTTCGGGCGATTAAAAATCGCCCCTACAAGCAATGTCTATTTCATCAATGACTTACCAAACAAAAAAAAGGCGGCGTGCCTTAAAGCACACCGCCCATAATATTCGGAATTAAGTTAATTACTTAACCAATACCTTCTTAGTCTCAACTACACCGTTAGCGTAAACAACCTTAACGATGTTAACACCCTTAGTAGGAACTGAAGAAGCACCACCTACAGTGTAGTAAGATACTGATACAACCTCATCACCCTCGGCTGCTACGAGATCCTCGATAGACATCTCATAGTCAACCTTAACAAGACGCCACTGTGAAGCATCGGGATCGGCGGTCCAGTAAACTACTGTACCGTTTGAGCCGGCACCGCTGCTGTGACCACCCTGGTGCAAGCACCACTGAGAAATGTTGTTGGGGTTAGCAAGGTTGAATGCAGAACCCTTACCGGGCTTAACGAGGTATGAACTGGGCCACTCCTCAGCAAGCTGGATAGCCTCACTCTGAGTAGAAGACTCGCTGATGTAGTAAGCTACACCGGGAACTGTTGTACCGATAGCACGAATCTGATAGAGGTTTGCTGCCTCCTCCTCGGTGAGAGTACCTGCGTCGATATATGTACCACGGTCCTCAGCCTCTGTGAAGTGGAAGTAGAATGCGGGGTTGTTCTCCTCGGTCTGCTTCCAACCAAGTGTTGCAGCATCCTCGGTTACATACATTGACTTTGTATGACCCTGCTTATTGTAGAACTCAGCGTAAGCCGACTGTATACGGTATACACCGGGAACCATAGGATTCTTCTCGAGAGTCTCGGCAAGACCGATCTTCTCGGCAAGAGCAGCAGCTGCAGCGGGAGCCTCTGCGAATGCAGAATCGGCAACAACAGCCTGTGCCTTATCGTATGCCTCCTGAAGGTCGCCAAGGCTTGCTACGCAACCGGGATCGGGACCAACCTCGATACCGAGGCCTTCAACGATACCAATCATATTCTCCAACCAATAGTAGTCGGGGTTATCCATAGTTACCTTATAAATCTGCCACTCACCCTCACCGTTAGCCTTGTTGAAGCAGAGTGAATCGCCCTTAGAGTCGAGTATACCCTCTGTATCCTTAGGCTGAGGATCGGTTACGGCACGTGCAGCGAGACCGCTGTACCAGTCCATATAAACCATATAAGGAGTCTCAACCACTCTCTCGGTGTCGTTAACACCGTCAGCATCTGTATCAAGGCTATCCTTTGTTACGCGACCTGCCTGCTCCTCATAGAGTACGAATGCACCCTCTGTAGCAGCAGAAGCAACAGCCTTAATCTTAGCAGCCTTGCTCTTAGAAGCTGTAGCCGATACGAACTTAGCGTTCTCGTCCTCAGCCATTGTAGGCCAATACTTAGCTGTAGAGAGGCTTACGAATGTGTAAGTACCATCGTCGTTCTTAACAATGCGGTATACGCAGTTTGCACGAACAGCGTCTGCACTGCTGTGGAAACGTGAAGTACCTGCATAGAACTTAGCCTCACCCTCGGGCTCGCTCTTAACGATCTCGCCGGTCTCCTCGTCCAAGACGTTAACCGACTTGGTGTTAAGAAGACCCTTAACGATATAAAGACCGGTCTCGAGCTGAGCGAGGTCTGTTACCTGCTGACCAACGCGAACATTGTAAGGATTCTCGGCAAAGAGAAGAGGATCGTAACCTACGCCAACCTCTGTGATAGCAAGCTTCTTGGGGAAGAGTGATACAGCACCGTTAGATGTAGTCTTATCGCGGCTGTAAAGCTCTACAGAGAATGAGCTCATAGGAGCGGGGAATGTAACATCGATGCAGATGTACTCCTGAGGCTCGCTACCGCTCCAAGGTGAGTGATAGTAAGACTGAGCAGCAGAACCCTCGGTTCCAACCTTATCGCCCTGACCCCACTTACCGTCGCAGAGACGAGCAACTGTAGACTCGAAGCCCTCCTGTGTCTCGGTGTGGTTAGCCCAGAGAAGATCCTCTGTAAGCTCAATTTCCTCACCGTTCTCGTCATAGAGACGGAGCTCACCAAGAGCAATCATAGGCCAATCGCCACCATCACCTGCTGTACCGAGGTGACGCTCGAGGAATGTCAAACGAATACCGTTAACTGCCTGATGGAGAACGATAGCTGAAGAGTTCCAAACAGCGTTGTTGGGATAGTTGGGGTGTGTTGCTGCAGAAATGCCATCAACAATGCTGGGGAATGTTGAGAAGCGGAGAGCTGCACCCTGGAACTGCTCGATAAGACCCTCGATCTGAGAGTAGTAGTTATCGATCTGAGAGGGGCTGAGGTCCTCCCAGTTAGACTCTACTGTTGTACAGATGTAATCTGCATCGTCAAGAATCTTCTGAGTTGAGATAGGCCATTTACCCTCTGAAGTAGCATCGTAAGGAGGATTAACAAACTCGGTAGAGCCTCTCAAATCCTCAATCTGAGACATATACATATAAACGCGCTCGCTCATATAGAAGCTGATAGCTGCTGAAAGCTCGTCCTTAGCTGCGAAGATACCTGCAATATCGTTCTCGGCGATAGCAGCCTCGGCAGCCTCGATAGCTGACTCAAGAGCCTCCTTAGAGTCGGTTACGTTACCCTCGTGGTCGCCATACTGCTCGAGACGAGCCTTAGCGTCAGCGATTGTGGGGTTGATAACGTTCTCGCAGATTGACTGAACTGAGATAGGCTCAACAGTACCCTCGGCTACGATTGCCTTGTTCAATTTGAAACCAAAGTCAACGGGGAGGTGGAATGTACCGCTCTCAAGATCGCCTGCCTCGAGAAGCTCTTTGTTCTCGGCCGAGAAAATCTTAAGGTTACCACGCATATCATAACCTACGTAAACTGTCAGAGGCTCGTCAAGCTCGTTCCAAGCCTCGTTTACCCAAACGCGTGTAATCTCGGTAGAGAGCTCGAACTCACCATCTGCACGGAGTGTAAATGTGAACTCACCAAGGGTAGCTGCATTTGAGTGTGAGAATGCCCATCCGTTACCTGCATCAGCAGTCCAAGCGTTTGTCCTGTTGTCGGGGTTGGTCAAATATGCATCTCTTACGGGAGCATAGATAACGTACTTACCCTCCTTAGCAGGAATAAGCTGCATAATATTCTTGGGAGTAGCCTCGGCTGCATCGCCTGTAGTAGAAACGCTGGGTGTCAATGTTACGTAGATGTTACCGGGACCTGTTGTCTCTGTACCCTCTGCGTCTGTGTGAGAAGCGGGACCCTCTACATAGAATGTGAAGAGACCGGGAGCCTCAGCAAGAGCATCAAGGCTGTTTACATCGTCACCAAGCTGGAACTGATACTCACCGTAAGCCTCGGTAAACTCAACACCTGCGGGTGAAAGACCTACCAATGAGGGACGGTTAACGTGCTGGTTGGGACGTGTGTACCAAATAAGCTGGAAAGCGTCAACGGGCTTCTCAAAAGCCATCTCGATGTAGTGGAAACCACCGGGCTCCTTACCACCCCAAGATGAGTGGAAGAAGTTGCCAAGGTTACCGTCGTTAAGAGCGGGAAGACCTGCACCGTCAGTGCCTGCACCACCTGAGTTGTGGTCGGCGTTTGAAGAAGCAGTGTAAGAGATAGTGTCACCGTTTGCATCGAGGACAATCAACTCACCCATTGCGAAGAACGGACCTCCACCGTACTGTCCACCAATTGCGCCATTGGTATTCTGTGTCTCGAGCACAGTGTAACGCACACCGCTTGTACCGGGGTGATTAAACACCTTGGTAGCCACGCGATACTGTGTCACGCCATCAGACTGAACCTGAGTACCGGGAAGACCCTGTGCCAAGGTGTGGCTCCAGTCCTGCGCTGAAACACTTACGGCTGAGATAAGTGCCAAAGCACCTGCTAAAAATAGATTTTTTCTCATAAACATAAGTTTTAGTTAATAAATAAAGGTAAAAAATAAAGTCTCGTTTAGTAAACAACTTGGAAAAGGGTTCAAAATTCCAAATTATTTCAAGGGGCAAAATTGGCAATATTTTTTCAATCTACAAAGAAAAATGATAAAAATTAATACAAACAACAGCCACTTTAAAAGTTAAAAACAAAACGAGCTATAGCATTATGTTAAAATTTTCATACCTATATAATAAAAAGAGGAGAAAAAGATTATTTAAATAAAAAAATATTTTTACCTTTGCACGACAATGCATATTGCAATAATAAGCTAAAAAAAACAGTATAACGAACAACAATTAACTTACCTATAAAATTTAAAACTATGAGAATGAGAAATCTACTCTTGACTTTGCTCGTTTCATTGGTTGCAGCGCCTTTGGCAGCTCAGCTACAGGACGGCAAAATCTATCGCTTCATCAACAAAGCGAACACAAACATCGCGATGGAGGCATCATCTCCGACCGACATCTACGGTTCGGCAAAGAGCAACAGGTACTCACACTTGTGGCTTGCCGAGAAGCATCCCAGCAACAGCGAGGCTTGGTCGTTGCGCAGTTTGGGTAACGGCTTGTACGTAACTCCTAAAGGCACAAGTACCATTTGGACATTCAGCGCTAAGCCTTCGGCAAGCACAGTTCTCTACTGTCTGAGCACAGGTGGCGACTACTACACATTCAACTCGGTAAACAATGCTACCAACAATACTTGTATGCACTATGCCACATCACAGGGAGGTGCAATCGTAGGTTGGAATACCGGTGCCGAAGCTACACATTGGACTATCGAGGAGGTTACAATTGATGAGGAGGAACTTCAGAAGAACTGGGACGAGTTGAACGCATTCAATGCAGCTCTCACCGACGAGAACATTGCAAAGTACGAAGCAGCTCTTGCCAACCTCTTCAGCGACAAGGCTTGCACAACACTCAAGAAGAACTTTGCAAACGTAGCAGCCATCGAGGCCGATACCGATTATAAGGCTCTGCCCGCTGAGCTTCAGGCAATGGTAAAGAAGGTTTACAGCGGCGACTGGGCCGAGGCCAACCTCGACAGCAGCAAGCCGGGATGGGACAGCGAGCACGCAAAGCGTTTCCGTATACAGAGCATCGAGCCTTACAGTATCGCAGGTGAGGTAACCGACCGTTTCGGTATCAACGCACACATAAATATGGATAACCCCACCGGTATCACAGGTAACTACCGCCAGCACGTATATATCATCGTTGAGGGCGAGATTAAGGATGGCGCCGAGCTTTATCTTGGCTCACTCGTTGGTCACGGTCTTTTGAACACATACGAGAAAGGAACACGCCTTCACGAAGGTCTCAACGTCGTTCCTTTCCACGCTAACGGCAACACGCTTTACATCAACTATGTGGTACACACATTCCAGAATGGCAAATACACTCATAAACTGAGCGATTATAAAGACCTTAAAGTACAGATTGCCGGTGGTAATGTTAACGGTTACTACAACGGTGTAGGCGACTACCTATGGGGCGAGCCCGATGACGACGATGATTGGCAGTATTACGAGGATCGTACAAACACCGAGAGCGCAACAATTCTTGGCAAGCGTCAGATTCTGCACTTCACAATGTGGCCCACAGAGGTTTCGGACGACAACGGCAAATACACCGAGAACAACTGTATGTCACTCTATCTTCCCGACAACATCAGTGTTCCCGCAAACACACCCGCAAAGCAAAAGGTAAACAAGATGCTTGAGGCTTGGGATCGTATACATATGTCGGAGCTTGCAACAATGGGTCTTCTGAGCAAAGCCGAAATAGACTCTTTAAACGCCCTCTACCCCCGCTACAACCAGAAATGGGAGAAAGCCGGTAACATCTACGACTACACCGAGGCAATGTATGCCAACCAGGATGGCATAGACTACAGCGAGTATTTCAATCACCACGGTATTGCGCTCGGTAACTTCAGCGGTTATATGTCGGGAGGTTGGAGAAACTGTAACTACAACCAGAATACAATGGGAAGCATCATTGGCGAGATTGCAACAAACGCAGGCTCGGCTTGGGGCCCCGCACACGAGATTGGTCACCAGCACCAGAGCGTATTTACAGTAAACGGTCTTACCGAGGTAACAAACAATATGCACTCTAACATTGCCGTATGGTTTATGGGTATGGGTACTTCACGCGTAAATGGCACAGCCGGTTCCCTTGCTGCAGTTTATAATGAGAATTACAGAAACAACCGCCACTTCCTGTTCCATGAAGCAAGTGACGGCGGTCAAAACCTTTGGTCACAAACACAGATGTACTACAAACTGTGGATGTACTACCACCTTGCAGGACACAAGACCGATTTCTACCCCACCCTCTTCGAACTTAACAGACGCGACAGAATGAGCAGCAACAACCTCGGCTGGATCGACGGCAAGGGTCACGCAAGCGGTACGGAAAGTATGCTCAAATACTACAAGCAGGCTTGTCAGGCTGCCGGTGAAGACCTCACAGAATTCTTCCGCGCATACGGATTCTTTGTTCTTCTTGACCAGGCTGAGCGCGGCGACTACTCTACCAGTTTCTATACACAGACACAGGCCGAGGTTGACAAAGCCATCGCTTGGGTAAAGGCAAAGGGTTACAAAGAGAACCTTGCTCCTCTGTTCATCAACGACTGTGTTGCTACAGCATCATACGGTCACGATGGTAAGACAAAGCGCAGCTATTGGGATAATGAAACCGCAAACGGCAAGAACGCTACCATAGGTATGTACACAACCTGTATCGACACTTCGGTAAAGGCTCAGGGTTACCTTTACAACTACAGCGGCACAACACTCTCAATCCTTCACGACAACGCATCGGGTGCTATAGGTTTCATCGTTTACAGTGGCGACGAGCTTATTGCTTTTACCAATAATTACAGCGTCAATATGCCTTCGATAAAGGGCGAGATTCAGGTTTATGCAGTTCAGGCCGACGGTTCAAAGGTACAGATTCCTTCGGCTGCCGAGGGTGGTAGCGAGGAGCAGCAGCGTACAGCGCTTAACTCGGCCATCAACGCTGCGGCAAAGGCCCTCAGCTACGTTACAACAACAGGTAAGGATGTTGGTTACTACCACGAGCAGGCTGTAACCGGACTTCGTTCACTCCTTGAGGGTGCAAAGAACGCTTACAACAACAAAGACCAGAGCGTAAAGACATACGGTCAGTGGGCAGTGGCACTTACGACCGAAATCAACCGTCTTGCATCCGACAAGTACAGTATGGTCAACATTAAAGAGCTGAACCACTTTACACTTACAAACAAGCTGGGTGCATTGGCCTACTACAACACAGGTCTTAAGGCTACAAGCGCATCACAGGTGCCCGCATCCAGTGACGACCGCCGTTGGGAGTTCGTATCAACAGGCAACCCCGATGAGTTCTACATCAAGAACGTAGGTCAGAAGAAGTTTATCACCAGCATCAGCAACAACGAGGCTGCAATACTTACCAGCACAAACACACTAAGCGCAGCCAAGTTCACAGTAATGTACAATGGTAACGGAACACTTAGTTTTGCCCTCACAGGCGACGAGAGTGCAGCACTTAACGTAAGTAGCGACAAGAGCATCATTGGTTGGGCTGCATCACACACCAACTCGCAGTGGAAAGTTACAGTTGTAGCCGACAATGCCTCAGAGGTAGAGAAAGTGAACCTCAAAACAATTATCGCCGAGGCAAAGCGTACACTTGCCGAGATTGGTACAGTAGAGGGCGACAAGGTAACATTCAACAGCGATGTAAATGTTATATCTAACGATGTAACCGCTCTTACCATAGCTCTCAACAACCTTTATCAAGAGGCCGAGGAGAACTTTGAGACAGCGCCCAACCTCCTCTACTACATCGACCACCTTACCGCAGCTATCGAGGCACTCGACGGAACATACCTCCTCAGCCCCGTAGCAAGCGCCAATAACACCATCGTATGGTACAACATCAAGGATGTTGCCAACGGCACTTATTGCGGCGTTGACACTGAGAATACAACTGCCACCAAGAAGATGACAGTATCGAACACCGACGAATTTGACCGTGAGAACCGCGACTTCTGGTGGGGACTCGAAGCTACAGGCAACGAGAATGAGTACAAGATTTTCAATGCGAACCGCAATGTATATCTCTACTCGACAAACCGTAACTATGTCAAGGTAGACGGCGAGAGCGAGGCAGGTGCATACATAATCACCGTTGATAAGGAGAATGTAGGTATCGTAATTGCTCAGGGAACCAAGTTCTGGAGCAACAGTGTAGCAGGTAGCGTATCATTGAAGAACCAGAGTTCACTTTGGAAACTCGAGAAGGCAGCAGTAGAAGAGGGTAACTTCAGCGGTATCGAAGAGATTATCGAGAGCGAGGGTGCAAAGGCAATCTACGACCTCACAGGCCGTCGTATCGACGAGATTACCGCTCCCGGCATCTACATCGTTAACGGTAAAAAAGTGCTGGTTAAGTGAGAGCAATGATTGATAAGATTGCTTAATCAAGCATTGCCGAGCGCAAAGCAGTTCGCGCGAAGCGCAGTAGTGCTGGTTAAGTGAGAGCAATGATTGATAAGCTTGCTTAATCAAGCATTGCCGAGCGAAAAGCAGTTCGCGCGAAGCGCAGTGGTATTGGTTAAGTAAGTAAGTTTAATCCCTTATATTTACAGGCAGCGTGTTTTGCACGCTGCCTGTTTGTTTTCTGTTTTTGCGCGAGGCTCCTCTTAATTACAAATAAGAGGAACTTATTGTGCGAGGGTGACCCAAAAGTAAGATAGGGTTGCCCTCTTTGATTTTATTAGTTCAGTTTCTATACTTCTGTAGATGACAAAAAAATATAGCTATTCCTTTGAAAAACATTGGAATAGCTATTGTTTGTTTGGAGAATATTTACTATCTTTATACTACCACATAAAAAGCTAATAATCACCCCAAACATAAACGATATGGCAAAGATAAATAATATATTTGGAATAATCTCATAATCCGCTAAGAATAAAAAGTTTATGCGGAAAGTTCAAGAACGAGGTAATGAGTTGGCAACTGTTCTGATTTCTACATACTTGCATGATTTGCATTGATGTACAACTCATCTTGGAACAAA
>JAGBBX010000042.1 GCA_017938245.1 Bacteroidaceae bacterium
ATTATTATCGTACCAACTTTTACTTTAAAACTATGAAAAACACCGAGGGGGTGCCTTACGGCAGGGGGCTCGAAGTCCCCGAGAGTAGTGTCTTATCCGTAGTTCTTATATTGTTAGCAATTGCAAACATAGTAACTAATATATATTTAGAGGATACGAACGCTTTAATCGATATTATCAATACCCCAATTCATTCAATCGTTTTGATAAATAATAATTATAGATTACCTTTGCAAAAGAAGAAGAATTATTAACCCTTTAAAATACTATATACTATGGCAACAATGAATTTAACAAAAGATGGTTTTGAGAAAAGAATATCAGACTTAAGAACAATCGCAGGTGAATGGCAATATTTAGGGAGCAAACCTGCTGTTATAGATTTCTATGCCCCGTGGTGTGGCCCTTGCAAAATGCTCTCTCCAATACTTGAAGAGTTATCAGAAGAGTATTCAGGAAGAATTGATATATACAAAGTCAATGTAGATAATGAAGAGGAGCTCTCAACCCTGCTCGGAATCAGAAGCGTGCCGACACTCTTTTTTATTCCAATGCAATCGGAACCACAAAAAGCTATCGGAGCATTAACGAAGCAGCAGTTAAAGAAAATTTTTGAAGATTTTCTACTACAACACTAAGAAGCCGCCCTCACGATTAAGTAATAAATTCAAATAAAGAATAAACAGTTTCTAAACAACTCCACATAAATTTAAACAATTCAATTATGAAAACAAACTTAAATCCCAAATATATAATAGTAGGCGGAGTAGCCGGTGGTGCTACTGCCGCGGCACGCATACGTCGCAATTCCGAAAATGCAAAAATCATTCTATTTGAGAAAGGAGAGTATATCTCATACGCCAATTGCGGCTTACCTTATTACATCGGAGGTGTCATAGAAGAACGTGAGCGTCTTTTTGTTCAGACCCCCGAAGCATTCGGACGACGATTCAATATCGACGTACGCATCAATAGCGAAGTAATTCGAATAGAGCCCGAGAAGAAATTAGTACACATACGCACATCCGATGGACACGAATATACAGAGTCATACGACAAACTACTACTCTCCCCCGGAGCATCACCCGTTCGTCCACCTTTACCCGGTATTGAAAATGAGGGTATATATACACTGCGCAACATAGCCGACACAGACAATATTAAAAACTACATACAACAACACAACGTAAAACGCGCCATAATCGTTGGCGGCGGGTTCATCGGACTTGAAATGGCCGAAAACATCCATCTTACAGGCGCCGAGGTTGCAGTAGTAGAGATGGGCAATCAGGTGATGGCCCCTATCGACTTCTCTATGGCATCCATCGTACACCAACATCTGCAAGAAAAAGGCATACAATTATATCTTAATCAAGCAGTGGAATCTTTTACACGTGAAAATGAGATACTGAAAGTACATCTTAAATCGGGTATAAAACTTGAAGCCGATTTTGTTCTGCTCTCCATAGGAGTAAGGCCGCAAACTAATCTGGCTCGCGAAGCAGGATTAAAATTAGGAGAGACCCAAGGAATATATGTAAATGAATTTTTACAGACTTCAGATGAATCTATATATGCTGTCGGTGATGCCATCGAATACCCCCACCCTATTACAGGGAAACCTTGGTTAAATTTTCTGGCAGGCCCCGCGAACCGTCAAGCACGTATCGCCGCAGATAATATTGTTTTCGACAACATCAATACTTATGAAGGCTCTATCGGTACATCGATAGCAAAGGTCTTCGACATCACAGTGGCGTCAACCGGTCTTCCCGCAAAAAGGCTGAAACAAATGAATATTCCTTATCTATCTTCGACCATACATACAGGTTCTCACGCAGGATACTATCCCGGTTCCTTACAAATGGACATAAAAATTACATTCTCACCAAACGACGGACGACTGTACGGAGCACAGATAGTTGGATACGATGGAGTTGACAAACGCATCGACCAATATGCCTTAGCCATAAAAAACGGGGCAACGATAGAGGTCCTTACTCGAATGGAACACGCATACGCACCCCCGTTCTCATCGGCAAAAGACCCTATAGCCATTTCTGGATACGTTGCAGAAAATATTCTTAGCAACAAGATGACGCCACTTTACTGGCGGGAAATGCAAAATGCAGATCTTTCAAAAGTAACACTTGTGGATGTACGTACCCCCGATGAAGCTGCGCTTGGGAGTATACAGGGAGCTATCAACATACCATTGGACGACCTGCGCGAACGAATGAGCGAGATTCCCAAAGAGCGTCCGGTATATCTCTTTTGCGAAATAGGATTACGTGGATACATAGCCTCCAATATACTAAAAGGATATGGATACAAAGACGTCCGTAATCTTATAGGAGGCCTCAAGACATACGAAACAGCGACAAAACCCATTATAACTCCGACTCCGTGTTTAAAAGCAAACAAGAATGATTGCAACCGTCCGCTTTTGCACGATGAAAGCACTGCTATCATCAAGGTCGACGCCTGTGGTATCCAATGTCCCGGCCCCATCCTAAAACTAAAGAAAAGCATAGAGAGTTTGCAGCCGGGACAACTGATTGAAGTACGTTCCACAGACGCAGGTTTCCCTCACGATGCTGCCTCTTGGTGCTCAAGCACAGGAAATAAGTTTATAGAAAGGCGCACAGAAAAAGGCATACACTATGTGCTTATAGAAAAATCTACATCTAAGAATGTAGAAAATGTAATAAACACAAACGAAGAGAAAGGTAAAACCTTTATTCTGTTTAGCGATGACCTTGACAAGGCTTTGGCAACCTTTGTATTAGCCAATGGTGCTGCCGCTACCGGCAAAAAAGCAACAATATTCTTTACTTTTTGGGGATTGAATACCATAAAAAAGTCTCATAAACCAAATGTAAAGAAAGACCTGTTGGGACGTATGTTTGGATGGCTGTTACCCTCCGACACAAGAAAGCTCTCCCTCTCAAAAATGAATATGGCAGGCATAGGAGCCAAAATGATGCGCTTCATAATGAGGCGCAAAGGGGTAGATTCTCTTGAGAGCCTTCGCCAACAAGCCATTGACAACGGTGTAGAGTTTATTGCCTGCCAAATGTCAATGGATGTAATGGGAATAACACGCGAAGAATTGCTCGAAGGAGTCAATATTGGCGGTGTAGCCACATATATGAACAGAGCCGAACAATCCAACGTAAACCTATTCATTTAAATAAACAGCTGTTAATGTTTGCTTGTCGGGCGATTTAAAATCGCCCCTACTCGTAATGAGTTATTAATTAACATAATACGTGATAGTTGTAAACCTCTTTATGTTTAGCTCCTGAGTACCTAATAAATACCAAACTACTTACAACCCGAATAACCTCTATTCTTATGACACTTCAACAGATGGAATACATAGTGGCTTTGGATAAATATCGCCACTTTGCACGTGCTGCAGAATCGTGCGGTATCACACAATCGACACTTTCGTCTTTGATTCAAAAACTTGAGACCGAATTAGATGTAACTATATTTGACCGTAACAGTCATCCAATAAAGCCCACACAATTAGGTGAAGAGATTATCAATCAAGCAAAAATACTGCTTTTCAATGCCTCACAAATAGAAGAAATAGTATCTACACACAAAGGAGAGTCTATAGGCAAAGTACGTATGGGGATAGCCTCGACTATAGCGCCATATATTCTTCCAAAAATGTTCAAACACCTTTCGAAAGAACATCCTGACATTGATTTATATGTAGAAGAGGCCCGTATAGCAACAATCATACAAAAACTCGAACGAGCCGAGTTGGACCTTGCTTTATTGGCAACGCCACTGAATAACAACGAATTGTTAGAGATACCAATATACACGGAACGTTTCGTTGCGTATGTATCACCTAATGAACATATATATCAGCACGAGGTCTTGGACACATCTGCATTGCCTATTGAAAATGTTTGGGTGCTACGTGAGGCTTACTGCCCCAACCACGGAATTTTTCCATTCTGCCAATCTAACTCCGGAAAGCGGGCAACATACGAAGCCGGCAGTATTGAAACACTAGTCAAGATTGTTGACGAAAATGGAGGTTACACAATCATTCCTGAATTACACGTTCCGTTACTCAATAATGACCAACAGAGGAACATACGACATCTGCACAATCCCAAGCCAACACGTGAAATCGCTTTTGTAATACGCCGCGACTATGCACGTGAACGCCTACTCAATATTTTGGTAGATGCTATAAAAACTGTAATTCCAAAAGAAATGATATATGAGAGACATAAAAAATTCAAGATAAAACTATAATAACGCCCCATATAAATATTAAGACTTCCATATAAGGTTCTTACCAAAAGCAAACTTACTGCAAGTGTGACATATAATTTTAAATAACAGCTATTCCGGTGTTATCAGGCAGGAAGGAGTATTTCTTCTTCCTGCCTAATCGTTTATAGTGGCATAGAACGTGATTATCGGCAAAAAATGCTTATATTCGCACAATTAAACAAACACATTAGAATTATGATAAAGAGATTAGTATTAGGAGTATTGGCCTGTTTGGCAATCTCCACCACCTTTGCCGACGAAGGTATGTGGCTTCCGAGCCTTATAAAAGAGCGCATAAAGGAGATGCGTAAGATGGGCTTCAAGCTAAAAGCCGAAGATATTTATTCTGCCGACAAAGCATCGTTCAAAGATGCAGTAGTGCAGTTTGGTGGCGGATGCACAGGAGAGTTTGTATCGGAACAGGGCCTCTTGCTCACCAACCACCATTGTGGTTACGGCTCTATTCAGAAGCTCTCTTCGGTGGAGCACGACTATCTTACTTACGGCTATTGGGCAAAATCGATGGACGAGGAGCTACCTGTTCCGGGACTCACCGTCAGCCTGCTTGTCGCTATGGAGGATGTCACCGAGCGCCTTGCTGCCGGAGAGAAACGTGAGGATATTATTGCTGCGGCTTCAAAAGGCGAGGGGTACCGCGCCTCTATCGAAAGCATATACTATGGCAACCAACAGATACTGTATGTCTATCAAACCTTCCGCGACGTGCGTCTGGTGGGAGCGCCCCCTTCGTCTATTGGAAAATTTGGTGGCGACACCGACAACTGGATATGGCCGCGTCATACAGGTGATTTCTCAATCTTCCGCGTATATGCCGACAGCAATAACCAGCCTGCCGACTACAGCAAGGAGAATGTCCCCTACCGTCCGAAGAGACACTTTAAAATTTCGACAAAGGGTGTTCAGGAGGGCGACTTTACTATGATATACGGATTTCCCGGAAACACCCAGGAGTATGTAATTTCCGATGCAGTAGATTACGTGGCAAATATGTCGAACCCAATGAAGATTGAGCTTCGTACGCAACGTTTGGAGACAATCAGCGAGGCACAGGCGAAAGACCCCGCTGTACGCATTGCATACGCTGCGAAACACGCAAGCATTGCCAACGGATGGAAAAAGTGGCAGGGCGAAAGCCTGGGCCTTGAACGTCTGCACACTATCGACAAGAAACAGAGCTACGAGGCTGACTTTGCAGCCTGGGCCGCCGACAAACCACAATATGCCTCACTGCTCGACTCGATGCGTGCTGCCTACAAGAATGTCACTCCCGGATATTTTATGCGCGAGTTGTTCAATGAGTCGATAGGAGCAATAGAGGCATACTCCTTTGCGCGCGGTATTCTGACAGCATACAAAATGACAAATATCGATAATATAGTCGATTATCGCAAGAGAGTACTGAAAGACTATAATATCAACATCGACCGCACCATTGCCCGACAGATGATTGCCGAGTTCCTAAAAAGAATGCCTAAAGAGCAGATTCCCGAGGCGCTGACTACAGGGATAAAGGTGTGTGGCAGCATCAAAGATTATGTCGACAGTCTCTATAACAACACCAAGATTCTGGGCACAGAGACTATGGTTTATGAGGAACTGCCATCGGACCCTATGATTCAGTTTGCCAAGATGTTCACCCCCATCGTCAGCAGCAACAGCAGATACACATACCGCAACATAAGCAATGTACCTGCCATAGAGAAATGGTACAGAACCTATATGCAGGCACTGCGCGAGTGGGACAGCGAGAGAGCATTCTACCCCGATGCCAACTTCACACTGCGTGTTGCATACGGTACAATATGCGGTTACGAGAATGCCGATGGCGAGTACCATACACCCCTTACCACCCTCGACGGAATAATTGCAAAGGATAATCCCGAGATTTACGACTATGATATTCCACAGGAACTGCGCGACATTTACAAGAATAAGGACTACGGCCGCTGGAGCATCAATAAGAATGGCAAGCGCACCGTTCCCGTATGCTTCCTTGCATCGAACCACACCTCGGGTGGAAACTCAGGTTCGCCCGTCATCAACGGCAAGGGCGAGCTTGTTGGAATAAACTTCGACCGCACCTGGCGCTCAACAATGAGTGACATCGAGTTCGATCCAACCATCTGCCGTAATATCTCGGTCGATATTCGTTACGTCCTTTTTGTGGTAGACCGCATAGGACATGCCGAGTATCTGCTTAAAGAGGTAGGAGTAAAATAGAGTTCTACCAATATAATAAAATATAAAGGAATAACGTGTGTTATTCCTTTATATTTTATTTACACCCATCCTCTTAGACGACACTGCGACACAAAGAGAAGAATATCCTCACGCGAGAACCTTACACACCCCCAATGGGCAAGCTGTGGCGCGGCATAATCGTCGAACATACTGTAGTGCGTCACTATCCAACGGCAAAGTTCCAAAGAGAGCGACATTCCAAGCTCCTTGTAATAATACATAGAATTTACGATACAGAGTGGAACGTTGGGATTCTCTTTATACAGCACTCCTATCTCGCGATTCTCGATAAACTGCGCAAATGCTTTATGAATATAAAAGCGGCGACGGTTAAGCGAATAGACTATTGCCGAGAAATTGAAAAAAGCGGTGCGGATGAGGTTCTGCGGCGTTGCCGCTACCCCTTTATGCATAAGTCCCCACGTGCGCTGCATTGTCCACACATCGGCACAGAGGTCCTCGATACGCACTTTCAGTCCACCATAAGAGTTTATCTTCACCTTAATATCGTGACGATATTTACGAAATATAGCCATCCAATCGACCTCGTTTTCTATTACAAGGTCTATGTCTCGCAGGTTCTGCCTGCGCTGCAAAAAATAGTCTCTGATGACTCCACTGAACACATATACATTGGTATGCGCCATAATCTCACCGAGTATGGCCGAGGCAACGGGGTTCATCACCTCGTCGCCAAGATAGCGCAGAAAAGCACTGTCCCCCACGCTCTTTATATCTTTATCGAAATTCTTAAATACGTTGTCCACTGAGTTTCTGATAATGACTTACGGCAAATTTATCGGTCATACTCGATACAAAGTCCACTATAATGCGCAGACGATAATAATGGGGCAACTGCTCTATTGGCAATGCGTCGCAAAGAGCATCTACATCCTCTATTCTTGTGTTGTCGGACAGATTTACGTAGCAGCGCTCCTCGGGACTCCACTCTATGCGGCCTTCCTGCACAAGATAATCCATTTTATTGGCACGTAGTACCGAAAGAGAAATCATTGCCTCGCCGTGACGCATATATACAGGCTCACTGCTGAGCAGCAGTTTGGTATAAATATCGAGCAGGCCGTTTATTACCGACCAACCGGTGAGCTCTACCGACTGAATCTCTTTCTGACGGTAAATGTGTGCGATACAGAATTTTTGCAGGAAGGCAGCAACAACACCCTCATCGTCAAAGATAAGTTCTTTGTTGTAGTTGCCTTCGAGTATGCTCTCGAAATTGGCAAGATAGTTGCGCACAGCAAGCGCCACAAGGTATTTTATCACGTTCACTCGGAACTTTATGAACCCCTTGCGCCCCGACGAGCCACCGGTATCACCATTCTCAAGGGTCGAAAAGAGTTCGGCAGCCTCAGCTGTGGGATGAACAGAGAATTCCTGCCATTCGCGATAGAGCGTGGCGAGATTGAACCACCTTTTATTATAAGCATCCTCCATATCCATAGAGAGGTAGCAGATAGAGTCGGCAGCCTCGACCAAAAAGACAAATGGGTGGCGGCGATAGGCCTCGCCCGATTTATCGCAACCGTTCATTACCTTATCTAAATAGGCACGGTCGGCGCAAAAGACGCCGTGCTTATGCATCGAGATACAGGGATTATGCTTGTCGGCAGTGCCTGTATTGGGATATTTAAGATAGGATGCAAGGCAGCTTCGTGTAAGGTTAAGTCCAAAAAGGTCGTCAATGAACTGTAGTTTGGTTATCACCCTAAAGCCCTGTGCATTACCATCGTACTGCGTAAAATCGTTGCTCCAATGCGTATAACCACCAAGCACATCGGGGTGCGACTTAAAGAATTTCTTAAAATACTCGCTTATGGCAAGTTCGCCAAAATGTCCGAAAGGCGGGTTGCCGATGTCGTGCACCAGGCACACCGTCTGTAGAATGGCGCGCATAGGCTCGTAAGCATCATAGACATTATCTATCGCGTAACGCTCGCGAAACTCCTTATTAAGACAGATATCCTTTGCCAAGGATGCACCTATATTCATTACCTCCATTGAGTGAGTGAGACGTGAATGTATATTATCGTCGCTCGTAAGTGGGATAACCTGTGTCTTATCGTGCAGACGTCGCGCCGCCGAACTGAATAGTGCCCTACCAAGGTCGCTCTCGAACGCATCGCGTGCATCATTGTTTCGTGCCCGCTCACTACTGCTTATCGATGTTTCGCGCAGGCGGCTATCTATAAAAAGTGACTCTAATCTTCTATCCATATAAGAATTTTCATCTACTTTGGCAATAAAATTGCGCATTTTTACCCTCTTCGTGCAAAATTAGCAGTAATTGTGGAACAGACAAAGAAAGAGGAGAAAAAGGCTTATGAAAAATATTTTAAAATAAAAAATAAAAAGGCTTATATAGAATCATTCCAAATAACAGCAGTAGTAAAAGTCAATAATGCACAAGGCTTGCGAAAAGCTATCAGAAAGGCACAAAAGAGCATTAAAAGCATATACCCCAAAAAAGTTATCAACAGGTTAACACCCTGATTATACGTCAATTATAAAAAATTATTAGTTTCGCACATTTTGCAAAATACCTTTTTATAACCAACTGATTTTAAACCCGTTAAAATAGCCAAAATTTTGGGGATTTTTTTTCACTTGCATTTTAATTTTTCTTTTCGGATATTTGCAAACGGTTTGGCACAAGGAGGTCTAATCCTATTATGAATTCCGGCTCACAGCTTGTAGCACTTCAAGGATTTTAATACCTCTATTTACACGTTCTCAAACCATAATGAAAATTATACGACTAACGAACAAAAATCCAAGAATCGATGAACTCTCATCTTATCACAAAATGGGGAAAATGTCTCGAAATCATTCGCGACAATGTACCCGAGGCTGTCTTCGCCACTTGGTTTGCCGACATCAAACCACTTAAGTACGAGGACAACACCTTGACCATTCAGGTCAAGAGCAATTTTGTGTACGAGTTTCTCGAGGGGAATTACGTAGAGCTTCTTGGCTATACATTAAATAAAGTGATGGGCGAGGGCACACAGCTAATGTACAGTGTGCTCACCGACAAGGAGAACGACCTTAGCATAGAAATTGAGACCGAGAGAGGCAAAAGCAATGCCGAAACTGCCACCGACGAGTGGGACTCGATGCTCATTAACCGCTATACATTTGATAACTACGTCGAGGGCATAAGCAACAGACTACCACGTTCGGTAGCCGAGAGCGTTGCCAACAAGCCCGGACGCGCTTTCAACCCGCTGTTCATACACGGAGCATCGGGAGTAGGTAAGACACACCTTGTAAATGCCATCGGTTGCAAAATAAAAGAGCTACACCCCGAGTTACGAGTACTATATATTTCGGCTCACCTTTTTCAGGTACAGTATACCGACTCTATTCTGCAGAAGAGCTTCAACGACTTTATGCGCTTCTACCAGAGCATCGATGTCCTTATTATAGATGACATCCAAGAGATTGCAGGCCTGCAAAAGACACAGAATGCATTCTTCCACATATTCAATCATCTACACCTCAACGGTAAGCAGTTGATTATGACATCCGACCGCTCGCCTATGCAGCTTAAAGGAATGGAAGAGCGCCTTATCACTCGTTTCAAATGGGGTCTTACAGCCGAGATTGAGCGCCCCGACCTTGAACTGCGCAAGAATATTCTTCGCAGCAAGACACACAAAGACGGTCTGAAATTCCCCGATGAGGTAATAAACTACATTGCCGAGCACGTCGACGCAAGCGTTCGCGACCTCGAAGGAATTATCGCATCGCTTATGGCACACTCAACCATAAACAATGCCGATGTCGACCTGAACCTTGCACGCAGAATAGTTGGCGACATCTCGGAGTACGAGAAACCGGCTCTTACAATAGAAACCATACTTAAGACCGTCTCCGATTTTTACGGAGTAGAGATAAGCGCCATTAACACACGCTCACGTAAGCGCGAGGTTGTACTTGTGCGCCAGGTGGCAATGTACCTTGCCAAGAAATACCTCGACCTCTCTACTGCAAAGATTGGTCTTTACATAGGCAACCGCGACCACGCCACAGTGCTTCATGCCTGCAAGACCGTCACCAACCTATGCGAGACCGACAAACAGTTCCGTGGCGAACTAAGCCAAATAGAATTACAATTACAAAGAGCATAAGAATTTTGTTCACCTTTTAGGAAATCCACACTGCACGGTGTGGATTTTTTTGTGCACCATAGCAAGCAGCTAAGCTTCTAATAAGAGAAACCGAATTCGCCAAAAATCGGCAATAAAAATTTCTTTTGGAAAACTTTTTTCCAATTCTCAAAAAAATCAACATTAATAATCAACGCATTAAGAAAATTATTGGAAAACTTTATAAACTGTGGATAACTTAAAGTGAAAATATTTTGCCAATATGAAAAAGATTTCTATCTTTGTAAACACGTTCGTTAGTCAATTTTCAAAAATCAAAAAAAACTTTCTTTAACCATACAAAAAACAATAAAACAACCGTGGAGACAAAGACCTACACCTACGAAGAAGCCTACAAAGCCTCTCTCGAATATTTCAACGGAGACGAGCTTGCCGCAAGAGTTTGGGTAAACAAATACGCAGTAAAGGACTCTTTTGGGGCAATCTATGAGCGTTCACCCCAAGATATGCACTGGCGTATAGCAAACGAAATTGCACGTATAGAGCAAAGATACGAAAATCCGATGTCGGCACAAGAGGTATTCGATCTTCTTGACCATTTTAAATACATCGTACCCCAAGGAAGCCCTATGACCGGAATCGGCAACGATTTTCAGGTGGCATCTCTGTCTAACTGTTTTGTAATCGGTATCGACGGAATGGCCGACTCATACGGTGGTATTATAAGAATAGATGAGGAGCAGGTGCAGCTTATGAAGCGTCGTGGCGGTGTAGGACACGACCTCTCGCACATACGTCCCAAGGGTTCTCCCGTAAAGAACTCGGCACTGACATCCACCGGCCTTGTTCCCTTTATGGAGCGTTACTCAAACTCGACACGCGAGGTGGCACAAGACGGTCGTCGTGGTGCACTTATGCTGAGCGTATCAATCAAGCACCCCGACTCGGAGTCGTTCATCGACGCAAAGATGACCGAGGGTAAGGTAACAGGCGCAAACGTATCGGTAAAAATCGACGACGAGTTTATGCAGGCCGTTACCGAGGGTACCGACTATACACAAAAATACCCCATCGACTCTAACGAGCCCACAGTAACAAAGAGCATCAAGGCCGGCGAGTTGTGGAAGAAAATCATACACAATGCCTGGAAATCGGCCGAGCCCGGAGTTCTTTTCTGGGATACAATACAGCGCGAGTCAATCCCCGACTGCTATGCCGACCTCGGATTTAAGACAGTGTCTACCAACCCCTGTGGCGAGATTCCCCTCTGCCCCTACGACTCGTGCCGTCTGTTGGCCATCAACCTCTATTCATACGTCAAGAACCCCTTCACAGCCGAGGCAAGTTTCGACTACGACCTATTGAGAGAGCATGCACAGAAGGCACAGCGTATTATGGACGACATCATCGACCTGGAAATAGAGAAAATCGAAGCTATTCTTGCAAAGGTAGAGAGCGACCCCGAAATTGAGGAGGTAAAAGCCGCCGAGCGTCATCTGTGGGAGAAGATTATGCGCAAGAGCACAATGGGTCGTCGTACCGGTGTAGGCATCACAGCCGAGGGCGATATGTTGGCCGCTATGGGCCTGAGATATGGCAGCCCCGAGGCCATTAACTTCTCGGTTGAGGTACACAAGAACGTAGCCCTCTCGGCCTACCGTTCATCGGTGAATATGGCAAAAGAGCGTGGTGCATTCGAGGTATTCGACTACAAGCGCGAGGAGAACAACCCCTTCATCAACCGTCTGCGCGAGGCCGACCCACAGCTCTACGAGGATATGAAGCAGTATGGTCGTCGTAACATCGCCTGCCTCACAATTGCCCCCACAGGTACAGTGAGCATAATGACACAGACAACATCGGGAATTGAGCCTGTATTTATGCCGGTATACAAGCGTCGTCGCAAGGTGAACCCCAACGACCCCGAGGTACACGTTGACTTCACCGACGAGAATGGCGACACATTCGAAGAGTACATCGTTTACCATCATAAGTTCGTAGAGTGGATGAAGATGAACAACATCGATACCACAAAGCGTTACTCACAGGTTGAGATAGACGCCATCGTAGCACGCTCGCCCTACGCAAAGGCGACATCAAACGACATCGACTGGGTGTCTAAGGTAGAGATGCAGGGACGCATCCAAAAGTGGGTCGACCACTCGATAAGCGTAACAATCAACCTCCCCAATAACGTCGACGAGAAGCTTGTTAACGAGCTTTACATCACAGCTTGGAAGAGCGGTTGCAAGGGATGTACCGTATATCGCGATGGTTCACGCGCAGGAGTATTGGTGTCGGCCGACAACAAAAAAGAGAAGAAAGAGACAACTACAATGACTCCTATCATCACCGAGACACGACCCACAGTACTTGAGGCCGACGTTGTACGTTTCCAGAACAACAAAGAGAAGTGGGTGGCATTCATCGGTCTGCTCAATGGCGAGCCCTACGAGATATTTACCGGTCAGCAGGACGACGAGGACGGAATACCTCTTCCCAAGAGTGTTGTACGCGGACACATCATCAAGCACACCAACGAGGATGGCAGCAAGCGCTACGACTTCCAGTTCGAGAACAAGATTGGCTATAAGACCACAATCGAGGGACTCTCCGAGCGATTCAACCCCGAGTTCTGGAACTATGCAAAACTCATTTCGGGTGTGCTCCGCTACAAGATGCCCATCGAGCAGGTAATTAAGCTTATCTCATCACTACAACTTGGTTCGGACAACATCAACACCTGGAAGAACGGTGTAGAGCGCGCCCTGAAGAAATACATCAAGGACGGTGCATCATCGGGCGAGAAGTGCCCCAACTGCGGTAACACACTCATATTCGAGGAGGGTTGTTTGCACTGCCCCGAGTGTGGTTACTCTAAATGCGGATAATTGATATTTTTTAGATACTAAGATTATTTCCTATCAATCGAGGAGAGGAGGCTCCGGGAAAAAGAGCCTTGCTCTCCTCACTCATTTAAAAGCCCGATATGCAGATAACAGACTATAGCATAGAGCTACGCGATATTCACCTGTACGCACATCACGGAGTGATGCCACAGGAACGCACAATAGGCGCCTGGTTCACAATAGATATAAGGCTGAAAATAAACGACCACAGCTGCGCCTATAGCGACTCCATAGAAAACACCGTCAGCTATGCCGACGTATATGATATTATCAAGGCAGAAATGTCGGTCCCCTCGAACCTGCTCGAAGATGTATGCCGACGGATTATGTCGCGACTGTTCGATATTTTTACGAGTGTAACCGATATTTCCATTACACTAACAAAAGACACTCCACCGATGGGCGGCGACAGACTCAGCGCCGCTGTAACACTAAACGGCAAGAGATAAGAAAGAGGCCGCTTCTTTCCAAGTCCCTTAGTAGCTTTTGAACCACCATAATCCTGCGCATACCTAACTTTTGACAATCTACGCAATGGATACCTCACATATTATCGCAGGAAAACAGGTGGACGATCGGATATTCGTTGGGAACAGCAGATGCCAATAGTGAGATTTTATCTGTATTGGGGGAATGGTAAATCAATGGCACCACAGACAAAAACTGTGTAAATACACAAAAAATGTCTCTGTCCAATGGTATTATAATGATGAACGTTTTCGATTACCTTCTGAATTAGGTATTCATAATTAAACAAACAGATAGAGTTTCATTCCATAGCAGGAGCGGAACTCTTTTTTATATGATACATTACGATGAATTGGAGCAAATCAAAAGACGCCAACTCTATAGTAGAATTGAACGATTAGGGTTCTCTCATTATGAGAGATTCACTCTAATGTCTTAAATAAAATCGGACAAGAAAATATCGCTAACAAGAATGTTATCATGATTTATAATCTTTATTTTTAAGCTAACAAACAGGCTCACATTGTAAAGGTTTCTCGCGAGCCGTAACGTTGCGCCACTTCGCATTTGATCCTTCTATAAGAATGCATTTGGAATCTTAAATCTTGTAGTACAAATCAGGGCTACTCTTAATTTTAAGGCTTCCCGATGGGGTGAGGAGTTAAAACAGGAACCGAGAGACTTAGGAAGAAATAAGGCAATTACTTTATATATATTCTTTAAAGGGGTTTAATTTTAAAATTAGAGTATACAAAGATAGTAGAAGAAAATATCCCCAATTAATTTACAATATACACCGCAACAGAAAATTATCCGAACTAGTTTATCTTTATTATTAGTATTGTGTATATTTGCAAAAAGCAGTATACAAAATGGTTAAAAAGCAAGAAAATAGGACTATCATACTTGACAATGGAACGGCTGCCAAAGCGATTTTTCCTGTAGTAGTGTCTGCTAGTCGAAGTACAGATATACCTGCATTTTATACTGATTGGTTCTTCCATAGACTAGATAAAGGATATTCAGCATGGACCAATCCATTTAACGGTATAAAATATTATGTATCTTACGAAGATACTAAATTTATTATTTTTTGGTCAAAAAATCCTCGCCCCCTTTTAAATTATATAGACAAACTTAGAGAGAGGGGAATTGCCTGTTATATACAGTACACCCTAAATGATTACGAGAAAGAAAGACTAGAAAAAGGAGTCAGACCTCTTGCCGAGAGGATTGAAACTTTTAAGTTATTAGTTGAAAAATTAGGCAAAGGCGCTGTTATATGGCGTTTCGACCCACTGATACTAACGGATACAATAAATATTGACAAACTACTTAGTAAAATAGAGTTTATAGGAGACTGTCTTCTTGGTTACACCGAGAAACTAGTTTTCAGTTTTGCAGACATAGCCTCGTACCGAAAAGTAAAATCAAATCTTGAAAAAAATAACATCTTATATAAAGAGTGGGACGAACCCACAATGTTAGAGTTTGCGTCAAAACTTGCTGAACTTAACAAAAAATGGGGATGCGAGCTAGCCACTTGTGGCGAAAAAATAAACATTGAACAATTTGGAATAAAACACAACCATTGTGTTGATGATAGGCTTATTGTTCGTATGGGTTACCACTCTCCCGAATTATTGAGGTTTCTGAATGCATCAATTGTTCAAGCACAAGATGTCCAACAAGACCTTTTCTCATTGGAGGAGACTACCGTAATTCCCGAAGATGCAATTTTACTTGACAATGGGAAACATGCTATTATTAGTAAAAGCAACAGAGATAAAGGGCAAAGAGAATTTTGCGGTTGCATGAAATCAAAAGATATTGGCGAATATAATACTTGCCCACACCTTTGTGAATATTGCTATGCCAATACAAGTAAAGAGATTGCCATAACAAATTACAAACAGCACAAAAAGAATCCACTATCAGACACAATAACAGGTAAATAGCTATGACCAAGCACATTGAAAAAGGAACAAACTATGCATACACTATAGAACGAATCAAAAGGATAAATTTTCGTTCACTACGCTCTCTGTCCGCTAACTTTGCCCATAGCTTACCATCGGAACTTAGCAATAAGCTTTATGAAGAAATTCAACACGGAGTCTCAAAACTACAAAGTGAGCCTGAACTTAATATGTATATTTACGCTTTTGGTTTAATGCACGAAGCCAAACTACAATATGCATTTGAGCATCTACCCAGAACTTTTACCGATAGTCCCACGATTGATATTATTGATTATGGTTGCGGACAGGCATTAGGCACAATCTGTTATGCCGATTTCTTGCGTAAAACAGGTAAAGAACAAACTGTACGAAAAGTCACGCTGATAGAACCCTCAGAGAGAGCTCTAATGAGAGCTGCTTTACACGTATCTTGCTTTCTTACAGATGCGGAAATTACAACCCACTTAAAAGGATTCGATGATTTAGAAACAGCAGACCTAATTATTGACAAGGATATTCCCACATTACATATCTTTTCTAATGTAATAGACTTAGCAGATGATTATTTTAATCTTGAAGAATTTGCAGCCCTTATAAATGGCTGTTCCGTTGGCGAGAATCACTATATATGTATAGAGCCATACTTTAACTACAACACACAAGATGAGAAACTATCGCGGTTCATAGATTTACTCGAGCCAAATACATATTACGAAAAGACATTTTCTAAAGGAGAATTTGTAGATGGAAAAGACTGGACTTGCAGGGTGATAATGTGTAAAAGTCTAAAAGAAGATGAAAAACGGCAAGAAGATAAGGACTCGCAATGTAAAAATGGAGATTATTGCAAGATTGATAGTGGCGTAGACAATGTTGATATTATTAAGCAAGGAGAAGAACTAACCTTGTTAAAATGTCACGAATACGACATTAACTGGTTCATAGAGGCAGCAAACAATGGTTATCCTAAAGCACAAAATATGTTAGGGGACTGTTATTATTGGGGCTTGGGTTGCGAAAGTAATAAAAATAAGGCTTTCGAATGGTATCAATTAGCTGCAGAGAATGGGGAGGTTAATGCACAATATAGTCTTGGCAAATATTACGAGAATAATATAAAGGGTTCATATGAACAATGTTTAAAGTGGTATTGTCAAGTTGCCAATTTCTACAAACTAGATAATATAAGCTACGATATATGTGAAGAAAATATTCCTGATATATTTATTAAAATCGTAGAAAGTGGGTGTGCTAAGGCGCAATATGATTTTGCCAAACAACTATTGGAACTTGTTAGAGGAACTGGACTTTCATCAGTTAAAAGCAGAATAGCGGAGTGGTTAATGAATGAGCATACCAACTTGCATCATTTAAGTCTTGCAGAAATTCAATTAAAAATTGGAGATCGCTATTATTATGGCGATATACTAGAAATGCGCGATGTACCCACATATAAATATTTAAAAAAAGATTACAACTTAGCTTTTAAATTGTATTACGAGGCCGCAAAGCAAAACCTCCCTGAAGGACTATATAAATTGGGGTTATGCTATGAAAATGGATATGGCGTAAAAAAAGACACCTCAAAAGCTTTAGAATATTTTATTAAGTCAGCTGAAAATGGTTACAGTTATGCACAATATAGATTAGGCACCTACTATGAGAATGATAATGGCAAAACAACTGATTATTGCAAGGCTATCAGTTGGTATACTAAAGCTGCAGAAAATAATCTTGGATGTGCTCAATACAAACTTGCAGTTTGCTATGAAAAAGGTAAAGGCGTCCAACAAAATACAGAAGAAGCCTTTAAATGGTATCTTAAAGCTGCTGAGCATAACTATACAGATGCTCAAAAAAAACTACATGAATACAATTATAGAACACAAGATACACTCTCTATGTTTACAAAATTCGCTAATCAGGGCTACTCTGTTGCGCAATTTCATCTAGGAAGCTGTTTCGAAAATGGATTAGGAATAGAGAAGAAGTATATTGAAGCTGTTAAGTGGTACTATTTAGCATTTAAACATGGGAATAATGAGGCTAAAGAAAGATTATCTAATCTAAACGATGATAATATACTAATTAAAGTTACCATAGAATGGTTTTTAAGAGCTGCCGAACAAGGTCTTGCTTGTGCACAATATGAACTTGGAGAGTTGTATTTTAATAGTTATAGTGTAGAAGGAGACTATAATGAAGCGACAAAATGGTATAGAAGAGCTGCAGAGCAATGGCATGTAAATGCACAATTCATGCTTGGTGTTTGCTACGATCAAGGCAATGGTGTAGAGCAATCATTTACTGAAGCGGCAAGATGGTACAGAAAAGCAGCGGAAAAAGGTAACGTAAAAGCACAATACAACCTTGGTTATTGCTATGAAAATGGCAAGGGTGTAGAGCAATCATATACGGAAGCAGTAAAGTGGTACAAAAAAGCTGCTGGAAATAGGTATACAGATGCACAATACAACCTTGGTTGTTGCTATGAAAATGGCAATGGCGTAGAACAATCATATACCGAAGCTATTAAATGGTATAGAAAAGCTGCGGAAAATGGGAATAGAGAAGCAATGTACAATTTAGCTACTTGCTACAGATATGGCCGTGGCGTTAAGCGTTCATATAATGAGGCTGTTAAATGGTATAACAAATCAAGCACCGAAAAGGCGCTGTCCGCATTGAGAGAGATTTATGACAGAAATAGCGTTTTCAAAACTTTCATCAAAAAAATATCTTTTTACTTGGAATAAAAAAAAAGCCGCACTATATTTGCCATACCGCTGCAATGAGCAAAGCCTCTTAAAGGACGAGGATATAATATTGATATATATACTAATACTGCTCTTAATTATATTTTTCTTACGAATTAAACTATTATATTACTAAAGAATTGCAGCTTTCCTACTTTATAGATTAAACCACCGTTGCAAAAACGAATATTAGAATTGCCGGCATATAGTTAAAATCAATATAACAGGTGGTAATACTATAATAAGAGCATTATCCTATAAAGAAGACAGAGTATAATATCAATTATAGTTATCAACACTCTGTCAATAATCAATAATCTATTTATATATAAGTTTAATCAGCAATAATCAACGATTATTGCATAAAGATATTTTATAATATGAAAAAACGTATATATGTTTCTGTTGTTGATTATAAACCTGAACTTAATCAACAATGCTTTATTTGTTATAATGGAGAAAATATGCCATTAACTGTTAAAGGAGGTAGAATTGATTCTACAGTTGACTCCGTAAGTATTTATTGCAATAGTGGATTCACAATTAACACATTAGTTACTTGCTTAACAAAAATACTAAACTTACTACAAAGTAACATTTCAAATATCGGGAATGATTTACTAGATATTAGAAATGTTATATTTGGGGAAGAGTGCATCATAACCAGCGCCGATATAACTTTAACTTATTATATAATTTAAGAAAAAACTAAATTTTAAAGAAGTAATTATATGACTAACACAGATTTTAATCACCCATATAGAAATAATTGTGAAGCCGATAAATTTTATATTTCTGCATTAACAAAGTTACCCGCTTATATTAAATTAAGAGAGTTTATAATTAATGGAATGAAGGGACTTAATCCTCGAATTAAGGAGGAAACAATAGATGATGCTTTTAAATATATGGTAGATACTGAAAAAGCAAGACTTTACAATCATATTTTAGAAGATAAGAAAAGACAAAATATAACTAATGTATTAGAGTTTTATTATAGATTAATTAAAGGTTTATTAAAATCTAAGTTAAAAGTAGAAGTATAAAACGAGGTAAGTAAAGATTAAGCAACTCCCTCGGTGAATCCTAAATTCACTGAGGGAGTTATCTAAAAGGGTTGTACTCTATCAATAGAAGAATTTTTTTACACAAGATGCGCGATAAGTTCCTCGCGGTCGCCATAGAGAAGGTCGATGATAGGAATCTCAATCATCGTGTAGCATCCGGGTTGTTGACGCATTGTAGCACGTGCAGCGCACACGAGTACCTGCGAAGTGAGAGCAGGGTTATTTATCTTCATACTGAACTCGAACAGCTGATTCTGTGTTGTTCCCGAAACACCCTTGCGTGTAAGATGCACACCGTGTCCCATATCAAGAAGTTCATCGACGCAAGGCACCTGAATTACGTGTGTCTCGTCATTCACAAAATAGGGATCACTCTTAATGGCTGCTGCCACCTGCTCATAGTCGTAACCCTCCTCAATCTCGACATATACCATACGACGATGAATACCTGTGCCAACGGGTATCGTCATAGAGAGGGCCGCCTGAACACCCTCGATAGCCTTCACTGCGACGGTGTGTCCCATACTCATTCCGGGGCCGAAATTGGTATATGTAATACCCTTTGGAGCGATGGCCTGCAACAGTGTGCGCACTACCGAGTCGCTGCCCGGGTCCCATCCTGCCGAGATAATAGAGACTGCATTGCCTGCCTTTGCACTCTCGTCGAGCGAACGGCGCAGCTCGACAATCTTTGAGTGAATATCGAAACTATCGACGGTATTTATTCCGAGTGCAAGAATATCTTTGGCATACTTCTCGACACTGCGTGTGGGGGTAGAGAGAATTGCCACATCTACCTCGCCTAGTTCACGAATATCCTTTACCACATTGTAACCTGCAAGCTCGGCAGGGAGATTCTCTGCACCTGAACGGCGCACTACTCCTGCCACCTCGAAATCGGGTGCAGCCTCCAACGCCTGTAATGTATATCGTCCGATATTGCCATAGCCTACTATGGCTGCTCTAATCTTTCTCATAATATTTTCTGTTTTTGGTTTTACGGTGCGAAGATATATAAAATTGCTTTTTCTTGTAGCAACTACCTGATAATTTTTATACACATAAAAAAGAATCATAGACAAACAGGCTCGAAGAGATTATCGAGGAGGATTCTACAAAACGAATGGGCAATGGTTTATATTACCTATATTATATATATAATAAGACCTGCACCGTATGTGATGCAGGTCTTATTACTTGTATAGAATTTATCTATTAGTCGTTACGGGGACGACGGGGCTCGCGACGGGGACGGCGCTCGCGCTCCTCATAACCCTCGGGTTTCTCAAGAAGCACCTTGCGAGAGAGCTTGAACTTACCTGTCTTAGGGTCAATCTCGAGCAGTTTCACCGAGAGTTTGTCACCCTCCTTGATACCTGTCTCCTCCATTGTCTCGAAGCGTTTCCAGTCAATCTCTGAAATGTGCAGCAAGCCATCCTTGCCGGGCATAAACTCTACGAATGCTCCGTAGGGCATTACGCTGCGTACAAGGCCCTCGTAAACCTCGCCAGCCTCGGGGATAGCAACGATAGCGCGAATCTTAGCGATAGCCTCGTTGATAGCGTTGCCGTTGTTTGCTGCAATCTCGATGATACCCTCGCCATCAACCTCTTCGATAGAGATTGTAGCACCGGTCTCCTCCTGCATACCCTGGATAATCTTTCCGCCCGGGCCAATGACAGCACCGATGAACTCCTTGGGAATACGCATTGTCTCGATGCGGGGAGCGTGGGGTTTAAGCTCGGCACGAGGCTCGGCAATGCACTCGGTAATCTTTCCGAGGATGTGCATACGACCCTCACGCGCCTGATTAAGAGCCTTCTCGAGAATCTCGAACGAGAGACCGTCGACCTTGATATCCATTTGGGTAGCTGTGATACCGTCAACAGTACCTGTTACCTTGAAGTCCATATCGCCCAAGTGGTCCTCATCGCCAAGGATATCGCTGAGTACAGCATATTTATCCTCTCCTGCATTCTTGATAAGTCCCATTGCGATACCCGAAACAGGCTTCTTAATCTTAACACCTGCATCCATAAGTGCCAATGTACCTGCACATACGGTTGCCATTGATGAAGAGCCGTTCGACTCGAGGATATCCGATACTACACGTACACAGTAGGGATAATCGGCGGGAACCATATTCTTAAGAGCGCGGCAAGCTAGATTACCGTGACCAATCTCGCGACGACCTACACCACGCTGAGCACGTGCCTCACCTGTTGAGAAGGGAGGGAAGTTGTAGTGAAGCAGGAAACGATCGGTACCCTGATTCATTACATCATCTATAATCTTCTCGTCGCGTTTTGTACCCAATGTCACCGATGTGAGCGACTGTGTCTCACCACGTGTAAATACTGCCGAACCGTGAGGACCGGGCAGATAGCCTACCTCGCACCAGATGGGACGAATCTCGGTAGTCTTACGACCGTCGAGACGTTTACCCTCGTCGAGGATGCAACGGCGCATAGCCTCTTTCTCTACATCGTGATAGTAACGGTCGATAAGTGCACCCTTCTCCTCGAGTTCCTCCTCGGTGAACTGTGCCTTAAACTCCTCGCGAACAGCTTCGAAAGCCTCGCTGCGACCGTGCTTGTCGTTGTTACCGCTTGCAGCTACAGCGTATGCCTTGGCATAGCAAGCCTCGTGCACCTGTGCACGCAACTCCTCGTCATTCTCCTCGTGGCAGTACTCACGCTTAACGGTTGAGCCTACCTCTTCCATAAGCTCCATCTGTGCCTTGCAATGCACCTTGATAGCCTCGTGAGCAACCTTCATAGCCTCGAGCAACTCGGCCTCTGAAACCTCTTTCATCTCGCCCTCGACCATCATTATGTTGTCGTATGTAGCGGCAACCATAATATCCATATCAGCGCTCTCCATCTGTGCGAATGTGGGGTTGACAACGAACTCACCGTTTACGCGAGCCACGCGAACCTCTGAGATGGGACCACCGAAAGGAATATCCGAAACAGCAAGAGCTGCCGATGCTGCAAGTCCTGCAAGCGAATCGGGCATATCTACACCGTCGGCCGAGAAGAGAATGATGTTTACGTATACCTCTGCGTGATAGTTATCGGGGAAGAGAGGACGCAGAGCACGGTCGACCAAACGGCAGGTCAAAATCTCATAGTCCGAAGCCTTACCCTCGCGGCGTGTGAAACCACCGGGGAAACGTCCGAAGGCGGCATACTTCTCTTTATACTCAACCTGTAAAGGCATAAAATCGGTACCGGGCACTGCATCTTTTGCTGCACACACGGTAGCCAACAGCATTGTGTTACCCAAACGCAACATCACTGAACCGTCGGCCTGCTTGGCCAATTTGCCGGTCTCAAGTGTAATGACACGTCCGTCGGGCAAAGCCACATTTTTTGTTACAACATTCATCTTTCGTCTTTTTTTAACAATTTCTGTATCTAAATTCTCGCAAAGATACATCTTTTTCCATATTTTCACTATCTTTGCACCATAATTTTACAGGTTTTTTGGTTATATATGAGCCAAAAGTCTGTTTTTTTGGCGTAAATAAAGCATACAACTATGAAAATATTAAATTTCAATAGAATAGGCGCTGCACTTATGGGCGCCTTTATATTTGCATCCTGTTCACAGCAAGAGACATTTACAATCAAGGGCAACATAGCAAATGGCGAGGGGCATACTCTTTACCTCTCGCACATTGGCACTCAGAAGAGCAATTATATCGACTCTGCGAAGCTTGGCAAAAGTGGAGATTTTAAATTCAGCTATGAGCGTCCCGAGTGCTACGATTTTTACCGTCTGCAACTCGATAAGAAGGGACGACAAATTACGATAGCCATCGACTCGACCGAGACCGTAACCATAAACAGCGATGCAAAATCATTCATCGACAGTTGCCATATTGCCGGCTCACCCCAAAGCGAGATAATCGCCGAGTTGGCAGCGCTTGAACAGGCGCTTCAGACACAGGTGAACACACTTATCAAAAACGGGGGGCCTATGATTGGCGAGACACGCAAGACGATAAACACCGTCATCGACGAGTTTAAACAGAACATCTGCAAAGAGTTTATCGCGCCTGCACCTCATAGCGCAAGTGCCTATTACGCACTATTCCTCAATATTAATGGCACACCACTCTTCGACCCGTTGCACATCCGCTTCGACAGCCGCTGTTACTCGGCTGTGGCAACGAGCCTCAACCACCATCATCCTCACGCGACAAGAGCACAACACCTGAGTAATCTTGCCATAAAGAGTATGCGCGCCACACAACCCGCAAAACGCGATACAATTTACATCGACTCGAGCAACGCCACCGGACTGTTCGACATTAAACTACCCAACATCGACGGCGACTCTGTGAGCCTTTCGTCATTGAAAGGAAAAGTTGTAATGCTCGATTTCACAGTCTACGGCAATGCCGAGATAAGCGCACGCAACCTTGAATTACGCGAGTTATACGACAAATACAAGAAGCGTGGATTCGAGATTTACCAGATTTCTCTCGACGGCAAGGAGCACTTTTGGAAGACATCTGCAAGCAACCTGCCTTGGCTTTGTGTACGCGATGCAGCAGGCCCTGAATCGTACAATCTCACACTCTATCGCGTTCAACGAATACCCACATACTTTCTCATAAACCGCGCCAACGAAATAGTGTTACGCGACGAACAGGTAGAGGATATAAACAAAAGCATAGAGAAACTGCTTAGCGAGAGATAAGAGCAATTCTATTTTACTGAAAAATATTAACTTAAAAAAAGCGCCCCACAGACAGGCGGAAAAAATATTTCCATTTTTGCCGAGTTTAAATTTGCTTATTAAACAAAAAGGGGTTATCTTTGCCACATCATTGGAAAGGGAATTGGGTTCCGGCACTCGTGCTGGAATCCTTTGTTTTACTGTTTTTAAAAAAGAATTAATTATGAGCTATATGTCCCAAGAAGGCTACAACAACCTGTTAGCCGATTTAAAAGAGTTAGAGGGCAAACGTCCCGAAATAGTACGCGCCATTGCCGAGGCACGTGACAAAGGAGATCTTTCGGAGAATGCCGAATACGATGCAGCAAAAGAGGCACAAGGTCTGCTCGAGATGAAGATAAACGAGCTTAAGATGATTATTGCCGATGCAAAAATAATCGACACATCAAAGCTTAGCACCGACAGCGTACAAGTGCTAACCAAAGTAGGTCTTAAAAATGTTAAGACAGGAGCACTTATGCAGTATGCTATTGTTCCCGAGAGCGAGGCCAATCTTCGCGAAGGCAAAATCTCCATCAACACACCCATAGCAAAGGGACTGCTTGGAAAGAAAGTGGGCGACATTGCCGAGATTACCGTACCTCAGGGAAAGATTTCTCTTGAGATTACAAGTATTACAATTTAAGAAAACTATGGCAACAATCTTCAGCAAAATAGTAGCTGGTGAGATACCAAGCTACAAAGTGGCCGAGGATGAGCAGTTCTATGCATTCCTTGACATTAATCCACTGACAAAAGGACACACATTGGTAATACCGAAGCGTGAGGTTGACTATTTCTTCGACCTCGAAGATGATGAGATTGCGGCGATGCAGGTATTTGCGAAGAAAGTGGCAACAGCTATAAAAAAGGCGTTCCCCTGCATAAAGGTGGGTCAGGCTGTATTAGGTCTTGAGGTGCCACACGCACATATACACCTTGTACCTATGCAGAGCGAGAAAGATATGCTCTTTACCAACCCCAAACTGAAGCTTACAGCCGAGGAGTTTAAGGAGATTGCAAACAGAATAAACAAAGAGATTGCGTAAATCTTTTAAACTTCGAGTTATTATATGAAACGAGGATGGCTAAATTCAGCCATCCTCGTTTCATATAAACAAAGACTTAAAAAGTTTCTGTATATAAAAAAGATACAATATTTCTCTTATACATTTTCTTATATAATAACTTTTTACTAATTTCGCTCTCAAATAAGATAAAGATATGCGCATAGTTATCGAAAATGTAACAATTGTAAACGAAGGGGAACAATTCATTGGTTCTATTGTGGTTAATGGCGACAAAATAGCCGAGGTTCTTCACCAAGGAGAAAGTCCCAGACGTGGCGACCTTAAAATAATAGATGCCAAAGGTCTGTATCTACTCCCGGGCATTATCGACGACCACGTACATTTTCGTGAGCCGGGACTCACACACAAAGGAACGATATACAGCGAGAGCCGAGCGGCTGCCGCAGGCGGTGTAACATCATATATGGAGATGCCGAACACCGTTCCACAGACAACAACACTAAAGGCCCTGAGCGATAAATTCAAAATTGCAGCAAAGGATAGTGCCGTTAACTACTCGTTCTATTTTGGAGCTACCGACAACAACAGCAACCTCTTCACAAGATTGAACCCCCGTAAAGTGTGCGGAATAAAACTCTTTATGGGGTCGAGCACAGGCAATATGTTAGTAGAGTCACAAGAGAAACTTGCCTCTATTTTTTCGTCGGCGACACTGCCCATTGCCGTACACTGTGAAGACGGCTGCATAATAACAAGAAACGCCAAGGATGTGATATCGCAAGAGGGCAGTGACCCCGCAGTAAAGTTTCACCCCATAATACGTAGCAGCGAGGCCTGCTACCGCTCGACAAAGAGCGCCATCGAACTGGCAAAGAGATACAATGCCAAACTGCATATAATGCACATAAGCACTGCACACGAGCTCGAATTGCTTATGCCGGGTGCATCCGAAAACAAGAACATCACTGCCGAGGTAACCCCGGCGCACCTCACCTTCTGCGACAAGGATTACGAGACATTAGGTACACGCATAAAGTGCAACCCCGCAATCAAGAGCATAGCCGACCGGAATGCGTTGCGCAGAGCGCTATCAGAGAATCGCATCGATGTTATTGGAACCGACCACGCGCCACACCACCCCAACGACAAGATAGGAGGCGCACTGAAAGCCGCCTCGGGAATGCCAAGCATACAGTTCTCCTTGCAAGCGATGCTGCAACTGGTGAATGAAGGAGTACTGAGCATAGAGCAGTTGGTCGATAAGATGTGCCACACCCCTGCAAAGATATTCGGCATATACAACCGAGGATTCATCCGCAAGGGTTATATTGCCGATTTTGTACTGGTCGACCCCAACGGCAAAAAGACAATTACTAAAGATGATATTGTAAGCATCTGCGGATGGAGTCCCTTTGAGGGAACCACGTTCGACTGGAGTGTGCGTCAGACTTGGGTAAACGGCGAATGTGTATACAAGGATGGCACATTCGACGACAATGTACGCGGAAAGGCATTGCGCTTTATACGATGAAAAGAGAGCAATTCTCATACACAGCTAAAGAGCTCCTGCCATATATTGACTGGAGCTACTTTTTTCACGCCTGGAGCATAAGCTATCGCAACAGTAATAGCGAGGCTGCATTGGAACTAAAAAGAGACGCCATCGACATTATCACAAACTGCAATTGTTATGTGAATGCCCTCTTCGGACTATGCGATGCACATAGCGATGGCGACAATCTGCTTATAGATGGTGTGCAGCTTCCACTTCTAAGACAGCAACACAATAACGGCGGCCCCAACCTGTGCCTTAGCGATTTTGTGTCGCCTTACAGCGACAAGATAGGACTCTTTGCCACCTCTATCGAGAGAAAATTCGAAGAGTCACGCGACGCAAATGACCCCTACCAAAATCTGCTTATTCAGACAATTGCCGACCGCTTGGCCGAGGCAGCTGCAACACTGCTCCATCTGCACGTACGCACCAATCCCAATCTATGGGGATACGCTCCCGAAGAGCAACTGACTATAGAGGAACTTAACCGCGAACAATATCAAGGGATACGCCCTGCAGTCGGCTACCCCTCACTACCCGACCAATCGGTAATATTCATAATAGACAAGCTACTGAACCTTAAGGATGCCGGAATAAACCTCACCGAGAGCGGAGCAATGAGGCCCCACGCCTCGGTGTGCGGTATTATGATATCACATCCTGCCGCACGATATTTTGCAGTCGGAAGCATCAGCGAAGAACAATTTAACGACTATGCGCAACGCCGAGGCATAGAAAAAAAACTCCTCAACAGGTATCTTGTTAAAAACATTTGATTGCATTACCTGCAAAATGAAAAAAAGCACTATATTTGCGGTAAACTGCGAACATACACTGCACTCGCTTTGAAAAATATTCAAGCAAGCTTGATATTTCTCATTCGTTTGTGGTTTTTCTTGCAGTAAACTGCCAATTGCAGAATATTACACCGGCATCTTGAACTTTAGCAAACAATTAAAAAGATACGATACAATGAGAAAACTTCTTCACCCCCTGTACGTCCTGTACCAATTTGTATTTGCCATTTGGGCAGGCATTCTCCTTACAATGTTGACATCGCTCATCATCTGGTTTTTCGGAGGTGTTCTAAAAATAAAGAATGCCGACTACTATCCTGCCGTTGTATGGTGTCGTCTGATGTGCATTATATTCCTTATCCCCATAAAATTGGTAGGCCGAAAGGAGTATGTAAAGGAGGATCAGAATTACATCTTTGTCGCCAACCATCAGGGAATGTTCGATATTTTCATCCTCTATGGTTATATAGTGAAAAACTTCAAGTGGATGATGAAGAAACAACTTCGCAAAGTTCCTTTGTTGGGTATCGCCTGCGAATCGACCGACCACGTATTTGTCGACCGCACCACCCCGCAGAAAGATATTCTGCGTAAGTCGCTCAATATCCTTAAGAGCGGAAAATCGATGACAATTTTCGCCGAAGGCACACGCAGCGACAATGGCAAGTTAGGACGTTTCAAGAAAGGCGCCTTTGTAGTTGCCAATATGTCGCAGAAGCCCATTATCCCCATTGCGATACAGGGAGCATACGACATTCTTCCAAAGGGTTGTTTCTGTGCACACTGGTCGCCTGTAACTGTCACCTTCCACGCGCCCATCGAATGTAAAGGACGCGACAGCGAGAATGTCGATTACCTTATGAGTGAGACACGCGCAGTGATTGCAAAGACATTAGGCGAAGAGTAATAACAAGAGAAAAAAGATAAATGGAGCTATTTCTGCTCTTACGGCAGAGATGGTTCCATTTACATTAAGAAACATAAAATAGAGAGTTATGTATGACTTAGCGATAATCGGTGGAGGCCCCGCCGGATATGTGGCAGCCGAGAATGCAGGCGCACGAGGAATGAAAGTTGTTCTTTTCGAGAAGAGAGAGTTGGGCGGCGTATGCCTTAACGAGGGCTGCATCCCCACAAAGACACTTCTATATAGCGCCAAGATGTACGACCACGCACAAGGCGGCAAGAAATATGGTATAACTGCCGAGGGTGTTGCATACGACTACAAGAAAATTGCCGACCGCAAAACAAAGGTCGTGCGCAAGCTCATAGCCGGAATAAAGATGAAGATGGAGCACCATAATGTAGAGGTGGTTAGAGGAGACGCCTTCATAGAGGGCGGCAATGAAAACAGTATAGCCATCAGCTGCGGTGAGCAGAGATACGAAGCTGCAAAACTGCTCATCTGCACAGGAAGTGAAGCTTTTGTGCCCCCCATCCCCGGTGTGCAGGATAACGACGCGATACTCACCAACCGCGAGATTCTGGCACTTACAACCGCCCCCGAGAGTATGGTTATAATAGGTGGCGGAGTTATCGGAATGGAGTTTGCAAGTTTCTATAACAGCCTGGGTATTCCCGTAACAGTAATTGAGATGCTCCCCGAGATTTTAGGAGGACTCGACAAGGAGATTAGCGAGATGCTTCGCGGAATATATGCCAAGAAGGGTGTAAAATTCTGCCTCAGTTGCAAGGTAACAGCCATAGAAGGAGACACCGTACACTACACCGACAGCGAGGGTGAGAGCCACAGCATCGTTGGCGACAAGATTCTTATGAGCGTAGGTCGCCGTCCCGTACTCACAGGATTCGGCCTCGAAAATATCCCCGTAGCCGTTGAGCGTGGAATAAGAGTAAACGAGAAGATGCAAACAACAATGCCCAACGTATATGCAGCGGGCGACGTTACAGGATTCTCACTGTTGGCACACACTGCAAGCCGCGAGGGCGAGGTTGCAGTGAAAAATATGCTTGGTATCGAGGATAAGATGGAGTACAACGCTATCCCCGGCATCGTATACACCAATCCCGAAGTGAGCAGTGTAGGACTCACCGAGGAGCAGGCACAGGCACAAGGCATAGAGTATCGTATGAGCAAATTGCCAATGACATACGCAGGACGTTTCGTTGCAGAGAACGAGGGACAGACAGGACTATGCAAGATTCTCACCGACGTCGAGAACCGAGTATTGGGCGTGCATCTGTTGGGAAACACATCGAGCGAGTTTATATGCGCTGCCTGTATGGCAATAACAAACCGCCTCACAATAGACAATCTGCGTCGTACCGTATTCCCCCACCCCACAGCCTGTGAGATTCTTAAGGAGGGACTTTTCGAACTTGCATAAGTGAAAAAAACAAAAAAAGAGTAAACTAAAAACACAGTATATAGGTTAATTGGATAAAAAATTGTTACTTTGTTCCAATTTTAAAAAATAGAACTATGAAAGAGTGCAGGGTAAAACCCACCAACGGTAAATTAGGAGTAATGTGTGTTGGACTCGGTGCAGTAACCACAACCACAATTACCGGTGTACTAATGTCGCGCAAAGGTCTCTCGAAGCCCATCGGTTCTTTTGCCTGCGACGGTATTATGCGTCTGGGAAAGGGCGAGGAGAAGATATACAAAGAGGTTAAGCATATATTGCCTATCGCAAAGCTCGACAGCATAGTATTCGGTGCTTGGGATATATACGAAGATAATGCTTACGAGGCTGCAATAAAAGCCAATGTTCTTAAACAGAGCGATATTGACCCCGTAAAGGAGGAGTTACAGGCCATACGTCCATACAAGGCACTTTTCGACAAGAGCTATGCTACGAACATCGACGGCCCCAATGTAAAGAGCGGCGACTCGCGCTGGGAACTCACCGAGCAGCTGCGCGAGGATATTCGCAGTTTCAAAGCAGAGAACGAATGCGACCGTGTCGTTGTAATCTGGATAGCAAGTACCGAGAAATATATTCCTCGCGACGAAAGCATTCACGGCAGCCTTGCTTCATTCGAGGCGGCAATGAAGGCAAATGACGTGGAGCACGTCGCACCAAGTATGTGCTATGCCTACGCTGCAATGCGCGAGGGCTGCCCCTTTGTTATGGGTGCCCCCAACCTGTGTGTAGATATTCCCGCAATGTGGGAGCTTGCCGAAGAGATGCGCGTTCCCATCACAGGTAAAGATTTCAAGAGCGGCCAGACAATGATGAAGACAGTGCTTGCACCTGCATTCTTCACACGTCAGTTGGGTGTAACCGGTTGGTTCTCGACAAATATTCTTGGTAACCGCGACGGTGTAGTGCTTGATGCCCCCGAGAATTTCGAGACCAAACGTCGCAGCAAGACATCGGCATTGGAAAATATCCTCGACAGCGACATCTACCCCGAGTTGTACTCGGACGTATATCACAAGGTACGCATCAACTACTATCCCCCACGCGGCGACGAAAAAGAGAGCTGGGATAACATCGATATTTTCGGTTGGATGGGCTACCCAATGACTATAAAGGTAAATTTCCTGTGCCGCGACTCTATCCTTGCAGCACCCATAGTACTCGACCTTATCCTGTTCAGCGATATTGCACTGCGCGCCAACCTCACCGGTATTCAGGAGTTTATGTCGTTCTACTGCAAGGCGCCTATGCACAAGGATGGCGAGAAGCCTGTACACGACCTCTTCAAGCAGTTTGCAATGCTAAAGAACAAGATAAGAGAGCTTGCCGGATACGAAGCCGACCAAGAGCTCGACTAAATAACATTTGACATAATTGTCTATACAACAGAAAATATGCAACAATCCGTAAGATTGTTGCATATTTTATAAATATTCGATACACTTTTTGCATTTTATTGTATTTTTATTATGAAAATTCTATCTAAATATGTATTTTTGCAGCCGTTTAGCAAAAAGAAAGGAAAGATAGAATATGAAAGTTAAAAATTCGCGCCTCGACGCCATACGCCTTATACTATCGACACAGGAGATTGGCAGCCAAGAGGAGCTTTTGGCCGAACTCTCGAAAGAGGGTTTTACTCTTACACAGGCGACACTATCGCGCGACCTGCATCAGCTGCGTGTGGTAAAGACCGTCGGTGTGCAAGGCAAATACAGATATGTACTCACACGTCCGCACCAATATCGACACGAGGGAGGAGACAGCGAGATGCGTCCACTCACCGCACCGCAAGAAGTTAGCGGATATATTTCGATAAAATTCTCGGGGAATATGGCTGTTATTCACACAAAGCCCAGCTATGCAAGCACATTGGCTTACCATATCGACGGATACGATTTTCCCGAGATTCTGGGAACAATAGCAGGCGACGATACTGTGATGATGGTACTTGCCGAACACACAACAAAAGGCGCCGTACTTAAAGCGCTTAGAACAATTATACCTAATATTTAAAAGGGGAGAACTATGGAACAAGAGATAAACGATGGCATTAAGGTTATAATTGCCGATGCCTCACACGAGAAATATGTTGATGAGATTCTTGAGACAATTAGCGCTGCGGCAAAAGTACGAGGCACCGGTATTGCCAAAAGAACACACGAGTATGTTACACAAAAAATGCGCGAGGGTAAAGCTGTAATTGCCCTTAACGAGAATGGAGAATTTGCAGGCTTCTGCTACATCGAGAGCTGGGGTAACAAACAGTATGTTGCAAACTCGGGACTTATTGTAAGCGACCGTTTCCGTCGTCACGGCCTTGCCCGAAGAATCAAGAAAAGAGCATTCGAACTCTCGCGTCAGAAGTGGCCCGAAGCAAAGCTCTTTGGTCTGACAAGCGGCGGTGCAGTAATGAAAATCAACACCGAACTTGGATACGTGCCCGTTCCTTTCTCGGAACTCACCGATGACGAAGCATTCTGGAAAGGTTGTCAAGGTTGTGTCAATCACGACGTGCTTATGCGTACCGACCGCCGCTACTGCATCTGCACAGCAATGCTGTACGACCCTGCAAAACATAAAGATGATAAGTAAAATATAAGAACAATATAACTATGAGTAAGAAAAAAGTAGTTGTCGCATTCAGCGGAGGACTGGATACATCGTTCACAGTAATGTATCTGGCAAAAGAGAAAGGATACGAGGTCTATGCCGCCTGCGCCAACACAGGAGGCTTCAGCCCCGAGCAGCTTAAACAGAACGAGGAGAACGCCTATAAATTGGGCGCTACAAAATATGTCACACTCGACGTAACACGCGAGTACTACGACAAGAGTCTTAGATATATGATTTATGGCAATGTGCTGCGCAACGGTACCTACCCCATCTCGGTATCTTCGGAGAGAATTTTTCAGGCGCTGGCAATAGCACGCTACGCAAACGAGATTGGAGCTTCGGCAATTGCACACGGCTCTACCGGCGCCGGCAACGACCAGATTCGTTTCGATATGACCTTCCTTGTGCTTGCACCGGGAGTGGAGATTATCACCCTCACACGTGATATGGCACTGACACGCGAGTTCGAGGTTAACTACCTTAACGAGAATGGTTTCTTTGCCGATTTTACCAAACTGAAGTATTCGTACAATGTAGGAATTTGGGGAACATCTATCTGCGGTGGCGAGATTCTCGACTCGGCACAGGGACTCCCCGAGACAGCCTATCTGAAACAGGTCGAGAAAGATGGCGAAGAGGAGCTTCGTCTCACATTCGAGAATGGCGAGCTAAAGGCTGTCAATGGCGAAGAGTTCGACGACCCCATCAAAGCCATTCAAAAGGTTGAGGAGATTGGTGCCCCCTACGGCATTGGACGCGATATGCACGTTGGCGACACAATAATAGGAATCAAGGGACGTGTGGGATTCGAGGCCGCAGCACCTATGCTCATCATCGGTGCACACCGTTTCCTAGAGAAATATACCCTTAGCAAATGGCAGCAATATTGGAAAGACCAGGTTGCCAACTGGTATGGTATGTTCCTGCACGAGAGCCAGTATCTTGAGCCTGTAATGCGTGACATCGAGGCGATGCTCGAGAGTTCGCAGCGCAACGTAACAGGAACAGCCATTCTGAAGCTTATGCCCAAGCACTTCGAGACTGTAGGTGTGGAGTCGGCAAATGACCTTGTAAAGAATAAGCTCGGCGAGTATGGCGAGATGCAAAAGGGATGGACTGCCGAGGATGCAAAGGGATTCATAAAGGTAACCTCTACACCCCTGCGTGCATACTATCTGAACCACCCCGAAGAGAAAATATAATTGTAACACAAATATATATTATGATAAAAGTTGGAATAATAGGAGGAGCCGGATACACAGCAGGAGAGCTTCTGCGACTGCTCCTTATTCACCCCGATGTCGAGATATGCTTCGTACACAGCGGTAGCAATGCCGGTAATAAAATTACCGATGTTCACTGCGGACTGTTGGGCGAGACCGACCTTATCTTCACCGATGAGCTGCACCTTGAGAGCATCGACCTGCTATTCTTCTGCACAGCACACGGCGACACACGCAAATTTATGGAGAGCCACCGGCTACCCGATGAACTTAAGGTAATTGACCTCTCGATGGACTATCGCATAAAGGGACAAGATCACGATTTTATATATGGTCTGCCCGAGCTTAACCGTCGCGACACCTGTAAAAGACGCTACGTTGCCAACCCGGGTTGCTTTGCCACCTGCATTGAGCTTGCGCTGCTGCCTCTTGCCAAAGAACATCTTCTAAATGGCGACGTGTCGGTCAATGCAATCACAGGAAGCACAGGTGCAGGTGTAAAACCCTCATCTACGACACATTTCAGTTGGCGCAACAATAACATAAGCATATACAAGCCTTTTGAACACCAGCATATTCCCGAGATTATGCAGTGCATTAAACAGTTGCAGCCCGACTACGATGGTTCTATCGATTTTATCCCCTATCGCGGCGATTTTCCACGCGGAATATTTGCGACAGTAGTGGTAAAATGCGACGAGGAGATTGACAAGCTATACAGCATCTACGAGAGCTACTACGAGCGCGACTCCTTTACACACGTTATCCCCACCCCGATAGACCTCAAGCAGGTTGTAAACACAAACAAGTGTCTCATTCACCTTGAAAAGCACGGCAATAAACTGCTTATCACCTCGGTGATTGACAACCTTTTGAAGGGAGCAAGCGGCCAGGCCGTACATAATATGAACCTGCTCTTCGGGCTTGCCGAGACTGTGGGGTTGCATCTTAAGCCGTCGGCTTTTTAAACTATTAAATAGAAAAAAAGATGAAACTATACGATGTATATCCACTTTTTGATGTAAATATTGTCAAGGGCAACGGCTGCAAAGTGTGGGATGCCAACGGCACCGAGTATCTCGACCTATACGGCGGACACGCTGTTATATCTATAGGACACTGTCATCCACGATATGTCGAAGCTGTTAGCCGTCAGGTTAGCACATTGGGATTCTATTCAAATTCGGTTGTGAACACCCTGCAAACGAAACTTGCCGAGACATTGGGTCGTATAAGCGGCTACGGCGACTATAGCGCATTTTTTATAAACTCGGGTGCCGAGGCAAACGAAAATGCTCTTAAATTATCGTCGTTCCACAACGGACGCACAAGAGTAATATCATTCAGCAAAGCTTTTCACGGACGCACCTCGCTGGCAGTAGAGGTTACCGACAATGCCAAGATTATAGCGCCTATAAATGCCAACGGCCATACTACCTACCTGCCTCTTGGAGATATTGAGGCGGTAAAAGCCGAGATTGCCAAAGGGGACGTTACGGCAGTAATTATCGAGGGCATACAGGGCGTTGGTGGCATAAGAATACCCGAGGTACAGTTCCTAAGAGAGCTACAAGAGGTGTGCAACACAACCGGAACAACGCTAATTCTTGATGAGATTCAGAGCGGCTGCGGACGTAGCGGTAAATTCTTCGCACACCAGTGGGCAGGCATACGCCCCGACATTATCACAGTAGCAAAGGGAATAGGAAACGGATTCCCCATCGGTTGTGTGCTCATAAGCCCCAAGTTTACCCCCCGGGCCGGACAGTTGGGAACAACATTCGGAGGCAACCATCTTGCCTGCGCTGCTGCGCAGGCTGTGCTCGATGTAATGGACGACGAGAAGCTAATAGATAACGCAAACACCGTAGGCGGCTATCTTATGCAGGAACTATCTAAGATAGAGCGCATAAAAGAGGTTCGCGGACGCGGTCTTATGATTGGAATGGAGTTTAACGAGCCGATAAAAGATATTCGTCGCCGGCTGCTGTTCGAAGAGCACGTCTTTACGGGCGTAAGCGGTACCAACGTAATACGTCTGCTTCCGCCCCTATCGCTTACAATGCAACAGGCCGAGGAGTTCATTACACGACTGAAAAGAGTGCTTGCATAAGAGTATAAAAAACGATATTGCGTATTTAACGTCAGTAAAAAAATGTTCGCTTCATTATTGATAGCGAACATTTTTTTTCTCTTACAGTGCCTTCGGCTTATAAATATCGTTCCACCAAGATGGGTCGTCCTTCAACCATTTTGCGAACCACGCAAAGATGGTATTCTGCCACTGAATATATTTCCCATAATCAAGAATATGGTGGTCTTGTCCGTTCACAAGCACCATTGCCGTCTCACGACCTAAGAGTTTCAGAGCAGTATACATCTGAATACTCTCGCCAACAGGCACATTGGTATCTACATCTCCGTGCAAGAAGAGGATGGGAGTGTGAATCTTATCGGCATTATAAAGAGGACTGCGGTCGACATATAGTTCTTTGTGACTCCAGGGATAGCTGCGCGCCATACTCACCTCGCTGTACGAGTAACCCCAATAGCCCTCACCCCAATAGCTTGTGTGGTCGCTTATTCCCGCGTGCGATATTGCCGCTGCAAAAATATCGGTTTTTGTTTGCAGATACTGCGTCATAAAGCCACCGTAAGAGGCACCGATACAACCAATTTTCTTTGCATCGACAAAGCTATGCTCCTCGCAGAAACGCTTTGTACCCTCGATAATATCGTCGGCAGGCCCCTCGCCGGCACTGTTCACGTGGCGCGAACCGAACTCCTGGCCGAATCCGCTGGCGCCACTGGGCTGAACTACATACACAACGTATCCGAGCGCAGCATATAGATGATGAGGATAGCGACTCGAGAAGTAACGCGAAGTTGGGCTGCAACCACCATAGTAGTTTACCACCATAGGATACTTACGCGAAGCATCGAAATTGGGCGGCAGATAGTAACGGCCATAGATTGTATCGCCACGCGAGCTGAGAAAATTCCAATCGATGCACTCGCCCAGCTTCACACCTGCGAGTTTCTCTGTAGCAGTATCCTCGAGGAGTTGTTGCTTGCTCTTACGGGTATTCAACAAATAGAGTCGTTGGGGGTTTATTGCGCTCTGACCATAGTAGGCAATCTGTGGTGCCGATGCCGCTACCGAGATACTGCTTACAATCTCTTCTTTCGCTGGCAGTTGTTCAAATTTCCCGTTCACAGGGTTCAGGCTATAAAGACTTACACAGTCGCGATTCTCGGCAGTAAAGTAGATGTTACCGTCGCTGCTCCACACCATCTGCTGCACGCTGGGGTTAAACTCCTTTGTTACAGGCTTAACCTCCCGGCTTGCAACGTCCATTATAAACAACTGATAGTCGAACATATTGGGAAATTTTCCCTCGGGGACAATATTACCGATACCACCAAACGACTCGGGTGAACCTTTTACAAGAACCTTCTTGCCATCGGGAGAGAATCGCGCATCGCTTATGAAGCCGTCCTCCTCGACAAGAGTCGTTACCTCCATTGAATTAACGTCCATCTTATGCAGTGAGAAGAGCGTTGTAGGACGCTCGGTAAGGCGGCTTTTACTTGTCATAAAAAGCACACAGCGACCATCGGCCGAGATATCTGTGGCCCACGAATTGTGGTAACCGAATGTAAGAGGCTGCATAATGCCGTCGGATAGATTGAAGCGGGCGATATATGAGCGATTGCGCCAACCCGGCTGACGGTCGTCGGGTTCAAGCACTTCGTAAATCTCCTTGCGCTCGGCAGGACCCGCCTTGCTGAGTGAGAAGAGCAGGTAATCCTCGGTGGGTGCAAAGCGGAAATATCCCGAAGGAAGATTCTTTACAAGCACAGCCTCTGTGGCAGTTACAGGGTCTACCGCCACAAGTTCGCGCCCCTCGACGGCACGACGAGTGTAGTAGTAGCGGTTGCTCTTGGGCATCCACTGAAGATAGTCGCTGCTCTGTGCTACAACCTTTCCCGATGCCACCTCCTTAACCTTGCTCACCGATGATGTCTGTCCACCTTTGTGGGTAGTACGATAAGAGACAATCATATATTTTCCGTTAGGCGAGAGTGTTGCACCTGCGATAGATGTACCGTCGAGCACATCGGATATCGAAAAGTCGCGGCAACCATCCTCGCGCAACGACACTGCACCCTCCTTCTCGCAATCGAGGCTCACAGAAAGGGTGTCGTTCCTTTGTGCGTCGGAGAGGTATTTTATTATGAACTTATTGGTCGAAGGTAGAAGAGTTATCTCCCCTGCCGACTTTCCCTCACCGTTGACAAAAAGGCGATAATCGGTAATACCCGAGATATTCAGCTTAACCTTTGCATACTCCTCGGCTTGCACAGTAAAAGAGAGCAGATGCAGCGCATTACCCTCGCCCGTATTAGGCAAAGCACCACCCTCAAAAGGTGTACCGCCATCGAGCAAACCAAGAGAAAGAGGAGTATCCAACATACTCTTTACATCGTAAGGAGCCGAATTTACATCAACCGAGTCGACCATATAAGGCGCGCGCACAGGATAAGGGCCTGCGTAGATAAAGCGCTTTACATCAATCGTGTCGGCCATTGCCACTGCAACAGCACATAGTGCCATTGCCGATAAAAAGAATCTTTTCATTATTATTTATTTTGTGATTATGTACTAATGCACAAATGTAATAAATGATAGAGAAGTGACAAAAAGAAGAGGAGTATAAAAATTTCATTTGGTCGCATAGAAAATTTTTTATTTAAAATAAGGGCATATATAACAATTTATTAAATATTCTTAACTATATTCGCGATATCAAAATTTCTTATACAAGAAATTATCTAACACATACACAAAATATGAAAAGAGTACTTCTTACAGGGCTTTTTGCTCTCTGCTTTGCAGGCGTGTTTGCGCAGAGCAAGTTAATTAATCTGAGATTAGAGGGACGATTCGACACCCAGAGTGAATATGTCGATGGTGCCAGGATTGAGGAGAACAGTGGCTTCAAAGGTAAATTCATCAATATCCGTATGGATGGCGACCTGGGACACGGTTTCACCTACTCTTACCGCCAACGTCTGAACAAGGCACACAGCGACCAGAGTTATTTTGACGCTACCGATTGGTTGAAGCTCACCTACACCACAGGCAACTGGAGTTTATCGGCTGGTAAGCAGGTAGTAGGAATTGGAGGATACGAGTACGACCGTGCCCCCATAGACACCTACAACTACTCGGAGTATTGCAGCAACATTGCCTGCTATCAGATTGGTGTGAGTGCAGGATATACTACCGACAATGGCAAGGATTATATTATGGTGCAGAGCACGCAGAGTCCTTTCCGCGCAAATGCAGACGATATGTATGCTTATAATATTACCTGGTATGGCTCGCACGGTTGGTTCAACAGCATTTACTCGGCAAATATGATAGAGTATCTTCCCGGAAAGTTCATCAGCTACATTGTTCTTGGTAACAAGTTCAACGTCGGCGATTTTTCTTTGGAGCTTGATATTATGAACCGTGCCACCGACAGTCACACCTATTTTGGCAAGGATATGTCTGTCATAGGCGAGCTTTCGTGGACTCCCACCGAGCAGTGGCGCATCTTTGGCAAGGCCTCGTACGATGTTAATAACACCGACTCGGATGCCGACTACTGCGTACTTCCCGGCACCGAGATTACACGCGTAGGTGTGGGCGCAGAGCATTTCCTTATCAAGGGTTCCAAGGATGTTCGTCTGCATTTTAACGGATACTACACATTTGGCAATAACGGAAACCCGTCAGGAGCTCTTATCGACAAACAGTCAATGATTGACGTAGGTATCACTTGGAGAGTAAACATCCTTTAAACGATTATAACTATGAAAAGAGCAATAAGAAAAATGCGTAAAGCAATGCCTCCCGGCATACTATGCCTTATAATTGTCTTTGCCCTGTTTGCAGGCTTGGCAATGAAGATGGGTACCCCCAATATGCTGAATACTATAATGAAGACAGCACACGACCTGTTGCTGAATACAGTATTCTACCTTATGGCAATATGTGTTATTACGGGTGCAATAGGACGATTGTTTATGGAGTTTGGCGTGGTGAAACTATTAGAGAAGCTCCTTCGTCCTTTAATGAAGCCTATATTCAATCTGCCGGGTGTTGCATCACTCGGAGCAGTGCTCACTTTCCTATCGGACAATCCGGCAATCATTTCACTTGCACAGGACAAGCGATTCAGCAGTTATTTTAAGAAGTATCAGTTTATCTCACTTACCAACTTTGGTACAGCATTCGGAATGGGACTGCTTGTCATTGTGTTTATGGTGGGACAGGGATACTATGCAGCCCCTCTCATAGGACTTCTTGGCGCAGTTGTTGGCTGTATAGTTTCTACTCGCTTAATGCAGCGTTTTATAATAAAATCGTACCCGAAGTTCAAGGAGCAGGATGCTTGCGATGAGAAGTTTGCAGACGAGGCCGAAGAGGAGAAAAAATACAATCCTCTTTTCCAAAGAATACTCGACTCGCTGCTCGATGGTGGACGTACCGGTGTGGATGTAGGTCTTGCCATTATCCCCGGAGTACTCATTATATCGACCCTCGTGATGATTCTTACCTTTGGGCCTTCAAAGAGCGGAGAGTTCACCGGCGCTGCATACGAGGGTATCGAGTTACTGCCTTGGATTGGAGCAAAATGCAGCATCGTTTTTGAGTGGTTGTTTGGTTTTACCGACCCTCACCTTATAGCATTCCCCATCACAGCTCTTGGCGCAGTTGGTGCAGCTCTGAGCCTTATTCCCAACTTCATTCAAGAGGGTTGGATAGATGGTAATGCAATTGCAGTGTTCACAGCAATAGGTATGTGTTGGAGTGGCTATTTGAGTACACATACGGCAATGCTCGACACATTGGGCTATCGTTGGCTCACATCAAAGGCAATTCTTGCACACACAATAGGTGGATTGTGTGCAGCTATTGTTGCCCACTGGATGTATGTTCTTTATACACTCGTTGCATAAGTATATATAACATTGACTATAGTATAAGGTGTATCGATTACTCGGTACACCTTTTTTATAACTGCGCTCAAAAATCTCCAATATGCATAAAATACGTTAAATTTCAATGAAAACCTTGACAAAGCTGTTGCTTTTTCACCGTTTATGCGTCATAAGAGTGTAGTTGCATAAATATAAGTTTTGTCAAGAGGGTAAGAGCGTATAATAATATATATGCTTTTACCCTTTTTTTCTGTTCACATAATTCTTGTTAACGTATAATGCTATAGCCGAACCATTAAAACAGAAGTATCGTTTTCTTCTCAGAGAGTAAAAGAACAGTATTAACAATTAACCATTCTTTATTATGATTCTGGGAAGTTCAAAATTTTGGGTTGGTATGATAGTAGGTACAGTGGCCGGAGCCATTATGTACCGTTGTGCAACCTCTAAGAGAGCAAAGGAACTTTGTGCTGCCATTCGTGCAAATATGGAAGAGACACAGGGTTGTATGCTCAACAACGCACGCGAGAAGGCTGCCGATGCCGCAGTAAAAATAGCCGATACCATTGCCGACAAGGCGGCAGAAGCAAGAGAGAAAGTGCACGTCTACACAGGGAAATAATCGGTTCTATGGTCTACGCTGACAGAGCCGCTAATAATAACTTTAAATTCAAGGATTATGAACAGCAAGAAATGTGTAAACAACGAGAAGAAAGAGGAGACAAAATGTGCTTCTGCAAAGAAATGTGAGACAAGTGCGAAGCCCGAACCTGCAAAGAAGGAGGCTAAGAAGAAATAACCTCTTTGCTTGCTAAGAAACTGTTTAAATTTCTTTCGAAAAAAATGATTACATTGACCGCGAGTTGTGCTTGCCTTTTTATGCTCTTTTTTGTCTGTTTTCCCCTTTTTCGCAGTTACATAGCCCGCTATGCGCCTTTGAAAAATGAAAAAA
>JAGBBX010000006.1 GCA_017938245.1 Bacteroidaceae bacterium
GAAGCTGTTTAAATTTATGTCCTTGAAATTTTTATAGGTCTTTTTTAGGATGTTTTTTCATTTTTCAAAGGCGCATAGCGGGCTATGTAACTGCGAAAAAGGGGAAAACAGACAAAAAAGAGCATAAAAAGGCAAGCACAGCTCGCGGTCAATGTATTCATTTTTTTTCGAAAGAAATTTAAACAGTTTCTTAGTCCTATTTTTTATAAAATCAGGGTTAAATGACTTGTTGAAGTATTCAATAGAAAAGTAAATTTGATTTTGCTAAAAATGAGTACAATAATATAAGCTGACACATTGCACAATACCCCCCCCCCTATGTGCAAAAAATGTCATTAATTTTCCAAAAATAGAGACAAAATGTAAATTATTGTAATTTTTGCTTGGTGATAAATATAAAATATTTGTAAATTTGCGTGAATTTTTTGGATGGAATTGGGTGTTTTTTTAAGCTATTATACATTGGGCGTTATTATTTGTTAGGTTTTTAAAATCTTTCGTCCAAATCTAATTTTGAGTTTGATGAGATTTTTTTGTATATTACTAACGTCGCTGTTCTTCTTTTTCGCAGGGCTAAATGCGCAGACTCGTGTAGTACGTGGTCCGCAAAAGAGTCTTGTCGGTATTGAGGTGCATTTTCGTTTGGACAAACATAATCTCGACCTTAATTATATGGGCAATGATGAGGCACTCCGTCTCTTTGCCAATACAATAGATTCGATAGGACTATCGCGTATCGACTCTGTTGTTATTGTTTCGCAGTCGTCGCCCGAGGGTGTGTACGAGCACAATATAAAGCTCTCCGAGAGACGTGCAAGGACAATGCGCAGGTATATCGAGGGCAATCACCCGCTGCTTAAAGATAAACTTTTTGTACATCCCGACGGTGAGTCGTGGCAGCAGTTGCGCGATTATGTCGAGAGCGATACAAAACTGAAGGATGCCACAAAGGCAAAAATCCTCTCTATTATCGATGCCGATATAAACATAGGTACAAAAAAGTGGCGTATGCAGCAGTTGCCGGTCTACCGCTATCTGTTGGCTACCTACTACAAGCGCATCCGTAATTCGATGTTCTGTATCCTCTATTTCAGTGAGGATAGATTGATGGATATTCTACCCGAACCCGAGCCAAAGGTGTGGCCTAAGGCCGAGTTTATTCCCGTAACCTCGTACAAGCAGGAGCATCGTAATATCTACTTTGCACTAAAGACCAATCTTTTGTACGATGCGCTTCTTGTGCCTAATATCGGTGCAGAACTATATTTGGGTAAGAACTATAGTCTTGCTGCAAACTGGCATTATGCCCGTTGGAACAGCGATTCCTGGTATTGGCGCACATACGGCGGCGAGGTTGCTCTGCGCAAATGGTTCGGTAAGGAGTCCAAGAATAATCCTCTTACAGGTCATCATTTAGGTCTTTATGGTGGGTTGCTTACATACGACTTTTTGGTAAATGGTAAAGGATATATGTCTGGTAATCCAGGAGAGACACTTAACGGTAATCCCAGCTATATGTTCGGTTTGGAGTATGGTTTCTCTTGCCCCATTGCACGCTGCTTGAACCTCGACTTTGTCGTTGGCTTTGGTTACCAGGGCGGAATCTTCATGGAGTATAAGTTGTTGGACGACCACTATGTGTGGGAGGCTTCAAAGAAACGTCACTTTATCGGTCCTACAAAAGCCGAGATTTCTCTTGTGTGGCATCTGTGGAAAATGAAGAAGGGGGGTGCGCTATGAGAAAATTTTACCTTTATATAATATCGGTACTCCTTCTGCTTACCTCTTGCGAGCAGAAAGACCTCTGTTTCGACCACCCCTCGCACACACCACGTGTCGAACTTAAAGTGAACCTCTCTTTCGACCGCGCCTGGGAGTATAACACCGCAGGATATATGGATTGGTTGCACGGTTGGGATGTTGAGAAATATATCTGGCCTTACGAGACGTTGCGTCCCGCTGAGCCCGAGGGTGTACGTCTGCACGCCTACTATTACGATGAGATGGCCGTCGAGCGTAATATGACGAAAGATAAATCCTCTGTTACTCTCAAAGAGGAGGGATACTACGACCTGCTTTTGTATAATAACGATACAGAATATATCGTATTTAAGGATTTACACTCTTTTGCAACAGCAAATGCAACGACACGTGCAAAAACCCGTCCCACCTATCGTGGAAATCCGCTCATCAAACGAGCACCTAAGGAGGTTACAGTGGGACAGCCCGATATGCTATACGGTGCATATATCGACTCGGTGTATATGGAGCGCTCGCTTGTTACCGATACTATTGATGTTCAGATGAAACCTCTTGTATTCACCTACGTAATACGCTTTAATGTGGTGAAGGGCGCCGAGCACCTTGCGCAGGCCAAAGGAGCGCTGGTTGGTATGTCCGAGGGTGTGAATCTGGGTAGCGGTCGCACCTCGGCGGGCGAGGTGACAATCCTTTTCGATTGCGAAGTGGTCGATGAATTCGGTGTGCAGGCCAAGGTTAAATCCTTTGGAATTCCCGACTATCCCAATGTGCACTATACACGTGCCACACCTCAGTTTGGCCTTTCGGTAGAGTTGCTGCTAAAGAACGGAAACTTCCAGCAGCACGACTTTGATGTAACCGACCAGGTGATGATGCAGCCTCACGGAGGAGTTATTGTTATCGACGGTATCGAGATTGATGAAACAATCGACGAGAGTGGTGGAGGATTTCAGGTAGATGTCGATGATTGGGGTAATGATGTTGATGTACCGTTGCCAATATAAGTAAGTAGAGTAGATAAGAATATTATATTAGTTTTAATTTTTAATCTTTAATTTTAGTGTTATGAAAAAGAATTTATTGTTTCTTGGAATGGCTGTAGCAGCCCTTGCAAGTTGTACAAATGATGAGGTCTTTGACATCAACAAGTCAAACAAGATTCAGTTCGACGGCTTTGTTAACAAGGACACTCGTGCGGTAACCAATACCGATGGTGATATCACCAAGTTCCACGTATTTGGTTATTATGGTACTACAACCGTATTTAACAATGTTGCTGTTTCAAAGGATGGTGCAACTTGGTCTTATACCAATCCTGTTGCTTGGACAGCTAACCAGTATCAGTTCGGCGCATACGCAACAAAGAATGAGTCAGATCAGTTGGCCGGTGTAGCGTTTGCCGATGGTAAGCTTACATTCACAAACTACACAGCAGCCGATGCCAATGACTTGGTTGCTGCTGTTGCTTCTGTTGACAACACCGGTTTGACCAATGCTACTGTAGGCTTTACTTTCAAGCACCTTCTTTCTAAGGTTAAGTTTGCTTTGACAAACGGTACCGATAAGGGATATACAATGAAGGTTTCTAACATTACATTCAATGTTTTGCCCGCAGGTACTTGTGTTTATGATGGTGCAGCTGCTTGGACTCCCTCTGGTTCGGCTGCGTCACTCTCTTTTGCAGGAACTACTGCTAACATTGCTGCTGCCGCAACATTTACTTCTGAGGATCATATTGTAATTCCCAGCCAGGGTCTTGCCGAGATGAAAGCAAACTTCGAAGTTGAGTTCTATGATGCTGTAGGCAACAAGGTTGACGAGAAAGAGTATACCAATGTAGCTCTTAAGCTTAACGATGCAGGTACCGAGACTTGGAGGCCCGGTTACTCTTATACCTACACTGCTACCATCACATCTACAACAAACTACATCCAGTTTGCTGTAACTTCTGTTGATACTTGGAGCGAGCAGAATGCAGGTGCTGCTTTGAACTAATTCTATAATTTGTTTAATATATCTCTTGGGCGGAATTCCGCCCAAGAGATTTTAAAAAAAACATAACGAACTTTTTTCTTACAAATGAAACACCTACTTAAGATATTGCCTCTTATTTTCCTATGCCTTGCCTGCTCTAACGACGATGAGCCGATGCAAGAGAAAACCAGGAATATAGGTTTCTCGGCCGATGTGAAACAGTCGAGAGCCATTGCCGCTATTGCCGATATTCAGGCAGGCGGATTCTCGGTGTGGGGTGGTTTTACAGGTACACAGGTGTTCGATGCAAGAAAAGTTTCCTACAGCAGCGGTGCCTGGGTCTATGACAATCCCGAGGTCTGGACATTTAATAAGTATAATTTCCACGCTGTATATCCGGCAGTAGATGCCGCTGTTTATACTTCTGCCATAGTAGCAGACGATAATCAACAGTTCGAGATAACAGGATTCGATACAGCAACAGGAGTCGACCTGCTTCACGCTACCGAACTGAATGTTGACGGAAGTGTCGCTCCATTGGTCGACCTTAATTTCAAACATACGCTCACAGGCGTAACAATAGAGTTGGCAAAACATTCCAACAATGCAGCCGATGCCATAAACGTAACACAGGTATATCTTCTTGGTATGTATACAAAAGGCGATTATACCTGGACACCCGATACTCTCTATTGGACTATAGACGATACGCAAGATCCCTCTTATACGGGAAGCACATTCGCCCAAGTGGCTCTCGATACAAATTACAAAGAGTTTCTCACCGATATACTGCTGATACCTCAGCCGGTGGATCCTGTGGATAACCCTGTGGTGTTGGTGGTTGCATACGACTTTACTATCGGAGGATTGGGCGAGACAATAAAAGACAATGTGCTTATAGCTTATCTGCCCGAGTCGGTAAAGTGGGAGCCTAATAAGCATATAAAATATCGTGCCATAATTGAGGCACAGAAGAATATTACATTTGCAACGCCTATAGTTGAGTCTTGGGGCTCGGAGCAGGTAGGCGGAACAATTATCATCAAGTAATGACGGCTATTGAATAGCTTCATTGGCAACCAAAAACGAAAATACACATCAAATAGTTCCCCCTTAGATATGAAGTATTTGAACCATAATATATATTTAACTCTGTTGTTGTCGTTTCTTTTTGTGGGATGCGACAAGGCGGATGAAATTATTGATATCGAACCCGATACACCTGCATACGGATATATCCTGTTCAATGCCGATAAACCTACGCGTGGTGCGTTGGTTGACGATATGAACCGACCTTTTGGTGTTATGGGTTACTATTGGGAATATAACAACCAAAATGATATATGGACGACAGTACGTGTCCTTGCAACCCCCGATGTGTTCCACGCACAGAAAATTACATACGACGATGACTCGCAGCTTCACACCTACGATCTTGAGCCTTCGACCAATGGAACACAACTGAAACCTTGGGAGTTTGGATATAAATATACATTCTTTGGTTACTATCCTCACGAGACCGAGTCGCAAGGTACACTCTCGGTGAGTGCCGATAATGTGCAGGGAACACCCTATATCACATATACTCTGCCTACAGATGTTGCCAAAATGCAGGATGTGATGACAGCTGCTGTTTACGATACTGATTACAGGTCGACACGTGAGGTTGCATTTACATTCAAACATCGATTGACGGCTGTGGATGTGCAGATGGTTAATATGAATGCGCCTCTTGAAAATGGCACTGAGGTCTATGTAAAGGTAACCGACCTTAAGGTCAATCTCGTGAATCAGGGATACGATAAAGTGGTTATACCAATGGACGATACAATGCCGCTTGAGAGAACCGAAGCTGCAAATAAGACGAAAAACTATACCATTGTCCCATCGGTTACTTTGGCTCCCTCGAATGGAGAATCATCGGCAATAGTAGCGTCGGGTAATCCTTTGATAATTATACCGCAAGAGAAGATAAACGACTCTTATCTTTATGGTACAGTGTCGATGAATATTCAATATGTCGATGAAAACGGCAACCCCATAACTGTTGCCGATGCTGCGGTTACAAATGGTGCAGTTGATCCAATCAGTTTTAATGTGGAGAGAGACCTGCTGCCCGGTCGCCGATATGTGCTACAGCTCACATTCACTCGCGATGCGCTTACTCTGCAGGTTATACCTCCGGGAGAGTGGGTCGACAATAGGGTAGATATCGAGTTTGATTAAACAGAATCTTAATTTCCAACAGAATTATGTGTAAACAGATTATATATATAACAAGCTTTGTTTGTGCAGCAATCACAGCGCTCCTTTTTGCATCGTGTCAAAATGAGGAGTTGTTCACTGCTGCCAATAACTCAAAGGTTGAGATTGTATGCCGAGTGTCGGGTTTTGCCGAGTACGATGTTACAACACGTGCCGCCAAGAACGAACAGGAGTCGGCTATTAAATATATGGCTCTGTTTATCTTCGACGATGCAGGACGCTTGATAAACAAACAGCAGATAGAGAGTTCTGTCCCAATGTTCGTTATTGACCGAAACGACCTACTTGCAGCATCTAATGCAACCGACGTAAGAGACTGCCGAATGTACCTTATTGCCAATATGTCGCCTGCTATAGTCGATTCGTGGGGCATTGGCGAGGAGAGCGATATTTTGGATAAGACAGTCGCTCTTACAACAAGTACAACCTCATTGGATATTCCTGCAAACGGATTCCCTATGGTTGGTTCGACACACGAAAATCTGCACCCCGATAACGATGCGTTAGACGGAAAAATAGAGATTCCTCTTGAGAACCTCTATGCGAAAATCGTATTTGAACTTAAGGTCGATGCTGTTCAGGAGTACTTTAACCCCACATTCCGCCTTATAAGTTGGGAGGTGCATAATTTGCCAAAGGCTGTGAGTATGTTTGCACCCGAGATTGGCGAACAGACACAATACTACAAAGATACTATTGCCAATTATATCTCGTCGCGAAGAGTGACAGGCGTAAACCCTGCCTCGGGTTCAAATACATTGGGATTCAGTTTTTATATGCCCGAACATAAGGTTAAGGGATTGGATAGGAACACATATAATTATCCCGATGACATCAGCGAGCACGAGATGCAGCGTTTTAAACCTTGTCTTATAGACCGAACTGTTAACCCCTCACTCCCGGCTGCTATCGATGGCGAGCCGGCATACGTGGTGATAAATGGTATGTTCACCGACCACCAAAGCCATCAGCACACAGTGACATATAAACTCTATTTAGGGGCAAACAGTATCGACGACTTTAATGTAGTGCGTAACTGCCAGTATAATAATTACGTATCGATAAAGGGTGTCACAAACTCGTTGGATGGTGATGAAAACTCGGTCTCTATCGACTATCGTGTAAATGTCGATAACAACGACTTTGTGCTGTTTATGGAGCGCGAGACAATGCTTGATTCGCACTTCGAGGTGCGCCCCATACGTGTCGATTTTCATAATCCGGGTAAGGTTAGAATAAGAGTCTCCGACGGTTGTGATTGGATTAGATTAGAGAAAAAAAGCAGCGCGCCCGCAGGGGATGCTACATATTGCACAAGCGGAAAGAGAAAATATTTTACTACTAACCTTGTGACAAATACCCTTGCTGCATCGACAAGTTGCGAGATTACCAACGATGTCGATAACTGCGTGTGGGTGTATATCGACGAGAATAATACAACCATTCAGGGTGCGATTACCGATGAAAAGATAGAGGCGCAAAAGCACTCTACACGTGAGGCACAGATAATTGTAGAGTATACCCCGCAGGGAGAAACCTCACCAACCATTGTCAAGAGTTATAACTTTGTGCAGCGAGCACTTTACCCCGTAAAATCGGTAAAGCGCGATGGCGTTGTATATTACATCGAGTTCTTCGAGGAGTACTTGCATAACTTCGATTCCGAGGATAACTTCGGACTTACCGACTACGAGGGAATGCCCTGGGGACTGGATGGATTGCAGATATCAAGCAAGAATCAGGCGGCATTCATCGACCCTGACTCTGAGTCTTTTTTGCTGAGGGTATTGGGTTGGTTAGGAATCAATACCAAACAGTTCTTGGATGAATCAATAGGACAGTTAGCGCCTAAATACGATTTTTATCTTCAGCGCGACTATACAAACGGTATGCCCGATAACATTATAAGAAATTATAGCGGTTACGACTTTACAAAGGAGATTGTGCAGGTTGCAAAGAATAATAACCAATTCAGTGCGGGTACGCTTGATGTCGACCCAAATAGCGCGGTAGAGTATTGCTATAACAAGAACAGACGAGACGATGGCACAGGTGCACTGTCAGAAGCCTCTATGCATTGGTATATGCCTGCTACAGACGAACTCGAAGATATAGTTCAGAGTGCCTATACCGAGTTTGATGTCTTTCAAGATAAGTTCTATTGGTCGTCGCAGCCCTCTTTTGTCTATAGCGATTTTATTGTTAACGTTAGAGTCTGGATTTTTAGTGGTAGTGCAACGGGAAAATATTACGACGATGATGTCGCCAGGGCACGTTCGACCAAAATAGCTTATGATGCTTCACAAGCCAATCCGTATGTACCTGTAAGTAGTGGCGTATCGGGACCGGCGGGACGACAACCGTATCAATGGGGCGACCCTGCAACGCCGGGAACTTACGTTACTTATTCTCCTGCTCCCACTCCCGATGTAGGTAATAAACTCCGTACCGAGAAGTGTCGTGTGCGTGCAGTGTATAAACCATAGAGAACGATTACTTTACTGCATAGTAATACAACGATTCGAGCGATTGCAATCGCTCGAATCGTTGTATTTTGTCCCTAATTATCGTTTTTTTTGACTATTTGTAAAAAAAAGTACATAATTTGTATCTTAATTAGAAAATTTATGTAACTTTATCCTCCAAGATTCATCTTAATTTGAATCGCTTTGACTTGAATTATAACTAATAACATAAACCGAAATATTATGGCAAAGTGTACTAAATGCGGTGGTGAACTTAATCCCGGTGATAAGTTCTGTATGAAGTGTGGAACTCCTGCTCCCGTACAAGTGAATCAGAAAGGTATGCAGTCTGATGTATGCCCCAAGTGTGGCAACAGATTTAATCCCGGTGATAAGTTCTGTATGAAGTGTGGAACTCCTGCTCCCGCGCAAGTAAACCAGAAGAGTGTGCAGGCTAATGTATGCCCCAAATGCGGTGGTGAATTAAAGCCCGGTGATAAATTCTGTATGAAATGTGGCACTCCCGTAGCACAAGCAGGTGCAGGTGAGAAAGGCTGGTTTACCGATGGTGTACGTGCCGTTGCGAATGCCATAACAGGCGGACAGATGAACCGCGACATACAGCGTGAGCAGCAGGCTGCTGTAAACCAACAGGCTCGTGCCGACCAGGGCGAGATACAAAATGCGCAGCAGGCACAGCAAAACGCCGAGCGTGCCCAGCAACGTGCCGAGCGTGAAGCCGAGCGTGCACGCGACCGTCGTGCTATGGAGGCTGTCGATGGCGTGGATGTAGTACGCGGACGTGTCATCTGGAATATACAGCCGGGTGAGATTGCACGCAAGATAAAGGAGACCGAACTCGAAGAGATTGAGAAACTGAAAGGTATCATTGTTCAGGAGGGTTGTACAGCCATTATCTTTGCCAATGGCGAGCTTGTGTCGACAATTTCGTCGGGTGCTTATCTGTTCTACAAGAGTGTCGAGGAGGAGCAGGCAGCTATTAAGGCGGCTGTGGAAAAAGCCGAGAAAGAGCTCGACGAGAAAGAGCGCAAAATAAAAGAAGAGAAACGCAAAGCCGAGCCTACCTTCAGTCAGTTGGGTATTGTGGGCGAAATTAAGCGTGGCTTCGGATGGGTGAACCGCCTTATCTTCGGTCAGAAGAAGGATGAGAAAAAAGATAAGGTCGAGAAACGTAAGATTGACTATGCACGTATCCTTGCACGCCTCACTCAGGCGCCTGTGATGTCGGTATATCTCGTTAGCGACCGTTTCATTCCAATGACATTCGGCGGACAGGTTGCCAACGATGGTGGTATCAGTTTTGTGCCCTATAGTATTCCTACCCGTGTGTTTGACGTGCAGATGGGAGTATCGCTTCAGCTCAAGGTGAATAATATAGCAGCTGTTGCATCTAACTATTTGGCCGACAAGCGTTCGCTCACTACCAATATGTTGCATCAGATGCTCAATGGCAGCATCGAGAATATGCTCCGTCAGGCAATGCGTAATGTCGACTACCAGCAGACAGGTCTGCCAATGGATGTTATTGCAAGTCTGAAAGCACAGTTGCAGCAGTTTATCAATACTCAGCTTCACGGCATAGAGTGTGCGCAGGTACTACAGGTTACCGATAGCAATGCCGAATTCGACCGCTTTCGTGCTGTAGAGCGCGAACTCTATTGCACCGAGAAAGAACTCGACTATCTGCATCGTACCGGTGAGTTCCGCAACCGTTTGGCAATAGAGACCAACAAGCAGACCATCGACAAGGCTACCACCGACGAGGAACTGCGTTATGCTCTTATGCAGATAAACAAGGACGAACTTATCCACGACGACGAGTTCGAGGCTTTTACACTTATGCTGAATGCTCAGAAGCGTTTGCGTGAGGCAAAGAGCAAAGAGGAAGAGTATGAGGCACTTATCGACCTTAAGAAGAGTCGCCTTGTAAAAGAGGAGGATATTGCTGTGCTCGAGGATGCTCTTGCACAGAATAAGATACAGCGTGAGAGCATCACCGAGATTATGCGCATACAGCATCAGCAGAGTGTCGACGATGCTCGTCTTGAGGCCGAGTGGGCTATCGGTGACAAGAAACAAGACCACGATTGGGAGCGCGAGGATCTTCAGCGTCGTCGTAATTGGGGTATCGAGGATGAGCAGCGCGAGCGCGAGTGGATGCACGAGGAGCAGGAGTACAACCGCAAGTTTGGTCGTATTCAGCAAATCGAGGAGTATGAGTGGCAAAAGAAGATTCGTGACAACGACTTCGAGTGGCAGAACGAAGAGCGCCGCCGCGAGAGCGAGTGGCAGCAGCGTCTGCGCGAGGAGCAGTTGCGTCGCGAGAACGAACAGACTGCCTACGACCGCAGCCGTCAGGATAAGTTCGACGATGACAAGATGGACGAGAACCGTCATCAGCGTCAGATGGACAAATTGCGCAATATGGCAAATATTCAGGCTCAGTTAGATGCTCAGAGGTATCAGAACGAGCAGAATATGGCACAGATAAATGCAAACGTTGCAATGAATCGCGACAACCAGTTTGCAAATATGAGTGCCGACCAGATTCGTGCAGCCCAGCTTTCACATCTTACCGGTGAGGCTCAGGTTGCTATGGCAAATTCATATAACAAGGATGGCGAGAATGAATTGTTGAAGAAACAGCAGGCCGAACAGGCTGCGCTTTACCAGCAGATGTTGCAGATGCAGCAGAATCAGGGAAATCAGAATCAGCAGATGATGATGCAGATGGCTCAGATGATGCAGCAGGGTATGATGGGAACGGCGCAAGCAAACCTTGCCAACCAACAGGCTATGTATCAGCAACAGCAACAGTGGCAGCAGCAGCGCTACGAAGATCAACAGCAGCGTGCCGACGAGTATCGTCAGGATGCTTATCGTCAGCAAGACCGTATGGATGCTCAGAATCAGGTAGCTATGGGTAGTATGGCTCAGGTTAACACCGCCGCTGCAAGCAATATTTATACAAATAACAGCAATGTAAATATGCAGGGTTATCCTCAGCAGCCCCAGCAACAGTGGCAGCCTCAACAGCCTCAGCAGCAGCAACCCGAGGCACCTCAGCAGCAGCCCGAGGTACCCGAGCAGAAGGCTGCGGCCAATGTGTGTCCTCGATGTGGTGCTCCTCTTAATGAGGGCTCGGGATTCTGCGTAAATTGCGGTCTGAAACTGTAAAAAAGTTTTTAAAGAAATGGTTTGGGTAAACTACTCAAACATACCCTAAGGCAGGTTCTATGAATTATAAAAGGCACTCCCTTTGGTAATTTATAGAGCTTGCCTGTAATAGCAAAAATGAGGTATTGAAAAACGGCGAAACAGCCGGCCTCTATATGAATATTTTTTAGAAATTTAAACAGCTTCTAAATATAAGGATAATAAATTATGTATTGCCCAAATTGTAAAAAAGTGTATTCTTCCGAATATAAGGGAAATTTCTGTGGCGATTGTGGTACAAGATTGGTTGATTCGCCAAAGCAGAACGATTTTGGTGTAAACATCAGCGATGATGCCGCCATTATGGGTGGAGTGAATGTTGTGCGTAACGACACGCACAATACAACAAGTTTCGACCAGAGTGTTACATATAACAGTACTGTAACAAATAACATAAACAAAAGTACTATAGAGTTGCAGCAAGAGCGCACTCAGTCGTTTATAGAGCAGTGCAAGCTGGCCTTCAGCGCCGGTAACGGATTAATCACCGAGGAGAGGAGAGTAAGCCTTGAGACACTTCGTTTGAGTCTGGGTATTGACGAAGCCGAGGCAGAACGTCTCATCGAGGTGGCACGTAAATCATCGGGGGCTCGTATGACTACGCTCGGTGTGCGCGATGCAACGACAATGAAGAAAATTGACTCTTATATCGTTAATAACAATGCAACTATGCTCAAAGGGCAGATAGCCCGTCTTGCCGCCCTCGTAAACAACTATAATATCGAGGAAATTCACTATAAGAATTATATGTTGCAGGCTGCTCTCTCGCCTACTGAACTGATGCGCGGATACGAATCAAGTACCGCTGACGAATATTGGCAGACTTATTGGGCTTCTGTTGCTTATTTTAAATGTGGCGATAATGTAAAAGCCGAGAGGGCGATTGTGAAGTTAGACCGTTATGCCGAGTACCCCGAGGATAACACTCTGCTTCTCTCGGCCTTGAGTACTTATAAGGATTATGGAGTAGAGGAGGCTGCCGGCTACATAAACGCTGTTATTCCCGAGCAGTGCTCGCCACTGCTGCTGCCATTTGTGCAAGCTCTTTTCCTTGAGATTTATCCCGAGGGGGCAGCCGAGTTTGGTTTTGCTAAAGAGAATTGCCAGTTCTACATCGACAATTTTGTGGCAATGGAAAATTCGGCGCAGGGTGGTATGTTTGTTTCATCGGCTAATGCCGAGAATACTTTCAATACAGGATTGTCTCATTATAATGCCGAGAATTATAGCGAGGCTGTAAAATATTTCCGCGCGGCAGCCGAGCAGGGACACGCTGTGGCTCAGTGCTATTTGTCCGACTGCTATTACGAAGGCAAAGGTGTAGAGGTCGATTATGAAGAGTCTGTAGCCTGGTGTCGTAAATCGGCCGAGCAGGGATATGCCGATGCGCAAAATAAATTGGGATATGCGTACGAAGAAGGCGATGGCGTAGAACAGGATTTAAAAGAGGCTGTGAAATGCTATCGCAAGGCTGCTGAGCAGGGTTATGCCAAAGGTCAGAATAACTTAGCTTCTTGCTATGAAGAGGGTTTAGGAGTACCCGTAAATCTTGCTAAAGCAGTGGAATTATATACAAAGGCTGCCGAACAGGGATACGTCAAAGCGCAATGCAATCTGGGAAATTGCTACTACTATGGAACGGGTGTCGAGGAGAATCAGGAAGAGGCGGTGAAATGGTATCGAAAAGCAGCAGAGCAAGGTTATGATATTGCTGAATGTAGTTTGGGCGTTTGTTACGAGAATGGTTTTGGTGTTGAAGAGAATGCGAAAGTGGCTGTAAAATGGTATCGTAAAGCAGCCGAGCAGGGGAGTCCTATTGCTCAATGTTGTTTGGGCGTTTGTTACGAGAATGGTAATGGAGTAGAAGAGGATTGTGAAACTGCTGTAAAATGGTATCGTAAGTCGGCCGAGCAGGGATATGCCAATGCGCAAAACAATTTGGGACTCTGCTACGAAAATGGTGTAGGAGTGTCCGAGAATATTAAGGAGGCTGTAAAATGGTATCGTAAGTCGGCCGAGCAGGGCGATGCCGATGGACAATGTTATTTGGGCGTTTGTTACGAGAATGGTAACGGGGTGCCTATGAATCAGAAAGAGGCTGTAAGATTGTATAAGTTGGCTGCCGAACAGGGGAATGCCGTTGCGCAGTGTAATTTGGGCGTTTGTTACGAAAATGGCGATGGAGTACCTGTAAACCTAAAAGAGGCTGTAAGATGGTATAAAGCAGCTGCCGAGCAGGAACACGACACAGCTCTATTCAATCTGGCTCTCTGTTACGATAATGGCGAGGGGGTACCTGTAGACAAAAAAGAGGCCGTAAGATTGTATCGCGCGGCTGCCGAGCAGGGACACGTCGGTGCACAGTTTAATCTGGCTATATGCTATGATAATGGCGAGGGGGTAGATGTAGACAAAAAAGAGGCCGTAAGATGGTATCGCGAGGCTGCCGAGCAGGGACACGCCAAAGCGCAGTATAATTTGGGATTCAGCTACGAGAATGGCGAGGGTGTGCCGCAGAATCACGCGGCAGCTCTTAAATGGTGGCGTAAAGCAGCCGACCAGGGTGATGAGGATGCAATAGAATTATTAAATAACGAATAGTTAAGACAAGTAGATAATTATATACGAATATATATGTATTGTCCGAATTGTAAAAAGGAGTATCCCGTCGATTTCCAGGGAAAATACTGTATAGAGTGTGGTGCTAAATTGGTCGAATCGCCACAGAGTGAAAATACAGGTGTAAATATTGGTGGAGAGGCTGCCATTATGGGTGGCTTGAATGTTACGACAAATGAGTCGCACAACACTACTACATACGACCAACGTGTAATAAACACAAAAACAGTAACGAATAATATAGTAGAGCGCGAAAAAAGCGAATTTGAATTGCGTAACGAGCGTAATGCGCAGTTTATGGAGCTTTGTAAACAGGTATTGAGTGATGGCCTAATGGCCGAGGAGGAGAAACAACGACTCACAGCCGAACGTGTGCGCTTGGGACTTGACGAGACCGAGGCTGCCCGACTCATCGAGATTGTGAGAAAAACCTCGGGTGTGCGTATGGCAACACTTGGAACGCGAGATACAATGACGCTTAAGAGCATCGACCGTTATCTCGAAAGTAATAATCGCATTGTGCTCGGTGGACAGATTCCTCGTCTTAAGGCCCTTGTGCAAAATTATAAGATAGAGGAGGTACTCTATAAGTATTATATGTTGCTTGCAGCGCTGCGCCCCGATGAACTTGTGAAAGAGTACGAAAGTAATGTTGCCGATGAGTATTGGCAAACCTATTGGGTGGCAATAGCTTATATGAAACTTAACAAGGTTGCCGAAGCCGAAGGTGCAATAGTGAAATTGGGACTTTATCCAAGTTATCCCGAGCATAACGCGTTGCTGCTGTCGGCGGTAGGCACGCTTGCCGAATTAGGCGTCGAGGATACATCGAGTTATGTGGCAGCTGTTAATCCCGAACAGTGCTCACATCTGCTTGCTCCATTTGTACACGCGCTTTACTTCGAGGTTGTACCCGAGCGAGCCAAAAGTGTAGGCGCAAGAAGAGAAAATTGTCTCTTTTATATCGAGAATATAGTCTCTTTGGAAAGCCCTGAGGAAAAGGAGGCAAAGCGTAAAGCCGAGGAAGAAGCAAAGCGCAAAGCAGCTGAAGAGGAAGCCCGTCGCAAGGCCGAGGAGGCTAAACGTAAAGCCGAGGAGGATGCCCGTCGCAAGGCTGCCGAAGAAGCCAAACGTAAAGTCGAGGAGGATGCCCGTCGCAAGGCTGCCGAAGATGCCAAACGCAAGGCCGAGGAGGATGCTCGTCGCAAGGCTGCTGAAGATGCCAGACGCAAGGCCGAGGAGGATGCCCGTCGCAAGGCTGCCGAAGATGCCAAACGCAAGGCCGAGGAGGATGCTCGTTGCAAGGCTGCTGAAGATGCCAGACGCAAGGCCGAGGAGGCTGCCGAAGATGCCAGACGTAAAGCCGAGGAGGATGCCCGTCGCAAGGCTGCTGAAGATGCCAAACGCAAGGCCGAGGAGGATGCCCGTCGCAAGATTGCCGAAGATGCCAGACGTAAAGCCGAGGATGCCCGTCGCAAGGCTGCCGAAGATGCCAGACGCAAGGCCGAGGAAGATGCCCGTCGCAAGGCTGCCGAAGATGCCAAACGCAAGGCCGAGGAGGCTAAACGTAAAGCCGAGGAAGAGGCTGCTGCCAAACGCAAAAAAAGAAATATGTGGCTTGCAATTGCTGCTATATTTGTAGTTGCTCTTTTTGTTATTCCCGGTTTATTCGGTGATGACAAAGATGCTGCAATCGAGGAAGGAAGCGCCACAATGATTCGTACTATTGAAGAAGAAAGTACCATCGAGGAGAAAAATGCCACAATGAAACGTGCCATCGAGGAGGAAAATGCCGCAATTAAACGTGCCATCGAGGAGGAAAATGCTGCAATGAAACGTGCCATCGAGGAAAAAAATGCTGCATTATCGGAGTGGGAGAAAATTGTCTCAGGGAGCGAGGACTGATTTAGAAACTGTTTAAATTTATCTCCTTGTAATCATTTTTTTTCGAAAGAAATTTAAATAGTTTCTTATTATTATATGTGACGACAAAAAGCATTTACGACAGATTCGTGAATCTGTCGTAAATGCTTTTTTATTATCTGAAAACTTGTAATTCTTTTTTTGCTGTAAAATAATCGGTTGATAATATATTTTCATTATTTTTGCGTAATAGACACAAATAACAAGATAAATATAAAAACTAAATATTATGTATTGCCCAAATTGTAAAAAAGTATATCCAGCCGATTTTACGGGGAGTTTCTGTATCAATTGTGGAGCCGGATTAGTTGAAAATCCTAAAGAAGGAACTACGGGATTAAATATAAGTGACGATGCTGCTATTATGGGTGGCGTTAATGTAGTGACTAACGACTCGCATAATACTACTACATACGACCAAAGTGTGGTGTATAACAAGAGTGTTGTAAATAATATTTCGAAGAGTACCTCCGAACTGCAACAAGAGCGCACTCAGTCGTTCTTGGAACAGTGTAAGCAGGCGTTTAGTAAGGGTGGAGGATTAATTTCCGAGGAGCAGAGAACAAGCCTCGAGACACTGCGTCTGAGTATGGGAATTGATGATGCCGAGGCTGCTCGTATCATCGAGGTGGCTCGAAAATCGTCGGGAGGTCGTATGACTGTGCTTGGTACGCGCGATGTGACGACACTGAAAAATGTCGACCGTTATATCGAAAATAACAGTATCAACATGCTTAAAGGACAAATTCCTCGTCTTGCGGCTATTGCCCGTGACTACAAGGTCGAGGAGGTGTTATACAAGTATAATATGTTGCTTGCTGCATTAAACCCCGAGGATCTTGTTAAAAACTATGAGAAAAGCGTTGCCGACGAGTATTGGCAAACTTATTGGGTCGCAATAGCTTATATGAAGCTGAAAAGAGTTGCTGAGGCCGAGAATGCAATAGTTAAATTGGGGCATTTTACCGATTATTCCGAGTATAACTCGCTGCTGCTCTCGGTAGTGAGTGCATTTAACGAGAATGGTGCTGAAGAGGCGATAAGCTATATAGATGCTCTTGTTCCCGAGCAGTGCTCACCGATGCTTACCCCGTTTCTTAACGCACTCTATTTCGAGCTTGCTCCCGAGCGCGCCGGTGGTGCCAGTCGCGAGTGCTGTCAGTTCTTTATCGACAATATTGTGTCGTTAGAAAGCTCCGAGGATAAGGATGCTGCCCGCAAGGCTGCCGAGGAAAGTCACGAGGAATACGACAATGACGATGACGACGTTGACGAGAACAACGATGTTGACGAGGACTCAGATTACGACGAGGAGGAAGAATATGAGAATGAGGATGAAGATGATGAGGAGGAATACGATGATGAGGATGGTGAAGAAGAGGGGGATCACTACGATGTCATATTAAGAGATTCAGGCGTTATGAAGCTTGCTCTTGTAAAGTTGTTAAAGGATAAATTCGATTTTAGTCTAAGCGAGAGTAAAAAAATTGTCGATTCAGCGCCTTGTACGATTGCTAGAAAAATTCCTCGAGTAAATGCCGAAGTACTCAAAAATGTAATGGAAGAGGGAGGTGCGGTAATGGAAATCTTGAATTCCGACACCGGTGCTATTGAATACAGAACTTCTACGCCAAAGAGTTATAATACAGAGAGTGCCAAAAACGTAGAGACAAATGTGCCGGTGGCACAAACGCGCAGTGTTGAAGAGAATAGACCCTCTGTTCCGCAGAACCAAGCAAATAATAATGAACGTAGTGCTGTAGATACTATTTTCGAGATTATTAAGGTTGTAGTAATTGAGATTCTTGAGGCTCTTAAACGACTTGTCGAATTTATCAGAACTCAGATAAATAATAACTCGGGAAAATAAAAAACGGAAATTCAACTTATTGAATAGAAAAAATAACACCTATGTATTGTCCAAACTGTAAAGAGGAATTTCAAGGTAAATTTTGTCCTGAGTGTGGTACAAAAATGGTCGAAGCACCTAAGCAAAACGACTTTGGTGTAAACATCAGTGACGATGCCGCCATAATGGGTGGAGTAAACGTGACACGTAACGAGTCACATAATACAACTATATACAATACCACCATTGCAGATGCAAAAAAGAGCGATGCCGAATTGCATCAAGAGCGTACCAATAAGTTTCTGGAACTCTGTAAGCACGTATTCAGCGACGGATTGCTCGACGACGAGGAAAAGATAATGCTTGCCACCGAGCGTCTGCGCCTGGGACTTAGCGAGGATGAGGCTAATCGACTTATCGAGATGGCGCGACGCGCATCTGTGAACCGAATGAATACCCTTAGTATGCGCGACTCGATGACGCTTAAAACTATTGACCGTTACATCTATGGTAATAATGCAGCTATACTCAAAGGACAGGTACCGCGCCTTGCGGCTCTTGCACGTAACTACAAAATAGAGGAGGTACTATACCGATACTATATGCTTATGGCTGCTTTGTGTCCCGAAGAGCTTATTTGTGAATATGAAAGGGATGTTGCCGATGACTATTGGCAAACCTACTGGGTGGCAATAGCTTATATGAAGAAGGGCGATACGCTGAATGCCGAAGATGCCATAGTGAAACTCGATGTCTACCCTGAGTACTCCGAGGATAATTCGTTGCTGCTCTCGGCTTTGAGTACATATCGTGTGTTTGGTGCTGCCGATGCTACGGAATTTATAGGCGCAATATTGCCCGAGTGCTGCTCTTCGCTGTTAATGCCTTTTATTCAGGCGCTGTTCTTTGAGATTACTCCCGAACGTGCTGTCGAAGTTGGCGCACAAAAAGAGATGTGCCAATTTTATCTCGACAATATTGTTAATTTAGAGAGTCCCGAGGAGAAGGCGGCTGCCCGCAAAGCAGCTGAGGAGGCGGCTGCCCGCAAAGCTGCTGAGGAGGCGGCGGCCCGCAAAGCTGCTGAGGAGGTGGCAGCTCGTAAAGCAGCTGAGGAGGCGGCAGCTCGTAAAGCAGCTGAGGAGGCGGCAGCCCGCAAAGCAACCGAGGGAGCGCTGTACGATGTAATTCTAAAATCGGCAGGAGATCAGAAACTTAAAGTTGTCACAGCAGTTAAGCTAAACTGTGGTGTTAGCTTGGTAGAGGCTAAAGACCTCGTTTATGCTACTCCCTGCACATTGAAAGAGGGTCTTTCCAAGGCTGATGCTGAGGCAGTGAAAAAGGCTGTCGAAGAGTGGGGTGCTGTAATTGAGCTGAGAATCTCTTCGGAAGATGCCGAGTCGAGAAAAAAGAGAGCAGTAGATATTTACAACACAGGCGACGATTATTATTACGGTAGAAACGGCAGGGAAAAAAACCTTGTAGAAGCTGCAAAATGTTATCGTAAGTCTGCCGAATTGGGCTATTCGAAAGCGCAAAACGATTATGGATACTGCTGTAAGAATGGTTATGGTGTAGATAAAAATTATTTCGAGGCTGTAAAATGGTATCTTAAAGCTGCCGAGCAAAACAACTCTGCAGCCCATAATAATTTGGGAAATTGCTATCAGAATGGTTTGGGCGTAAATAAAGATTATGTCGAGGCTGTAAAATGGTATCGTAAGTCTGCCGAGCTAGGCAACAGCTCTGCTCAATTTAATTTGGGATTTTGTTATAAGAATGGCTATGGCGTAAATAAGGATGATGTCGAGGCGGTAAAATGGTATCGCAAGGCTGCCGAACAAGGTAACAGCAGTGCCCAAATCAATTTGGGAATTTGTTATAAGAATGGCTATGGTGTAAATAAAGATATGTCTGAAGCTGCAAAATGGTATCGCAAGGCTGCCGAGCGGGGCAACAGCATTGCGCAATATAATTTGGGAAATTGCTATCAGAATGGCTGCGGTGTAGATAAGGACTATGTCGAGGCTGTGAAATGGTATCTCAAGGCTGCTGAACAGGGTGATGTCGATGCGCAATATAATTTGGGCAGCTGCTATAAGAATGGCTATGGTGTAAATAAAGATATGTCTGAAGCAGCAAAATGGTATCGCAAGGCCGCTGAACAGGGTTATGCCGATGCGCAATATAATTTGGGATATTGCTATGACAATGGCTGCGGTGTAGATAAAGATTATGTCGAGGCTGTGAAATGGTATCTCAAGGCCGCTGAACAGGGTGATGCAAGTGCGCAAAATAATTTGGGATATTGCTATAAGAATGGAAATGGTGTAAATAAGGACTATGTCGAGGCTGTAAAGTGGTATCGCAAGGCTGCCGAGCAAGGCAACAGCAGTGCTCAATTCAATTTGGGATTATGCTATAGGAATGGCAATGGCGTGAATAAGGATGATGTCGAGGCGGTAAAATGGTATCGCAAGGCCGCTGAACAGGGCAACAGTAGTGCGCAGAATAGTTTGGGATATTGCTATAGGAATGGCAATGGCGTGAATAAGGATGATGTCGAGGCGGCAAAATGGTATCTCAAGGCTGCTGAGCGGGGCAACAGCATTGCACAATATAATTTGGGTGATTGCTATAGGAATGGCTATGGCGTAAACAAAGATATGTCTGAAGCTGCAAAATGGTATCGCAAGGCCGCTGAACAGGGTTATGCCGATGCGCAATATAATTTGGGATATTGCTATGACAATGGCTGCGGTGTAAATAAGGACTATGTCGAGGCTGTGAAATGGTACCGTAAAGCTGCCGACCAAGGCAATACCAGTGCGCAAATAAATCTGGGAGTTTGCTATTATGATGGTGATGGTGTAAATAAAGATTACTCCGAAGCTGTAAAATGGTTTCGCAAGGCGGCCGAGAAAGGCAACAGAAGTGCGCAATTCAATATAGGAATTTGCTATAAGAATGGCTTTGGTGTAAATAAAGATATCTCCGAGGCTGTGAAATGGTTTCGCAAGGCGGCCGAGAAAGGACACGAAGGTGCTAAAAAGAAGTTAATAGAGCTTGGATATTAATAAGCGCTTTTCGAGAATGTAAAAAATAAGTTTTTAGAGAATACAAAAAGAACAAACAAAAAATAATACAATGTATTGCCCAAATTGTAAAGAGGAATTTCCCGGTAAATTTTGTCCCGAGTGTGGTACAAAATTGGTAGAGGTACCTAAGCAAAATGATTATGGAGTAAGCATCAGTGACGATGCTGCTATTATGGGTAGTGTAAATGTCACACGTAACGAGTCGCATAACTCAACAAGTTACGACCAGCGTGTGATACATAACAGTAGCGTAACCAATAATATTGTTGAGCGTGCAAAGAGCGATGCCGAGTTGCGTAACGAACGTAACATAAAGTTTCTGGAACTCTGTAAACAGGCATTCAGTGATGGATTGCTCGACGAAGAGGAGATGATAATGCTTGCCACCGAGCGTCTGCGTCTGGGAATTAGCGAGGAAGAGGCTAATCGACTTATAGAGACGGCACGACGCGCATCTATGAGCCGAATGAATACCCTTAGTATGCGCGACTCGATGACGCTGAAAACTATTGACCGCTATATCGATGGTAATAATGCTGCTATACTTAAAGGGCAGGTATCGCGCCTTGCTGCTCTTGCGCGTAACTACAAAATAGATGAGGTGCAGTACCGATATTATATGCTTATGGCTGCCTTGTGTCCCGATGAGCTTATTCGCGAATATGAGGGGAATATTGCCGATGATTATTGGCAAACCTATTGGGTGGCAATAGCTTATATGAAGAAGGGCGATACGCTGAATGCCGAAGATGCCATAGTGAAACTCGATGTCTACACCGAGTACCCCGAGGATAACTCGTTGCTGCTCTCGGCTTTGAGTACCTATTGTGTGTTTGGTGCTGCCGATGCTGCGGAATTTATCGGCGCAATATTGCCCGACCAGTGCTATCCGCTGTTGATGCCATTTATTCACGCTCTGTTTCTTGAGATTGCTCCCGAACGTGCAGCCGAGGTTGGCGCGCAAAAAGAGACGTGTCAATTTTATCTCGATAATATTGTTAATTTAGAGAGTCCCGAGAAGAAGGCAGCTGCCCGCAAAGCAGCCGAGGAAGAGGCTGCGCGTAAGGCAGCCGAAGAACTCGCCCGAAAGACTGCCGAGGCTGAAGCTGCGCGTAAGGCTGCCGAAGAACTTGCTCGAAAGGCAAACGAAGAACTTGCCCGCAAGACTGCCGAGATTGAAACCGCCCGCAAAGCTGCCGAAGAGGCTGCTGCTCGCAAGGCTGCTGAGGAAGCCGCTGCTGCCAACAGATTATATGACGTAGTAATGACTTCGGCAGGAAGTGCTAAACTTAGTGTAGTTAAGGCTGTTAAAGAGGGGGCTGATCTCTCTTTGTTAGAGGCTAAGAATCTTGTCGATAATGTTCCTTCTACTATTGGAGAGGGACTTTCTAAAGCCGATGCCGAGTTATTGAAGAGTTCCCTCGAAGATTGCGGTGCCAGGGTTGAACTGAGAGTCTCTTCGGAAGATGCCGAGTCGAGAAAAAAGAGAGCAGTAGATCTTTACAACACAGGCGACGATTATTATTACGGTAGAAGCGGCAGGGAAAAAAACCTTGTAGAAGCTGCAAAGTATTATCGTAAGTCTGCCGAATTGGGCTATTCGAAAGCGCAAAACGATTATGGATATTGCTGTAAGAACGGTTATGGTGTAGATAAAAATTATGCCGAGGCTGTAAAATGGTATCGTAAGGCTGCTGAACAGGGTAACATTTTTGCACAAAATAATATGGGAATTTGTTATGAGCTTGGTCAAGGCATCGATAAAGACTATACCGAGGCTGTTAAATGGTATCTTAAGTCGGCCGAACAGGGGAACTCTTCTGCTCAAAGTAATTTGGCTGATTGCTATAAGAATGGCTATGGTGTAAGTAAAGATATATCCGAGGCTGTAAAATGGTATCGTAAAGCTGCTGAACAAGGAAACGAAAGTGCTAAAAAGAAACTAAAAGAGTTGGGATACTAATAAGCAGTTTTCGAGAGATATAACAAAAATACCGGAAGGTTATAGATTCCCTACAAAAGCACTTTCCAAGCCTTGGAGCAGATAAGAAACTGAAGTTATAGAAACACAAACTGAACAATACTCTTACTACTATGAATATCGATGATTATCTTAACAGCTTGAGAAACGAACTCGATAATACACTTGGCGAGTTCTCTCTTGGTGAACCACAGAATAACACAGGAAACGCTGTTTTCTGTCCCGAGTGTGGTACAAGAAACCCCTCGGGTGCCCGATTCTGCTGCAACTGCGGAACCTCGCTTGTCAATAATAGTGATACGGTATGTACTCAGGATGAGGACGATAACGATTATACTCTGTTGTCCGATAATGAGGCTCAGTATGGCATACTGTATACCAATACCGTGCGACTTGCCAAGAAGTATGGTTGTTCTACCGATGATGTATGCGCAGTTCTTGATAATTTCTGCGATAAGGCTGCAAAATACAATATGCATTGGGATATACTCGATGCATCGGATAATCCCGACTATTTCGGTTCGGACGATTTCTGGCTCGAACACAACGAGCTTATCTCCGACTATTTCGAGCAGTCGTCGATTGAGTATGGTATGAAAACTCCTCTCTTTATAATTGGTGGAAACGATGTTATACCAATCCCTATGGTCGAGGATATCTTTGGTACAAGCCGAACCGGTAGGATTCCTTGTGATATGGCCTACTGCTTCCCCGGTAATTTCTTTAGCGATATATGGGAGTATGGCGACCATAGCATAACAGAGACCTCGGTGCGTAACACCGTGTCCCGTTTGCCTTTGGAGGATGGAGAGATGTTTTCCTCACTCGATGACGACCTCGGAGCCTATTTCGACCTGTGTGCCGAATATTACAAAGAGGGCATTCCTGTAGAGAGGGTTATGATGACTGCCAATGCTTCGTGGCTGCCTGCAAGCAAGACTATGTCGGAGCATCTGCCGCTACTGCATAGTACCAATGACCCTAAATTGGTAAAGCACGGTATGTATGTCAGTCCTCCTGTTATGGCCGACAATGAAGAGACGGCCGAACCGCTGAAAGAGACACTCGAAGATGAAGATACAGGAATGTTGCTCTTTAATCTTCACGGTGCCAGTGCCCCCGAGATGTCGGGATTCTATAGCGACTATGGCAAGACTTTCGATATCGGTATGCTTGGCGAGACAAATGCACGTGTGTTTAACACGGTCGCTTGTTTTGGAGCTCGTTATTACGGCTATAGCCGCGAGGAGTCGATGCTGCTCTCTGCTTTCTTCGACGAGCGATTCTTGTTGTATGCAGGTTCGCTGATACCTGTGCCTATGATGGAACTTAATGTTCCCGAGGGTGTAGTGGTACACGAGGGTTCGGGTTCGGAGCATCTTATGCCCATCTACTGTATGGAGCAGTTCAGCGGTGCTCCTATGGGCGAGGCTATGATGCGTGCCAAGCTGAACTATTTTAATGTGTTCCGCCATTTTGAGCGCGACGACTTCTCTATGGCAACGATGATGATGTTCTCGCTCTACGGTAACCCTATGTTGCGTATGGTGCGTAACGAGGATGTATTGCAGCGTGCAAGAGAAGAACACGTTCTGCCTACACTGCCACAGAAGGGTGCTGCTCCTTTGCGCAGGAAAGAGACACAGCGCATTATGGTTAAGGACGATAGCTCGATGTCGCTTCTCGACCAGGTACGTGGATTGGTCGATGATAATATCTCGGCAATACATAAGGAGATGCAGAAACATCTGTACGATGAGTTAGGTCTTGAACCTCGTTGGCTTAGTCGTATCGACCGCTTCTCAATTCCTAATGGCGACGGAACATACGAAGAGGGATACAGTTATGCCTACGAAGATAAGAGTAAGGCGTTTAATAATATGTCGTGGGTCGAGGTTGACTATGACGGTAATATCAAGCGCGTGTTTAAGTCGAAATAATAGCGATAGATATAAATGTAATTTATAAATGGTTGAGATTAACGACCAGAAGAACTTGCTTAACCGCGTTCCCGTTGAGGCTGAGATTCAGAAGATGATTGATATTGCTAAGGAGCTTCCCGTAGTAATGACATACTAATTATGCAATTAACGATACGTATCGTTAATGCAAACACAACAACAGTGGCACCTCTTTTGTGGTGTCACTGTTGTTGTATGTAATTGTCGTGTAGTTTGGATATATTGGCTCGTTTGTGTATATTTGAGGTAAACCTCGAATATATCCTGCATTCGCTGCAAAATATCCAAGCAGGCTTGGCTTTATTTCGCTCGTTTGTGTATATTTGAAGTAAACTTCGAATATATCCTGCACTCGCTGCAAAATATCCAAGCGAGCTTGGCTTTATTTCGCTCGTTTGTAACTATATTTGAAGTAAACTTCGAATATATCCTGCACTCGCTGCAAAATACCCAAGCAAGCTTGGCTTTATTTCGCTCGTTTGTGACTATATTTGCTTTCTGATACGAGTGTTTATTGCTTTATGCAAAACATATTACTAAAATGAAAGACCTGAATAAAACCCTCATACGCAGTGTGGAACTTGCAAAGGTTCTGAATCACGCTCTCGAAGTGAAAAAGAGTGATAGCGCAAAAGTGTGCCGAAGCATCAATGAACTGCAAACACATGCTACACTTGTCGAAGAGGGGTTGCAACGTCTGTGTAGCGAGTATGCCGTTGAGGTGAATAGTGCGAAACTTGCCCTGTGGGAACGTAAATTGCTCGACCTTAGTCTGCGTAATAATATGCTGAATATGCGTATGGGAAGAAATACAATCTCATACGAGCACCCCGATATTGCCGCGCTCGAGGATGAACTTGCCGATGGCAAGGAGATTATTCTTGAGCAAAAAGAACTGAAAGGTCTGTACAGAGCAATGCGCACCAATATGGAAGAGACGGGCGCAAATACTCTCTTCCTTACTCTTGGAACATTGCGATGGCAAGAGAAACCGGGTGCCAAGCAGTATGCAGCGCCTATCCTTCTTGTGCCAATTGAGATGGTGCCAATGAAAAAAGAGCGCTATGCAATACGTCGACGCGACGAGGAGACGATGCTGAACTTTACTCTGCTCGAATTTCTGCAACAACAGTTCGATATAACCATAGAAGGATTGCAGCCACTGCCACAGGATGCCTATGGTATAGATGTGAGCCTTGTAATGCACACTGTGCGCGAGGCTATTAAAGAGCTTCCCGATTGGGAGGTTGTCGAGGAGTCGCTAATTGGTATCTTCTCGTTTACAAAATTTGTGATGTGGAACGATATTCACAGCCACAGCAGAGCTATAATGGGTAGCAATATTGTGCGCAGTCTCATCGAGGGACGTTTGTTGGTCGAGGATGATGTGCAACAGGCGGATGCCCGACAGTTGGATGTCAGTGAGCGTCCCGATGCCTATGCGCTGCCGGTGGATGCCGACTCGTCGCAGCTCGAAGCGGTGGTAGAGTCGGGGAAAGGACGCTCGTTCATTCTCTACGGCCCTCCGGGAACGGGAAAATCGCAGACTATCACAAATCTCATTGCCAATGCTGTGTATCAAGGAAAGAGGGTGCTTTTTGTGGCGCAGAAGAGGGCTGCCTTGGAAGTGGTGCAATCGAGACTCGAAAAGATTGGTATGGGGCCTTTCTGCTTGGAATTGCACTCCAATAAAATGGATAAGAGACACTTTTTGGAGCAGATGCAAAAGGGACTCAGTGTAACTGCTGCATCGGATAGTGAGGAGTATCGTCGCAAGTCCGGCGAACTGTATGTGCAGCGTATGCAACTAATCGGGTATGTCGAGGCGTTGCATCGCAAGCAGGAGAAATCCTCGCTATCGCTAAGCGATTGCATCGAGCGTTATTTGGCGGCAAATGCAGTACCTATGGAGGTTACAAAAGGGGTGATAGAGAAGATTGATGAGAAGGGTGCAGGTGAGTTACGAGACAAGATAATGATGCTCGGCTCCATTGAAATGATATTGGGAACATCTGCCTCGGAGCATCCTCTCTGTGGAATGTTACCCAAAAAAGCTCCCGAAGCAAAGAAAGGTGCCTACCTCTCGTCGTATATGCTCAGTAATACGGTCGAGAGTATGCTGCCCACTCTGCCGCAGGTGGTAGCGGCTCTGAAACAGCAGATAGAGCGTAACAAGAATGTTACATACGTATCGCGTACAACACGTCAATATATCGAGGGTGACTATAAATTCAGTAAATTCCTTGCTATTGCCGAGGTCGACAGCGCACTGCTCGACGATGTGGATGCACTCGCTTCGGCTGTTGAACGTTGGAATGCTAATATAGCTCTGTTGCCGCAATGGCAAAAATATGCCGATATTATTAACGACCTTAACGAGTGCGGACTCTCGGATGCGGTGAAACAGTACGCTGCCGGAGTGTCTGTGCCTGCGATTTGTGATGCTTTTATGGCGGCATTCTATCGCGAAAAAGCACAAGAGATAATCATTGCCGACCCAACGCTGAAAGAGTTCAACGGACTGATGTTCGAAGAACTCATTGGACGATATACAGCACTTACACGCGAGTTTCAACAACTTACGCGCAAAGAACTTGTGGCAAGGGTAGCGGCAGGAATACCGCTCGATGCCCGCAACCCCGAGATTGGCGCCGAGCTTACGCTCCTGCGCAAGAGGATAGCGAACAAGGGACGCGGAGCAACAATACGCAATATAATAGACCAGATGCCACAGCTGTTGCCTTGTCTCTGTCCTGTGATGCTTATGAGTCCGCTGAGCGTGGCACAGTACCTCGATGTAAATGCTCCTAAATTCGACCTTGTGGTATTTGACGAGGCAAGCCAGATGCCGACGAGTGAGGCCATCGGAGCACTTTCTCGTGCACGTGCCGCTGTAATTGTGGGCGACCCGAAACAGATGCCCCCTACAAGTTTCTTCACTGTGAACACAACTGATGATGAGAGTGCCGATGCTGATGACCTTGAGAGCATACTCGATGACTGTATCTCGTTGTCGATGCCCACGCACTATTTGGGATGGCACTATCGCTCGAAACACGAGAGTCTCATCACATTCAGCAATATAAACTACTACGATAGTCGTCTGGTTACCTTCCCGTCAGCCGATGACAGGGTGTCGCACGTCACGTGGCAGTATGTCGAGGGATTCTACGACTATGGCAAGACACGTACCAACCGCGCCGAGGCCGAGGCTATAGCTGACGAGGTGATGCGTCGCCTTGAACAGCAACCCGAGAGGAGCATTGGTGTGGTGGCATTCTCGAAACAGCAGAGTGACCTTATAGAGGATGTACTCACCGAGAGGATGGCGCAGCAACCACAGATAGAGAAAGTGAATCGCGAGAGCCACGAGCCGCTCTTTGTAAAGAACTTAGAGAATGTGCAGGGCGACGAACGCGATGTGATACTGTTCTCGGTGGGATACGGTCCCGATAGCGAGGGACACGTCTCGATGAACTTCGGCCCGTTGAATAAGGCGGGTGGCGAGCGACGACTGAATGTGGCAGTGTCGAGGGCGCGTTACGAGATGAAGGTCTTCTCGACTTTGCGTCCCGAACAGATTGACGAGCGTCGCACACAGGCCGAGGGCGTATTGGGATTGAAACGTTTCTTGCTGTTTGCGCAGCGTGGAACAGATGCTCTTGGCGCAACGGAAGAATCTTCGAACAGTCTTATGGTGCAACAGATTGCGTCGCGATTAGAGAAGGAGGGGTACGAGGTAAAAACCGCTGTGGGAGCTTCGGCTTTCAAGGTGGATATAGCTGTGGTCGACCCGCTTAACCGCGATAGGTATCTGTTGGGTATCATCTGCGACAGCGATGGTTACTATAGACTAAAGACGGTGCGCGACCGCGAAGTGGTGCAACCGACAGTACTGCGTATGCTGGGGTGGAATCTTATGCATATATGGAGTATCGACTGGCTGATGCATAGCGATATGATAATAAAAAGGGTGAACGATACAATAAAGAGATTGTAAAATATGAAATGTAAACTTTTTTCGGGATTCCATCTTTTTGGGAAGGCCTACTAAGTGCAGTAGTGCTGTATGTTGCCGAGAGTTCGGTAAATGGTGATTACTCTTTCTGGGATGCCCTTGTGTGGACATTCGTGAAATATGTCGACGACCCTGCCGATATTGCAGCCGGTCCCGAGACTCCTGTGGGTAAGGTGGTTGGAACATTGGTTGGTGTGTTGGCTATTGCCATCTTTGCAGTGCCTGCCGGTCTTATCGGTTCGGGATTGATGGATGCAATGAACGACGAGAAACACGAGAAGGAGATTGAGGAGTACAAAGGACGTATGAAAAAAACGTTCCGACGCGCAGGTAACAAGTCGCTGCGCAGCTACCTGAATACATTGCCCGAGAAGGGTGGGGCGGCATTCTCGAAACTAAACTTCGTTCCGCAGTTCGTACCGCTGTCGCGCCTGCAGATAAGACTTGGTATAGGTATGAAAGAGGTGTGTGAGATTTGTGCGCGTTACCCCGAATTTTCACTAAAGAATATGGCCGATGCTTGTAGCGACGAGGAGAATGTCGACGACCGTTATGTGTTGGGGTTGTCGCCCATAAACACATCTTACGGCTGCTGTGTCGGCAGAGGTCCTAATGTGACAATAGTATCGCCCTGTGGGTTCTCTGAGGTCTCTACCGATTGGTTTGCCTACTACCTTGCAAAGATGGGCGGATTTAATTTCATAGGTAAAAGTATCGAGGTCGACCCCGACGAGGTTGATTCGTTCTATAATATGTCGGCCGAGCCGCTCTACGATAAAAAGAAGAAATCGGAGTTTAGCGCAAAGGAGAAAGATATATTAGAAATTCTCGACCGTAAAACCCTGTTGCGCGATGACTTCTTGAATGATATTAAGAAAATAGCTGCTAAGGGTTCTTGGGTAATCGTTGTTGCCGAGCACGTGATGAACTCGGATAACAAAACAGATTTTCATTTCGCCGACAATATAAAGGATGGCTCGCAGCCAGCTGTTGTCGATACCGAGCGCTACGAGGCGTTATATAAGGCGTTTGACGATGCGATGCAGGGCGAGTTTGCTCTCTCTTCGACCGAACAATCAGCGCGCTATCCGCTGTTGAAGAGTAATATCGTTTATCGCCTGCGTAAAGAGGGTGTAGATACGAACGCCTTTGTGCTTCGTCCATCGTCTCATCTGATTAATTTCGATACTAAGAAATTGACTGTGGCATTCCGTATGGCACAGGTCATCAGTGAGTCGCTCGACGCTGGCAAGGGAATGAGTGAGAATGATATAAAGGATTTCTCTACAACAGGATTCGGTTTTTCCGAGAGTGTTATTTAAATTCCATTGCTTATGAGTGAAATAGAACAATTTGCAAAAGATTATCTCGATGAGATACTTGCAAATTATGTGTATGCTTTTTGTTGAGGTTTAATTCTTTGTTTAAATAGATTCTACTTAAACAAAGAAATGATTAATTGTTATATTTAAATTCAATGTAAATAAAATTCTTGGTTATTGTTTTGCAATCCTGTTCATTCGTTCCTTCACCAGTAATTTATAATTAGACTTAAGCTCCGACGAAATAAAAGAGTCATCAATGAGTGCGAACCATTTATCGGTACACATAAAGAACTTATCGATTATTTTCTCAGCTATTCTTGTTTGTATTCCTGATTTCTCCATAGCTTCGATAAATGAAACACGATTAAAGTCGGCTATTCTTTTTCCATCTTCTTCTCCATTGCCAATAAGTGGCATTGCGAGTTCATCATTGTCGTTGATGCCTGTGAGTAGGACTGCCAACAAATCGTATGCAGGTGACAATTGATAACCTATTCCATCTTTATCCAACAGTGAGAAATTCTTGCAGTGCATATCAGAGTTGCCGGTAATCCAAGAAAATATCACTATCTCCCAAAAACGCTGGACATCAAGCATTGAAGCTACGGAATAACGCTTTATAGTTTCGGCAAGTTGAATATATGCACCACGATATTTATGTTCGGTCAATCGGTTGGTAAGCTGACACATATCGAGCATTGAATATTTCTCACCCTTTGTTCCTCTATCCATTCTACGCGTTATATACGCAAGTTCCCCGTCTTGCATTGCTATCAGTCCGTGAGGTGCTGTGGCAATTCCTGCAACCTCGGCGAGTTTCATTGTCAAGTCCTCAAGTTCGGGCATAAAATAATATTTGGAACTTTGAGGTTTCAATATGAAATTTCCCCACAACCCGACTATTGTTAATTTTGCAGGCTCATTCTTGCCACCTCTATTTATATCCAATGAAAGTTTTGGCTGAACACCGGTTATAGATGTATTGCTTTGCAAAATATGTAGTGCAAGTTCTTCTATATTATCACGTGTATATGGCAAGATTGGGAGTTTTGTCGTTCCAAACAGTTTCTTGGCACATCTGGAGTGGTAATGACCTTCACTCTCATTATCTATTGCTTTATAGCAATAGAGGCATTTTTTTACAGAACTATCATTCATACTCCTGAATACTTATGTTACCTATACAATCTTTACAACACAACAGTAGCAGTTTCATTCTGTCGCGAGGATTTATCTTCCAGTTCTTGTCTACTATATCAAGCATCCATCCCTCGGGTATAAGCCCATCGAAAACAGGAAACATAAATTCCTTTACAAACTCCTCTTCTTGCAATGGCATAGTAGGGCTTAAAGGGGAGGCTCCTTCTAAAGCCAGGTATTCTGGTGTGTATGAGAAATGGTAGCCCTCATAGTCTTCGGTAAGCACACCACAGAAGAGTTCATTGATATAAACCTTTGCCTTTCTCATAATATTTAAATTTTAGCAGGTTTCAACGTTTCTCCAAAAAGTCCTAATACCTGATTGACTTTGTCTAATTGTACAGTGAGTTTTCCTTTTTCAAGTTCACGCACAAAGCGTATTCCCACACCACTTCTCTCTGCAAGTCCCACCTGGGTAAGATTATGCTGTTTTCTTTTTGCTCGAATGTACTCTCCTAAATCCATATCAAAACATCCCTTACGGGTATAATTATATTTGTTTTGCTCAAAAATAATCCCTTACGGGTACAAATATAATGATTTTATTTTAAAATACACCCTAACGGGATGTTTTTTTAAGAGTTCTAATTTTCTCTGCCTCAGATCCTCTAACAGCCTTATACATAGAAAGAGCTATAGTCTAGCCTTTTAGAGAGGGGGCATAGCAACTTATATAGATAAAACAATAATTTTCCCATCCTGTGCAATTCTCAACATTAATGGGTGTTCTTCATTTGATAGAGTCTTGCTTTTGTAGCATACGACTAAAATTGTTGCATTCATACAGTTTTTGGTTTAAACCACTAATTAAACCGGTGACACAACAAAAAAAGAGAAACGCTTAATCTACACTAAATTATTGTAAATCAAATGTTTCTCTCTGTCGGGATGACTGGATTCGAACCAGCGACACCACGCCCCCCAGACGTGTACTCTAACCGGGCTGAGCTACATCCCGCCTCAGACTTTGTCTGTTTGCGATTGCAAAGGTACGACTTTTTTGTGAACCTGCAAGCTTTTTGACGAAAATTTTTAGTAAAAAATAAAAAAAGCGCTTTTATACCACCAAGAATACCTTCATGAACTGTTTTTGTTACGCTTTGCGCTTTAATAAAAGTTATCTAAGTCGCACTATATCTCCTACTTTGAGTGTTGCATAACTCTTGAACTGTGGGTTCATCTCTAACAGTTTCTTAAGTCTTATGCCGTACTTCTGTGATATCGAGTAGAGACTCTCGCCGTTTGCAGTGGTGTGGAATTCGTGTGGCTTAAGGGCTTTCTTATGTTTTTTTTCTAAATATATTATATCTCCTGCCTTAAGCGGGTACTTCTTGTAAAGGTCGTTGTATTTTATTAGTTTGCGGCGCGATACTCCGGTCTCTTTGGCAAGTGACTTGAATGTGTCACCTGTATTCGCTATTATATACAGTAACTCATTTGAGCGGTATACAGGGTGGCCGCTTGCTGAGTTTTGTACTGCTGCATCGTGAAGTATGACGTTGCTCTTTTGACTTTTGTAACTGTCGAACTTATATAGCCGGTAGCGCTCTATAAGGCTTATGAGTTTATTGGGGTAGGCCGGGTCTTCGGCGTAACCTGCTTTTCTTAGTCCTCGTGCCCATCCTTTGTAGTCGTCCTTTCGCAGTTTAAAAAGGCTCGCATAGCGCTCGCGGCTTACGAGGAATTTTGAGTGGTCTTCGTATGATTCGCGCGCCGAGTCGTAGGCACGGAATTGGCAGTAACGTCCGTTGTCCAATGAGGTTGTTTTGCGTCCTTTCCAGTTTTTATCGGCTTTTATGCCAAAATGGTTGTTCGACTTTTGTGTGAGGCTGCTGTTCCCTGCTCCCGACTCCAATAGTCCTTGTGCCAGGGTGATGCTGGCAGGGATATTATAGCGCTCCATCTGTTCGACGGCAATGGGGTAGTACTGCGCTACATATTTTTCATAGGCGTCGCCTTTAGTGCTGCTCCATTTGTCGCTGCCTGTTGCTGTAATGGTTGTGGTTGTGGTCGACGCACACGATGTAAATAGTGCGATGGTTATAAAAAGGAATAGGTAAAGTGGTCTCATCTGCTTAGAAGTCGTTTAAAAATCTTATGTAATTACAAAATAAATGAATTTATTGCATTTGCACAAGTATTTGACTATCTTCGCCGTGAAAATGTCGCTCGAAGGAGCTTTTTTTAGATATTTTTTACGAAAAAGTTTAGTGGTATGAAAGAGATGATTATCAACACCTGCATCAAGGTGTGTGCGTATGATGAGTTTTCGGCTGTCGACCGAGAGTTAATTGATAAGGCGCGTGAGGCTGCCAAGCGTTGCTATGCGCCCTATTCACGTTTTGGCGTGGGTGCTGCGGTGCGTTTGGCCGATGGTACTATTGTGACGGGTAACAACCAGGAGAATGCTGCCTATCCGTCGGGGTTGTGTGCCGAGCGTACTACGCTTTTCTGGGCCAATGCTCAGTATCCCGATATTGCTGTGGATACGCTTGCCATTGCTGCTCGCAGCGAGGCGGGAGAGCTTACAAGGCCTATTCCTCCCTGTGGTGCCTGCCGACAGGTAATCTTAGAGGTAGAGAAACGTTACTCTCGCACGATAAGAATCATTCTTTTTGGTACCGACGAGAGCTATATTGTCGAGGATGGAATAAAGGCTCTTCTGCCTCTCTGTTTCGATGCCGATTTCTTGGAGTAGTATTTCTATGGGTGATAAGAAAGAGTATAGGATAATGTTTGTGTGCCACGGGAACATATGCCGTTCCCCTATGGCCGAGTTTGTGATGAAGGAGTTGGTGCGCAAGAAGGGCATCGACAATATCTATATAGAGTCGTCGGCTACCAGCCGCGAGGAGATTGGCAGTGCCATCTATCCTCCTGCGGCACAGGTGCTTGCCTCACACGGCATCGGTAGCCGAGGGCATCGTGCCCGTCAGATTACAGTCGAGGATTATAATCGCTTCGACCTTGTGGTTGTGATGGAGGATTATAACATACGTAATCTGTTGCGCATAATAGGATGCGATTGCGATACAAAGGTGTGGAAACTGCTTGATTTCGTGCAGGAGACGCCTACCCGTTGGATGGGCGATGATATATCCGACCCCTGGTATCACGGTGGTTTCGACAAGACATATAGCGAGATTCTAAAGGGGTGCGAGGCGCTTCTTCTATTTTTGGGTTATTAAAACTCTGTGATAGAGTAAAGATTTATGGAAAACACAAACAGGCCTACTGATGATAGGGTGATAATGGGCATCGACCCGGGAACGAATATTATGGGTTATGCCTTTATTGGTGTAAACGGCAACCGCGCACGTCTTATTGCAATGGGGGTTATCGACCTGCGTAAATGTAAGGACAGCTATATAAAGTTGGGCGAGATTTTTACTCGTGTGCAGGGGCTTATTGCCTCTTTTCTGCCCGATGAGCTTGCCATAGAGGCGCCTTTTTTCGGAAAAAATGTGCAGAGTATGCTGAAACTGGGACGTGCGCAGGGTGTGGCTATCGCTGCTGCAATAAGTCGTCAGGTGCCTATTCACGAGTATGCTCCGCTAAAGATTAAGATGGCAATTACGGGCAATGGTGCCGCCTCGAAGGAGCAGGTGGCCGAGATGCTGCGTCGTATGCTTAATATCTCGTCCGATGAGATGCCGCATTTTATGGATGCCACCGATGCGCTGGGTGCTGCTTTCTGCCATTTTATTCAGCGCGTGAATCCGGTAAGTGAAAAGAAATACTCTTCGTGGGCCGATTTTGCCAAAAAGAATCCAAATAAGATTATATAGGGTGAGATGATTGTCTAATGTGAGGTTCGGCAAAAAATGTTCTACAATACATAGACAATGCTATGATTCGGGCGATTGAAAATCGCCCCTACTGTCAAACGCAGCAACTATTATGAATAGTTGCAATTATTCATAAAGTTTGTAGGTGGTGCGAAGAACCTGGAACTCGGTACGACGGTTCAGTTGATGACACGCCTCGCGTTGCTCTTCGTCCTCAAGGGCATTGATAAACTCTTCGGTCAGTGTGTCACCCTCTTTTAAGAATGTATATGTCTCGGTGAGTTTCTTATGTACTACTTTGGGCTGTGCTTCGCCGTAACCGACGGCAGTCAGTCGCTCTTTCTCTATTCCGTGCTCTATAAGGTAATTTACTACCGACTCGGCACGACGCTGGGCGAGTCGCTGGTTATATGTGTCGCTGCCACGCGCATCGCAGTGCGAGGCGAGTTCAATGGTTACGTTGGGGTTAAGTTCAAGGAGCTTGACAAGCTCGTCGAGTGAGGCGGTCGACTCGGGGGTCAGCTCGGCACGGTCGTACTCATAGAAGATATTATCTATAAGCACAGGGCGACTTATTGAGGGTAGCTCAAAGTCACGTTGGTACTCGAATGTGCCCGACGCATTCTCGGTGATAAGCTCTTGCATTGTGTTAAGATATCCTTTACAGGTACCCAGAAGCACATATTCTACACCAGGATTCACCCGCACGCGGTACGAACCGTCTTTCATAACTCCGAAGCTTGTGTTTGTACCGTCGTTGCCTATCATATATATTACGCCCTCGGGCAGTTCGTATCCGTCTTTCTCATATATCCATCCATAGAGGGTGTGTACGGTCTCGGGTAGCAGGAACGAGTATACGTGATCCCAACCGCGTGCGTCACCTCGGTTCGAGGAGAAGTATCCGCGATAGAGCCCCGGGGCAAAGGTCATTCCAAAGTCATCGCCGTTGGAATTTACAGGTGCGCGCATATTCTCGATGCTTATCACCGAGTCGTTCTCTAATGTGGCACAGAAGATATCCAATCCGCCCATTCCGGGGTGTCCGTCCGACGAGAAAAATAGCTCGCCTTTGGGTCCGAAAGTGGGAAACTGCTCGTCACCCTCGGTGTTAATGTTGCTACCTAAATTCTCGACAATTCCCTCCATTGCACGGCTGCTGCCAATATAGTAACGCCATAGGTCGAGCCCGCCTTCGCCACCTGCCATATTCGATGTGAAGTATAGCCACTCTCCATCGGGCGATACTGCGGGGTGAGCGTATGACGATAGTGTGTCGCTCGATATTTTTACCTGCTCGGGGGCTGTCCACGATGCGTCGCTGCGACCGCTCTTGTAGATGGTCGCATAGCGAGGATACTGGTCGTCAATGGGGCAGCGGGTAAAGTACATTGTCTTGCCGTCGGGGGTGAAGGCGCAGGCTCCATCCTCATATTCGCTGTTTATGTCGGCCTCTATCTTTTCTACCTTTTGCCATTTGCCTTTCTCGTCGCGCTTTGCCATAAACAGGTCGGCAGGCTTCTGTCCTGTTATTCCGCTCAGGTCGTCGCCCTGTGCCTCTTTACGTGTCGAGGATATTATTATGGTCGCTGTGTCCTCGCCCACGTACATAGGACAAAAGTCGCTCCTCTGTCCGTTAAGTTCCTTTGCCAATTTTACAATGTAGCGTGTGGGACTCTTTTTCCACTCTTGCGACTGATGGGCAGCTTGCAGACCAAGCTGTGCCATTCTGTCGTCGGGGTTGTGGGTGAGATAGATTTCGTAATTGCTTATTGCTGCCTTGTAGTCGCCATTCTCTACCTGCGCATCGGCAAGATGACGGTAGGCGATTGTATCGGCATATTTGTAGCGTATGGCATTCTGATAGGCTCCGGCAGCGCGCTTGGGGTTATTGCTCTTGCGATAGCACTCGGCCATTTTCCACGCTACAACACCTCGGCGGGTACGCTCCTTAGGCGGAATCTTTGAGTAGGCACGTTTGTACTGCTTGGCCGCGTCGAAGTATTCGTTTATCGCAACGAGCTTGTCGCCTTTGCGTATGGCTTTTTCGCTGCTGCAAGCAGTGACAAGCAACAGAAAAACAGATAATAATATATATAAGGTTCTACTCTTCATCTTATAGTCTCACCTTATATTAACTGAAAAAAGTGCTGTTTATTATCTTTTGCCCGAGATTATTTTTTAGTGGTTCCTTTTTTATGCTCCGCTGCCCAGACTGCTGTTGTCGCGCAGCACCTCGTTTACAACCTCTACGAGCATTGTTTTCAGTTCGTCGATAAAGGTCTTTGCCTCGTACTGTCGTTTTTCAATGTTGCGCAGTTTCTTCTCCCACTGTCCCGTAAGCTCGGCGCTTTTAAGAAGTTCGTTGCGTATCAGAGATATCAGCTCTATGCCTGTTTGGGTGGCTACAACATTTTTTTTCTCTTTGCGAATGTAATTGCGCTTATATAGCGTCTCTATGATGGCTGCACGGGTCGAGGGGCGTCCTATGCCGTTTTCTTTCATTGCGTCACGCAGCTCTTCGTCATCGACAAATTTACCGGCTGTCTCCATTGCACGTAGCAGAGTGGCCTCGGTGTATTGCTTTGGCGGAGTCGTCCACTTTTCTTGCAGACCGGGGGTGTGAGGTCCGCTCTCGCCCTTTACGAAGGGTGGGAGAATCTTCTCTTTATCATCTTTCTCTTTGTCGTCGTTGTTTATCTCTTGGGCAAATATTACTCGCCAACCGGGAGAGGTGATTACCTTACCTGTTGCCTTGAATCCGACATCGGCACTCTCTCCAAGCACTGTGGTGGTTCGGAATTTACACTCGGGGTAGAATGCTGCTATAAAATGTCGTACTATAAGGTCGTACACCTTTTTCTCAATATCGGTGAGTCCTTGCGGATATACTCCGGTGGGGATTATCGCGTGGTGGTCGGTTACTTTTTTGTTGTCAAAAACCTTTTTCGACTTTGGTAACGGCTTTTCAAGCAGTGGTGCGGTAAAAGTTTGGAAGTCGCGCAATCCTTTTAGTATATTACCGCATTTGGGATATATGTCATCACTAAGATAGGTGGTATCAACACGCGGATAGGTCGTGTATTTCTTCTCGTAGAGCGACTGTATGGTTTGTAGTGTTATGTCGGCCGATAGTCCGAATTTTTTGTTGCAGTCGACCTGCAACGAGGTAAGGTCGTATAGCTTTGGTGCCGACTCGGTACCGTTCTTGGCTGTTACATCGGTAACGGTAAAAGGCTCGCCTGTAATCTTTTGCAAGGCCTCTTGCGCCTCGGCCTCGCTATCGAAACGACCGCTTGTGGCATTGAACGTAGTTTCGCGGTATACGGTCTTTAGTTCCCAATATTGCTGAGGTACAAAATTGGTAATCTCGTGGTGACGCTTTACTATGAGTGCAAGGGTAGGTGTCTGTACGCGACCTATTGATAGTACCTGCTTGTTGCGACCGTATTTAAGGGTATATAGGCGTGTGGCGTTCATCCCCAGCAACCAATCACCTATGGCGCGGCTAAGGCCTGCTTCGTAGAGTGGTTGATATTCGCTCTGCTCTTTGAGGTTTTTGAATCCCTCGCGTATCGACTCTTCGGTAAGCGAGGAAATCCACAGACGCTTTACGGGGCATCTGACACCGGCCTTCTGCATTACCCAACGCTGAATAAGTTCGCCCTCCTGTCCGGCATCACCGCAGTTGACGATACCTTCTGCACTCTGCATAAGTCGCTCAATTACAGCAAACTGTTTCTCAACTCCTTTGTCCTGTATTAGTTTTATACCAAATCGTGGAGGAATCATTGGTAAGCTGCCAAGGCTCCATCGTTTCCACATCTCGGTATAGTCGTGCGGCTCTTTAAGGGTGCACAGGTGGCCGAATGTCCAAGTTACCTGGTAGCCGTTTCCTTCGAAATATCCCTCTTTACGTGAACGCGCGCCAAGGACATCGGCTATGTCCTTGGCGACGCTCGGTTTCTCTGCTATGCAAACAATCATTCTATTCGTTTATTCCTCTTCGTCTTTGTTCAACAATACCTCCATTAGTTCGCAAGCTGCTTTTGCAACGCTTGTTCCGGGGCCGAAGATGCCCATTACTCCTGCGTGATACAGGAAGTCGTAGTCCTGTGCAGGAATAACACCACCGGCAAACACCATAATGTCGCCGCGTCCAAGCTTTTCGAGTTCCTCTATAAGCTGCGGAACAAGTGTCTTGTGTCCTGCGGCAAGCGACGATACTCCAACGGCGTGAACGTCGTTCTCCACTGCCTGACGTGCAACCTCGGCGGGTGTCTGGAACAACATTCCCATATCAACGTCGAATCCGCAGTCGGCATATCCTGTTGCCACTACCTTGGCGCCACGGTCGTGTCCGTCCTGTCCCATCTTGGCAATGAATACTCGGGGACGGCGTCCCTCTCTCTTGGCAAACTCTTCGGTGAGACGACAAGCATTCTTGAAATTCTCGTCGTCGCGGCTCTCTGTAGAATACACTCCTGAAATTGTTCTTATGATTGCTTTATAACGTCCTGCTACCTCTTCGCAAGCGTCGGAAATCTCTCCCAATGTGGCGCGCAGTCCTGCTGCCTCAACAGCACACTCCAAGAGGTTGCCCTCGCCGGTGCGTGCACATTCGGTTAGCTTTGCAAGAGCTGCCTTAACTGCTGCTTCGTCGCGCTTTGCACAGTTGCGCTCCAGTGCTTCGAGCTGCTCTTTGCGCACAGTGGTGTTGTCTACCTCAAGAATGTCGATTGGCTCCTCTTTTTCGAGGCGGTAGGCGTTGGTGCCCACAATTATCTGACGGCCGCTGTCTATACGTGCCTGTGTGCGTGCGGCTGCCTCCTCGATGCGCATCTTGGGAATACCTGTCTCGATGGCTTTTGCCATTCCGCCAAGCTCCTCAATCTCTTGAATGAGCTTCCACGCCTTATCGGCAATCTCCTGTGTGAGGCTCTCGATGTAGTACGAACCGCCCCAGGGGTCAATCACGCGGCAGATATTTGTCTCCTCTTGCAGGTAAATCTGTGTGTTACGTGCAATACGTGCCGAGAAGTCGGTGGGTAGTGCTATCGCCTCGTCAAGAGCATTGGTGTGCAGCGACTGTGTATGTCCCATTGCTGCCGACATTGCCTCAATTACGGTGCGTCCGACATTGTTGAAGGGGTCTTGCTCGGTGAGAGACCATCCCGAGGTTTGGCAGTGCGTACGCAGTGCCATCGACTTTGGATTCTTGGGACCGAAACTCTTTATTATCTTTGCCCACAGCATACGTGCCGCGCGCATCTTTGCAATCTCCATAAATGGATTCATTCCAATGCCCCAGAAGAACGACAGACGGGGTGCAAAGGCATCAATATCGATGCCCGAGGCTACTCCTGCACGTACATATTCGAGTCCGTCTGCCAGGGTGTAGGCAAGCTCAATGTCGGCCGATGCTCCAGCCTCCTGCATATGGTAACCCGAGATTGAAATTGAGTTGAACTTTGGCATCTTCTGCGAGGTATAGGCGAAAATGTCGCTGATGATGCGCATCGAGAACTGAGGCGGATAGATGTATGTGTTACGCACCATAAACTCCTTAAGAATATCGTTCTGTATGGTACCTGCCATCTCCTCAAGTTTGGCGCCCTGCTCAAGCGCTGCATTTATGTAGAATGCGAGTACGGGCAGCACGGCACCGTTCATTGTCATCGATACCGACATCTTATTCAATGGAATACCATCGAACAACTGCTCCATATTCTCCATACAGCAGATTGACACTCCGGCTTTTCCTACATCGCCCACAACACGCTCGTTGTCGGGGTTGTATCCTCGGTGTGTAGGTAGGTCAAATGCTACCGACAATCCCTTCTGCCCCGATGCAAGATTGCGGTGGTAGAAGGCGTTCGACTCTTCGGCTGTGGAGAATCCTGCATACTGACGTATTGTCCAGGGGCGGAATGTATACATCATCGAGTAGGGACCGCGTAGGAACGGCGGAATACCTGCTGCGTAGTCGAGGTGCTCCATCTCTTTTAGGTCGTCGGCGCAGTAGACGGGTTTAACGCTTATCTGCTCGGGTGTTTCCCAAACCGCCGATGCGCAGGCTGTCGAGCAGTCAGATGCTGTTCCTGCGAATATATCTATATTGCTGAAATTCTTTCTCATAGCTGTAATCATTTGATGTCCAACTTGGCGTTAAGGCCCTTTAGTGTCTCAAGAACATTCACACGCACGTGAATGAAATTCTCTATGCCTGCTGCTTGAAGCTCCTCGGTGCAGGCGGGTGCTCCTGCCACAATGAAGATTGCTTTATCTTTCAACAGCTCGTATGCAGGGATGGCATACTGTGCATATTCGTCGTCGCTCGAGCAGATGACAACAATATCGGCCTTTGCTTCGAGTGCAGCCGACACTCCCTCTTCGACACTCTTAAACCCTAAATTGTCTATTACCTCGTAGCCTGCGGTGGCAAGGAAATTGCACGAGAACTGCGCACGCGCCTGACGCATCGCCAGGTTACCTATTGTCAGCATAAATGCTTTGGGACGCTTGCCGCTGCGCTCGGTGGTAAGACGAAGCTCCTCGAACTCTGTACCCAGACGGGCGAGGTTGAGTGTGCCCTCTTTGTGTTCCTCGGGCTTGCCGCAGCAGCAGAACTTCTGCAGTGGCTCACGTCCCTCGGATGTCTCGGTGAAATTGGGATATTGGTTGGTTCCCAACAGTATCTCGCGGCGCTTGGCAAGCGCTGTACGACGGTTGTCACCGCTCTCGTTGATGGCTCTCTGCACCAAGCCTTCGCGTACTGCCTTCTGAAAGCCTCCTGCCTCCTCAACCTCAAGAAACAGTTTCCACGCCTCGGTTGCAATGGAGCGTGTAAGGCTCTCGATATAATATGAACCGCCGGCGGGGTCGACAACCTTGTCGAGGTGGCTCTCGTGTTTAAGAATAAGCTGTTGGTTCTTGGCGATGCGACGCGCAAACTCTGTTGGTGTCTCATAAACCGAGTCGTAGGGCGATACGGTGATAGACTCTACTCCTGCGATGGCTGCACTCATAGCCTCGGTCTGTGTACGAAGCATATTCACATACGGGTCGAACAGCGTGAGGTTGAACATTGATGTCGCAGCGTGTATAATCATCTTGCAAGCACATTTGCAGGTGGGATTGTACTGCTCTACAATCTTGGCCCACAGTGTGCGTGCGGCACGGAATTTTGCAATCTCCATAAAGAAATTGCTCGATATTCCGAAATTGAACTTTATTGCTTTTGCAGCGCGGTCGGTGGGGACACCTGCCTCGGTAAGCGCACTCAAATATTCGTTACCCCAGGCAAGAGCGTAACCAAGCTCCTGGGTTATATATGCTCCGCTGTTGCATAGGTTTATTGCGCCAACAGCCACGCAACACATCTTGGGCATATCGGCAAGAGCCTCTAAGATGCTCTTGATGTTGTCGATATATCCCTCAAGTATTTTAGCACGTGTGAGCTCCTTGCCAATGGGGTCGTACTCGATGCTGCCGCGTACCTTCTGTAGGTCGATACCCTGCGCCTTATAGTACTCGGCAAGAAGATGTGCAAAGTCGACGGTGCGCTTTGCGCATACGGCAAAGTTAAGTTCAATCTGCTCGGCATCTATGCCATTGAGTAGTTGTGCAATAAACTCGGCCGATACCATTCGTCCCTTGATACTGAATCCTATAGATGTTCCTCCCTGCTCGATGAATTTCTTTGCATCGGTATTTGCTGCCTCGACATCATCGGTTGGCATATTTTGTCTTATGAGCCAGTTGTTGTCGGCTCTGTTTCCGCGTGTATAGGGAAATTCTCCGGGCATACAGCTCTCTACCCCCTCGATATCCTCTTTGCGGTAGAAGGGCTTTACATTGAATCCCTCGGATGTTCTCCAAATCATTTTTTTGTCATAGTCGGCACCTTTTAGGTCTTCTACAATCTTGTTTTTCCACTCCTCGGATGAGACGGGTTTAAACTCGCCGAAGAGTTTTTCTCTATCCTTACTCATACTTAATGTTTGTTAGGGTTTATGGCGCTAAGTTATAAATAATTTTATATGAAGTACTCTTTTTTTATAAAATAATTTATTAAGTGAGTTTATAATTTTGAGCTTTATGCAATAGGCTGTTTTGAAAATAAAATTCTATCTTCGCACCGTAAAATACGATGTTGATGATTATGAGAAAGTTTTTTGTTACAGCGTTGCTGATGTTTGCCTGCCTCTCGTTGAGTGCGCAGCAGTCCTATTACTCCTCTATCGAGGGTGTTAAGGGTGGCGAGACTTTAAAGAATGCCTTGCATAAACTCATTGATAAAAAGAGTACCGTTGACTACGGCTCGGGAACCACAAGAACGTGGGGCGCATTTTATACCACCGATTTTATAATGGAGGATGGCAAGCGTAGAGTTGCTGATATGTACTCCGACGTAAAACGCTACTTTGGTACAAAAGGAAAGGCGGTCGATGGGATGAATATAGAGCACAGTGTTGCCAAAAGCTGGTGGGGAGGTACCGAGAATGACGCCTATCGCGACCTGCATCATCTTAATCCCTCGGACCAAGAGGCCAACAGCCGCAAGAGTAACTATCCTATGGCAAAACTCACCTCGGTAACTTGGACAAACGGCATTATGAATGTGGGTAAGGCAAATATTGCAGGCTCCGGCCAAAATGCCTTTGAGCCTGCCGACCAATACAAAGGCGACTTTGCCCGCACCTATATGTATATGTTCACCTGCTATCAGACTTTTACCTGGAAATATACCTGGATGGTGTACGAGAACAGCACCTACCCTACAATTAAACCCTGGGCGGTTGACTTGCTTTTGAAATGGCACCACGACGACCCTGTGAGCCAAAAAGAAATAGATCGCAATAACGCGGTATATGCCATTCAGGGTAACCGTAACCCCTTTGTCGACTATCCGCGCCTTGCCGATTTTGTGTGGGGCGACTCGGTTGATTACAAATTTCATCTGTATGGCGATGCCGAGGATGGTTCGGGCAGTCAGACGGGTAGCGGTTCAAGTGGCTCGGATGGAACAGACGGGTCGGATGGCTCAACCGACGAGGGTGGCGGTGAAACAGGTGGAAGCAGCCTTAGCGCCTCTAAATTCACGCTTGTCGAGAGTAGTTCGTCGCTTGCTGTTGGTGATACAATAATAATTGTTTACGGAAATGTTGCGTTGAGCACCGAGCAGAGAGCCAATAATCGTGGTATCACAATCGTCGAGGTGTCGGGCAGCGAGGTGGTATCAATTTCGGCCGATGTGCAGAAGATAGTACTCGAAAAGGGTACATCATTGGCAGCCTTTGCTATGAATGTAGGTGGCGGTTATCTCTATGCCGCATCGAGCAGCAGTAACTATCTGCGTACGCAGGATGATATTGACGCAAATGCAAGTTGGAAAATTACCATTGCCGATGGTGGTGCAGCCGACGTCGTGGCGCAAGGTGGTAACACCCGTAATCTGTTGCGATATAATCCGAGCGCCAAGATATTCTCGTGTTATAAGTCGGGACAGAACAAGGTGAGCATTTACGCAAAAAGAGTATCATCCAATACAAAGGTAGATGCAGTAAAGAAACCTGCTAACAGAAAGGTGAACGTCTACAACCAAAGTGGTAAGTTGTTGCGAAGCAATGTCCCTTTTGCACGTGCTTTTTATGGTCTTCCACGAGGTGTGTATGTGGTAGATAATGAGAAATACTATATTAAATAAGAACACATTGCGAAATAGGTTTGTAAAACCAAACAACAGAGCAACCAAAAACATTTTTGGTTGCTCTGTTGTTTTATCGCATTATTAGAAACGGGGCTATTGTTAATCAAAAGTTAAATATGAGTTAAATTACTCTTATAAATATGTTTCAATATGTAAAAGTCTTATCTTTGCAGAAAACTTTTTTAGTCAAAAAAGTTTTCTAATAATCTAAACATTTTACAATCAATAAATAACAAGTGAGAATGAGGATACATATACATCCTGATTATGAATTTCTGCGTCCCGAAATCAAGCGTATTGTCACAGGGCACTATAAGGTCGACAAGGTCTTTTGCAACAGACGTAATGTTGTCGAGAAGATTATCATTGCCGATAAGGAGTTTGTGCTTAAAAGGTACAAACGTCCTACAATCGCAAATTGTGTGATATATACGCTGTTCCGCAAAAGTAAGGCGCGCCGTGCATACGAGTATGCGTTGCGACTTTTGAAGAATGGAGTTAGCACCCCTTTTCCGGTTGCTTACATCGAGGAGAAACGTTACGGATTTTTTCACACAGGGTATCTGCTCACCGAGTATATGAACCTGCCTACTTTGGCACAGATAAATATCGAAGAACTGCCTTTTGAGCAACTGCATAGATTGGAACACGACCTCATTTCATTTACCATTCAGTTGCAAGATAAGAGAATTTTGCCGCTCGATTATAATCCTTCGAATATCTTTTATAATTACGACGAAGTTGCAGGCTGTTTCTCATTTGCCCTTACCGATATTAACCGTATGCGCTTCGGACGTATTCCCTGGAGCAGAGATGCGATGCGCAGTTTCGAGCAGTTTGGTATAACAACCGATAAACTGTATCATTTTCTTTTGGGTTACTCTATAGAGAGGAATGTAGACATCGACCTCTGTATGTACGAGTTTCTGCGCTTCCGTCTGATAAAGAAATTCCGTCGTTTTTTAATGGGTAAGGTAAAAGGTGCTGTGGAAAAAAGAAGAGTGTGCTAAAAGTTTAAGCAAGTTCAATGACATCAAGGTCTTTGAACTTATTGCCGTCGATGGTTACTTTTACCAATGTGCGCACCTGTTGCCACCCCTGTTTGCCTGCTGCACCGGGGTTGATATGCAGGCATCCGAGTGTCTTGTCGAACATTACCTTAAGAATATGTGAGTGTCCCGAGACAAAAAGCTGTGGAGGACGCTCGTAAAGTGCTTTCCGTATCGAGGCATCGTAGCGTCCGGGATACCCCCCGATATGTTTCATTACAACTTCGCAATCCTCTATTTTGAAGCGTAGCGTCTCGCTATATTTCTGACGTAATATTCCACCATCTATATTGCCATATACGGCGCGCACGGGACGGAATCTTTCTAACTGCTCGATGAGTACCTCGCTGCCAATGTCGCCTACGTGCCATATTTCGTCGCAGTCGGCAAAGTGCATCAGGTAGCGGTCGTCCCAAAAACCGTGCGTATCCGAGAGGATGCCTATGCGTTTCATTCTTCTATACGGCGCTTTACAAAATCATAGATGAATTGTGCTGTTCCCTCTATACCCAAGATAGAGGAGTTTATGCACAGATGATAACCTGCAGCATTACCCCACTCGCTGGTTGCATAGTAGTCGTGGTAGGAGCGACGTCTCTTGTCGCCTCGCTCCATCTTCTCTTTTGCCTGCTCCTCGCTGAGGCCGTCTTTACGCATTATGCGCTTTATGCGGTCGTCGCTATCGGCGGTAATGAAGATGCTTATGAGACAGGGGTGGTCGCGCAGTACATACTCCGAGCAGCGTCCTATGGTTATGCACGACTCGCGTTGTGCGATGCTGCGCATTGCCTCGCTCTGAAGCTCGAAAAGGCGGTCGCTGTGCATATAACTATCCTGTCCGCCGAAATATCCTGTTACGGCGTGGCGCAGTGCAACAATATTGCTGAGGAACGAATCGGACTCCTGCTCGTCGGCATTTTCGAATGCCGAAGTGTCAATGCCGCTCTCCTGTGCTGCCACCTCTAACAGTTTCTTATCGTACACCGATATTCCTAACATCTCTCCCAATTTCTCGGCAATATCCTTGCCGCCACTGCCCAACTGGCGTCCTATTGAAATAACATATCTTTTCATTGTACTACACATTTTCGGGGGTTAGTTGATTCCATCTTTTTGTGTGCGCCACTCGCGGAACTGCATAATAAGCATAATTACTGTAAGCAGTGCCGCTATTGAGTCGGATATTGGCATACTGTACCACACACCATTTTCGCCCAGGAAGAGGGGCAGAATAAGAAGCAGAGGTATAAGCAGCAGTATCTGACGTGTGAGCGAAAGAAATATCGATTTATTTACCAATCCGATGCTTTGGAAAAAGTTTGTCGTAACAAGCTGGAAACCAATGAAAGGCATAAACATAAACATTATGCGCATAGCCTTTACCGAACTGTCGATAAGTGCCTCTTCGGTGGTAAAGGCCTTAGCAACGGTGGCAGGCATAAGTTCGCCTATCAAAAATCCCAAAGTTGTTACCACTGTTGCCCACATTATGGTTAGTTTCAGCGTCTCTTTTACGCGGTTGGACTTGCGGGCACCATAGTTGTATCCTACAATAGGCTGCATACCCTGTGTCAGGCCAAGAACGACCATTACAAAGATAAACTGTATACGGTTCGAAATTCCGTATGCAGCAATTGACATATCGCCATCGTCACTGTAACTTCTTAATCCCTTGTTTATAATGATGACTACAAGGCAAGCTGCCGCATTTATAAAGAAAGGCGACATACCTATGGCAAGAATACTCTTTACTATATTACTGCGCAGATGGTAAATGCCGCGTTGCAGATGGAGTAGTTCGTCGGGGTTGCTAAGCAACTTAATCTGCCACATAAGCGTTATACACTGCGCGAGGATGGTGGCAAGAGCAGCACCGCGTATGCCCCAACCTAATACAAATATAAATATAGGCGCCAGAATGGCGTTTGCACACACTGTGAGTATAGTTGCGAACATAGCCTGCTTGGGGTGTCCGGCTGCTCTTATTGCTGCGTTTATTCCAAAATAGAGGTGCGTTACAATATTGCCGTATAATATTACCTCCATAAAGGCTCGTGCGTGGGGCAGAGTACTTTCGCTCGCGCCAAAGAAATAGAGAATGGGGTCGAGGAAGATGAGTGCAACCGCAGCGAAGATTATACCAACTATTATGTTCAGCGTAACAAGGTTACCGAGGATAATCTTTGCCGAGTCGTAGTCGCGCTGTCCCAATCGCACCGACAGCTGTGTCGCGCCTCCCACACCTACCATAGCACCAAATGCCGCCGAGAGATTCATCAGCGGGAAGGTGGTTGCAAGACCCGAGATTGCCAGTGCACCCACGTCGGGAATATGCCCGATGAATATACTGTCGATGGTGTGGTAAATAGATGAGGCTGTCTGTGCAATAATGGCAGGTATTGCATATTGCATAAGCAGTTTACCCACGCTTTCGGTTCCAAGTTCGGTAGGAACCTTTCTCTCTATACTTTCGCTCATAGTTTTTCTATTATAACAGAGTTGCGATGCAAAAAATCTTTGTACCTTTGCATCGAACCGGATATTCTGTGCAAAGTTACAAACAAATGAGCGAGAAATATCAAGCTTGCTTGGATATTTTTTACAGCGAGTGCAGTGTATGTTCGCTGTTCACAGCAAAGTTACAAAAAAGAACGCAGTATTTGATTATTTACGTAAAAAATGAGAGATATATGCAAACGAGTGTGTTGGTGGGAATGAGCGGTGGAATAGATAGCACAGCTGTATGTAGTATGTTGTTAGAGCAGGGCTACAGAGTAGTGGGGCTTACTTTCGTTACGTGCGATGCCTCTTTTGCAGCTGCCGAGGCTGCTGCTTCATTGGCTAAGCGCTTAGGCATAGAACATTATGTCGATGATGTGCGCGACGAGTTTCGTACAAAGGTTGTCGAGCCTTTTATCGACAGTTACCTGTCGGGCACAACGCCTAATCCCTGTGTCAATTGTAACAGGGTGATGAAATTCGACCTTCTCTGCCGTTGGGCCGACCGCCTCGGCTGCGAGAAGATTGCAACGGGACACTATGTGAATATTCAGGAGACTGCCGAAAAAAAATATTATATTGTAACGGGTGACGACCCTCGTAAAGACCAGAGCTATTTCCTTTGGCGTCTCACTCAGGAGCAGCTGTCGCGTTGTATCTTTCCGCTTGGAGGGTGGAAAAAGAGCGATGTGTGCAACTATCTTGGTGTAAACAACCTTGACGAGGCCGGAAAGGATGGCGAGAGTATGGAGGTATGCTTCGTTCCCGGTGACTATCGTGATTTTCTGCGCGAAAATATTCCCGATGTAGATAGTGTTATACGCGAAGGCTCTTTTGTCGATACTGCCGGACGCGTTATTGGTAAGCATCGTGGCTTTCCCTATTACACAATAGGTCAGCGCAAGGGGCTTGGCATTGCACTTGGCCACCCGGCATACGTTCTAAAGGTAAATGCCGAGAAAAATACAGTGATGTTGGGCACCGCCGAGCAACTTGTAACACGTTATATGCTTATTGAGACGCCCGAGTGGGTCGATGCAGCGCCTGTAGAGGGACTTACCGTAAGAGTCCGTTACCGCAGCACCCCTATCTCTTGCGATGCTCCATTGCCTGTTGGCGACGGCCGTTGGCTGGTGCGTCTGCACAGCGACGCTTCGGCAATTACTCCGGGGCAGTCGGCGGTGTTTTACTTAGGGAATACTCTCGTCGGGGGTGCCTTTATAGCATCTCAACGCGGTATAAATCAATGGATAAAAGATTAGAACAATGGATAATAATACCCCTCTTTCGCTATACGCTCTTAATAATATGGTTCGCAATGCCATCAGCGAGGCAATGCCTGCCCGCTATTGGGTGACGGGTGAGCTCAGCGAGGTGCGAGAGGCATCATCGGGGCACTGCTATTTCGAACTTATAGAGCGCGACGAGGCAACCTCGGCGATTGTGGCAAAGGCGCGTGGTACAATCTGGGCACGTACCTACACGATGCTGCGCCCCTATTTTTTGGAACAGACGGGACAGCGTTTTGCTGCGGGCTTGAAGGTGCTCTTGCAGGTGACAGTAGAGTTTCACGAACTTTACGGCTATTCGCTCTATGTTTGTGATATTGAGCCTGCTTTTACTTTGGGAGATATGGCCCGTCAGCGTCAGATGATAATAAACCGTCTGAGCGAAGAGGGAGTAATCGACCTTAACAAGGAACTGCCTTTCCCTGCTCTGCCACAGCGCATTGCGGTGATATCTTCGTCATACGCGGCGGGTTATGGAGATTTTTGTGACCAGCTGGCAAGCAACCCATACGGATTTGTTTTTTATCCTCATCTGTTTGCGGCACCTATGCAGGGAAGTAAGGTTGAGAGTGGGATAATAGATGCTCTCTATCGTATAGCCGATAATATTGACGCGTGGGATGTTGTCGTGATAATTCGCGGCGGTGGTGCAACAAGCGAACTATCCTGTTTCGATACATATAACCTTGCTAATAACTGCGCACAGTTTCCGCTGCCCATTATAACGGGTATAGGACATCAGCGCGATGATACAGTGCTTGACGTTGTTGCGCACACTCGCGTTAAGACACCTACGGCAGCGGCCGAACTGCTTATTCACACGGTGGCCCGTCAAGCGGCGATATTGGATGCAATAGGCAGTAATATCGTTTCGGCGGTGGTCGAGGCTCTTACAGCGCAGAAAAATCGTCTTAGGGCTATCGTGCAGCGTTTGCCGATAGCAACCTCTCTGCTGTTGCAGCAGCAAAGGCATAGGCTCGACCTTTTGCAACAGAAATGTGAGGCTCATTCGCCCAAGAGGATACTTGCATTGGGCTACAGCCTTACAACTTGTGGAGGCAGAGTGATGCGCTCGGTAAATGATGCAAAAAGCGGCGATGTCATTGAGACGCATCTGTCCGACGGTACAATAATAAGTGAAGTAAAATAGAGAATATTATATTATGAATGAGAATGTTACTTATAGCGCAGCAATGGCGCGACTCGAAGAGATAATGTCGCATATACAGGGCGGAAACGTAGATATAGATAAGCTCACCGATGAACTTGCCGAGGCGCAGCAGTTAATTGATTTCTGTCGCAGCCGCATATTTAAGGTTGATGAAGATGTGAAAAAGATGCTCGATACTTTGTCCGATACATTATAATAGTATGTTATGAATAGTTTTGTTATGGCAAGAAATGTAGGTGTTGATATATTAAAATTTATTGCTGTATTGCTTATAACCAATTCACATCTAAGTCAATTTTATCCCGATAATATATCTTTCTTGGCAACGGGTGGTGCTATTGGTGATGCTTTGTTCTTTTTTTGCAGCGGGTTTACACTCTTTTTAAAACCTATGGGCCGATTCGATAATTGGTATAAGAAGAGAGTAAGCAGAATCTATCCTACCGTTTTTTCGTGGGCGATAATTTTATCGTTTATTTTGGAAGTAGATAATGATATGTCATCTGTGATTATGAGTGGTGGAGGATTGTTTGTTAGTTGCATAATGGTTTATTATATAATTATTTATTTGGTAAACCGATTTGCTTCGAAATATTTGTATCAGTTTTTTATATTCTACTTGATATTTTTGGCCGTTGTTTATTTTTTGTGGAATAAAGATGGAACTTTAAAAATATATTCATTTATGGAGTATAGCTATGCTTGCGTATTCTATTTCTTATTTATGATTTTAGGTGCTATTATTGGAAAAAACGGATTCGTTGTCGAATTTAGAAAATCGATAATAGGTTTTATTATAAGTATAGTATTGTTCTATGCTCTTATTTTCTTATCAGACAAGGTTGATGAACTTAATCATTTGCAGTTACTATCGTCACTACCACTGTTAGCAATAGTATTGTTCTTATATACTATGTGTGGTAGTACTAAAATAAAATCTTTGATTGACAAGAAATATATAGGATGGATTATAAAATTCATAGGTGGCTTGTGCTTAGAGATATATATTGTGCAGTTATATCTGTTGAGGAATTGGTCTTATAATGTGCCGTTTCCTGCAAATATGATTGCAATACTTACAATGATAGTCTTAATGGCTTATTTGCTAAGATGTACAGCTCGTCTCTTTTCACAGACATTTAATAAGCAGGATTATAATTGGAAAGCGATTTTTAAGATGGTGTAAAATAAGACGCTGCTTAAATTTAAAAAACTTATATTTGGAATTGTTCTTTCGTTGTTTTTTATTTTAAAAAATGCGCTATTGTTTTCTATTTTATCTTTATTGTTGCAAAATAAAATAAATATCTCGTGGGTTTGAGTAAAATTTCTTATCTTCGCACAATATTGTGGAAAATTTTCAACGATTAGATTAAAAATAATATAAAAATGAAAGCTATTGATTGGGCAAATGTCGGCTTCGGATATATGAAAACCGACTACAATGTACGTTGCAGATACTCCAACGGAAAATGGGGCGAAATTGAGGTGTGCAGCGAAGAGACTCTGAACCTTCATATGGCGGCAACCTGTCTGCACTACGGACAAGAGGCTTTTGAGGGTCTTAAGGCGTTTCGTGGCAAAGATGGCAAGGTGCGCATCTTCCGTCTCGAAGCCAATGCCGAGCGTTTGCAGAGCACTTGCGATGGTATTCTTATGCCGCAGGTGAGCACCGAAATGTTCCGCGAAATGGTTACAAAGGTTGTTACACTGAACAAGGATTATATCCCTCCATACGAGAGTGGTGCTTCACTTTATATACGTCCTCTGCTCATTGGAACAAGCGCGCAGGTTGGTGTGCATCCTGCCAGTGAGTATCTTTTTATTATATTTGTGACACCCGTAGGTCCCTATTTTAAAGGAGGATTCGCTACCAATCCATACGTGATAATACGCGAATACGACCGTTCGGCACCGCTTGGTACGGGACGTTATAAGGTTGGTGGAAATTATGCCGCAAGTCTAAGGGCAAATAAACTTGCTCACGATAAGGGTTACTCGTGCGAATTCTACCTCGACGCCAAAGAGAAAAAATATATCGACGAGTGCGGCGCGGCCAATTTCATCGGAATAAAGGATAATACATACGTAACACCGCTCTCTACATCTATTCTTCCCTCGATAACCAACCGCAGCTTGCAGCAGTTGGCAAAGGATATGGGACTGAAAGTGGAGCAGCGTGCTATCCCCGAAGAGGAGCTATCTACCTTTGAGGAGGCCGGCGCTTGCGGAACAGCGGCGGTTATCTCGCCCATTGAACGCATCGACGACCTTGAGCGTGGCGTTTCATACGTAATATCTAAGGACGGAAAGCCCGGCCCAATCTGTACAAAACTGTACGAGAAATTGCGTGCCATACAGTATGGCGATGCTCCCGACATATATAATTGGGTAACCGTACTCGATATTTGATAATTCTCTAACGTCTTAAAAACAATGGCGAAAGGAAAATTACAGAAATTTGCCGATATGCGAGAGTATCGCAATGTGGTTGAGCACCCCTATTCGGTTGCCGACAATGTTGAGTTCCCCCTTGCCGGAAATTGGAAAAAGGAGTTCTTTGGTAACGATAATCCTATTGTGCTTGAACTCGGTTGCGGCAGAGGCGAATATACTGTTGCTCTTGCCCGTCGCTGCCCACAGAAGAATTTCATCGGTGTAGATATAAAAGGAGCACGTATGTGGAGCGGTGCTACCGAGGCTCTGCGCGACGGGCTCGATAATGTGGGTTTTCTGCGTACAAATATCGAGATTATCGACCGTCTCTTTGCCCCGGGTGAGGTGAGCGAAATATGGCTCACATTCCCCGACCCGCAGATGAAAAAGGTCACAAAGCGCCTTACATCGTCGCTCTTCCTCGAACGTTACGGTAAGATTCTTGACGATGAGGCTGTGGTGCATCTAAAGACCGACAGTAATTTTATGTTCACCTATACGAAATATATCACCGAGGTGAATAATTTGCCCGTCTATGAGTGCATCGAGGATGTTCACGGACGCAACGACGAGAGCGAAATACTGAAAATTCGCACCTACTACGAGTCGCAGTGGATAGAACGCGGGTTAACAATAAAATATATCTCATTCGGTCTCTCGAAGCGCACAGGATTCACAGAACCCGATGTCGAGATTGAACTCGATGAGTATCGCAGCTACAACCGCAGCAAGCGCAGCTCGCTCGAAAAACGTAAATAACACTGGGAATTATGCTTAAACATATAGTAATGTGGCGCTTCGTCGAGGGCGCCGAAGGCAAAAGCCGCATAGAGAATGCGCAGTGGATGAAGGAGCATCTCGAGGCACTTGTGGGTGTTGTCCCCGAGATTCGTTCAATAGAGGTTGGTGTAAACTGTTATCCAAGCGAAACAGCCTACGACGCAGTGTTAATATCCACATTCGACGATGTCGAGGCGATGAACCGTTATAAGGTACATCCGGCACACGTCGATGTTGCCGATTACTGCAAGAAAATAAGCGAGAGCCGCGTCGATATTGACTATGAATTTTAAAACAACAAACAGTTTATAAATAACAATGGCATTATATCCAAAATTAATACTTGAAGCGCTCGAAAAGGTGCGCTATCCGGGTAACGGGAAAAATCTTGTCGAGGCCGAAATGGTCGATGACAACATACGCATTGACGGTAATAAAGTGAGTTTCTCACTTATCTTTGAAAAGTCTACCGACCCTTTTATACGCTCGGTGGTAAAGTCGGCCGAGACCGCTATCCTTACATACGTTGGCAAAGAGGTAGAGATTGTGGGGAACATCAGCGTGGTGAGCCGACAGGCGGCACGCCCCGAGGTTGGTAAATTTCTTCCACAGGTAAAGAATGTGATTGCTATATCATCGGGCAAGGGTGGCGTTGGAAAATCTACCGTATCGGCTAATCTTGCCATTGCCCTTGCACGACTGGGCTATAAGGTAGGACTTTTGGACGCCGATATTTTCGGCCCTTCAATCCCCAAAATGTTCAGTGTCGAGGACGAGCGCCCTTATAGCGAGCGCATAGACGGTCGCGACCTTATCCTGCCCATCGAGAAGTATGGTGTAAAAATCCTCTCCATAGGATTCTTTGTCGACCCCGAGCAGGCTATCTTGTGGCGCGGAGGAATGGCAAGCAACGCTCTGAAACAACTCATCGCCGATGCAGCGTGGGGCGACCTCGATTATTTCCTCATCGACCTGCCTCCCGGCACCAGCGATATTCATCTTACCATTGTTCAGAGCCTTGCGCTCACAGGAGCTGTGGTTGTTACAACACCCCAGCAAGTGGCACTTGCCGCAGCCATAAAGGGTGTGAATATGTTCGTCAATGACAAGGTGGCTGTACCCATCTTGGGAGTGGTCGAGAATATGGCGTGGTTTACTCCAGCCGAGCTGCCCGAGAATAAATACTATATTTTTGGTCGCGACGGAGGCAAACGTATGGCCGATGCTTACGGTATTCCTCTCATCGGACAGATTCCTCTTGTACAGAGCATCTGTGAGAGTGGCGATGAGGGTCTGCCCATTGCAATGAAAGCAAACACCCCCGACGGACAAGCATTCCTTGCTCTTGCAGGCGCGCTTGTCGAGCAGGTGAAATTGCGCAACGAGCAGCAACCTCCCACAAAGATTGTAGAGACAAAGTAATTATATTATATGAGCACACAACCGATGGCACTCCTTGAGCAGCGTATGCGTAAAGAGTGCCGCAATATAAAACTAACCGAGAGAGAGTGGGGTGTCGATAACGACCCCACGTCACCCACGCAAAGCAAGGTGCTTGGTGCAGGTTTCTTTCCTGCTTATTTAGAGGAGGAATATCCTCGTAATAAGCAAGGAATACCGTTTGTGATGCTTGTGCAGATAAATTTTGCCGAGGTTCCCCCAATGGAGGGGATACCCGAGAGTGGACTTCTGCAACTGTATGTCAACCCATTCGATTGGTCGGGCGAGTACGAGGTCTTATATTTCGACGACGAAGAACTTGGCGAAGAACCGCTCGATGTTTATCACGATGTTCTGCGGGGATGGCTCGAAGATGCCGATTACGCTCTTCCTGTGAACCGAGTACACACAATGACTTTTGAAGAGGGCTACTCATACTTTGGCGACTGCGACCGTTATTTCGAAGAACGACTCGACCAACTGCGATGCGATTTTTCCGAAGAGGCCATTGATGCCTACCTACAGAAACATCGAGGCAACTATGGCAGTCGCATAGGAGGATATTGCGATTTTGCACAATACGACCCGCGTCGCAGCGACTCTCTGCTGCATATTCTGCAACTCGACAGCGAAGAGGGAATAAATTTCTGCGATTGCGGAGTGCTGCATCTGTTTATAAATAAGGAAAGTGCCGAGGCTAAGGATTGGGAAGATACAATAAGATATGTCGATTGGTACTAAAAAAACAGTTGTTTTTATATAGATAAGGATGGTAGAAAAAGAATCTACTATCCTTATTTTTTCTCTCTACGGATAGAAATGTACAGCTCTATCCCACTTTTTCATAAAATCATAAGGTTGTTCATTGGTGCGCCGTATGAAAATTAGTAAAATGGTAGATATTTTTTGGATTAAGTGCGAGGATGTTTGAGCGAAGCGAGTTCCGCAGCACCCAAAAAAGATCGTGAGCATTTTACGTTAAGATTTTTTGTGCTTGTAGGGGCGATTTTTAATCGCCCGAAATGTCGCACGAAAAGTAGGAGAAAAATAACAATGAAAGGCTGAATTTAGCAAACAAGCTTAAATGAGAGACTGAAAAGTTTTACCGGATGCCAACAATTGTTAATAAACCTAAAAAAAGAAGGTTGTAATTCTGTAATTTGTTGACAAGATAGTGTGTCTGTATTATTTTAGTGGTATAGAAAGTGATTATTATGATAAAATAGCAACCATAAAGCATATTTTCTATAATACTTTTGTGCTAAAAAGATTATGGGAAATTATTTGAACAACAGCGGTCTAAGGCCGAGTCTTCTTGACATAGCATTGTCATATAATAATGGAAAACAGGGAGAGGTTAAACAAAAAACAAGAGTTGTAGTTAATACCAATAGAATATGGTACGGAGTAAATAGTACCGCCAGCGCATTTCTTGCAACAGCTTACGATGAGCAAGGTAAGGAGGTAGATTCAATGAGAGGGTATTTCCTTGAACCGCAAACAAAGTATGAAAAAGCAAAAACCGCAGGAGGGAAGATGGCTATAATGAGCGGAGAATACAACATAATCCCTAATGCAGAAATGCTAAAAAAAATCAATGAACAAAGAAAAAAGAATAACAAAATACCTGAAGATGGTTTACAATTCCAATGGTATATAGACACCCCTCCCGGGAGAAGTTGCATAGCTATTCACGGGGGGAAGACTTGGAAAAATACCAAAGGCTGTTTTATTCCGGGCGATACAATTGAACTTAGCGCAGACGGGAAAGATTATGAGATATACGATAGAGGGAAGAAAAAAGAATTATTTGACTTTTTTGAGAAATATGGAGAAGGCGGAATAAAAATAAACGTAGGCCCTCATTTTGAAGAACTTTATAAATAACTAATATTATGAAACGACTATTTTTAGCCCTAATGCTGTTGGGTACTACGATACTGACAGCCACAGCACAGAATTTCCCCATAGATACTGCACGCATAAACAAAGCGTACAAAGTCTTAATGAGTGGAGAATGCACCACCGAAACAGAAATGGAGTTTTTAGAGGCTTATCCCACAACGTGGTTAGAGTTTTATATGACTTACAGTTTTATGTATAATGAGGACGACAACTACACAATGTGCGATATGTGCAGTGAACATATTACCACACTTATTTCCTTAACGCATATAAACGATACTATACTATGCAAGAAAATAGTGAATCTTAGCATTGGAATGCAAGAAACAGGGGAGTGTACAGGAGTTTTTCAGTCATATTTGATAAACTATGTTTTAAGAAACGACAAATTAGTATTGGATTACCTTTCAAAATTAAGAAAAGGCTATCAAATGCAATTTTGGCAATTTTGCTGGTCAACTGTAACTGAGTGTAATTGGGCCGATGTTTTTGTTCGATTATACAACCGCAACCGGTTAATGTACCCCAAACAGATGGAAATGTCGCGCATTGCTTTTGAGTATTTCTACGATGGAATATACTATACCAGACTTCTGCCGCACAACGAGGAAGAGTACAATCGAAAATATGAGAATCGGAATTACAGAATCGATTTTGATGATTACAGAGACGCCGATTTGGAGTAAGAAGGTACTATTA
>JAGBBX010000007.1 GCA_017938245.1 Bacteroidaceae bacterium
TAGGGGCGATTTCCAATCGCCCGCTGCTGCTTCATTAGGTTAGGATTGCTTAACGTAGAATACTGAACCGTTTTCATCTTCACGCCATTAATTCCCCTCGTTCAGCTTGGGCCGATGGTACTGCATTAAGCTATAGGTAGAGTATGTCATCGCCACTTTTTTTCGAAGGAGCTTTATAATACTAAGGCTCTTTTTTTGTTATAATTGCTTTGCCGTTAATTCCCCTCGTTCAGCTTGGGCTCTTTTTTTTATGCTGTTAATGGTTGCTTGTAGGGGCGATTTCCAATCGCCCGCTGCCGCTTCATTAGGTTAGGATGTCTTAACGTATAATACTGAACCGTTTTCATCTTCACGCCATTAATCCCCCACGTTCAGCTTGGGCTTTCAAATATTCAATTCTCGCGAAGTAAAAAATACTTTTGGGTCACCCCCGCTAGTAAGGGCAAAGTAAGTAAACTTACATTTACACTCGCTTAATCGGCTGTTTCCAATTGCCCGCTATCGTATTCCTGTGGGAACATTAATACTTCGTCGTCGCTTATTTACTTAAAAACTAAAAATAATTAAATGATTTTTCTGAATGAAATTTGTAAAATCCATATAATGTTTGCATCTTTGCATAACGTATTAGAGTAAACTGCATTGGCTGTAGAATTTCAAGATTTATGAAAATATCTATAATTACTGCAACTTATAATAGTGCCGAAACATTAAGGAGTACGTTTGATTCAGTATTGAGTCAGACGTACACAAACTATGAGTATGTAGTAGTAGATGGATTCTCAAGTGATGGTACACTGGAAATCATAAAGGAGTATGAGCAAAAGTTCAATGGCAAAATGCGATATATAAGTGAAAAGGATAAAGGCTTGTACGATGCTATGAATAAAGGTCTGGCAATGGCAACCGGTGACATTGTAGGCATATTAAACAGCGATGACTTTTATACCTCTAATGATATCCTTGATATTATTGCAACCACCATTAAAGAGAAGAATGTAGATGCGGTATATGGTGATATACATTTTGTTAACAGTAATGATTTGACGAAATGTGTAAGATACTATTCATCGGCTATCTTCTCGCGTCGTCTTATGCGTTTTGGATTTATGCCGGCTCATCCTTCGTTTTATTGTAAGCGTGCGGTATATGAGAAATATGGTGTTTTCAATACAAAATATCGTATAGCGGCCGATTTCGATTCGCTATTCCGTTTTATATATATAAATAGAATAAGTACCTCATATATTAAGCGCGATTTTGTTACAATGCGTACGGGAGGTGTCTCTACAGATGGTTTCCGCAGCCGTTGGCTTATAATGAAAGAACACTCCAAGATTATGAAATCTTACGGAGTATATACAAATATGCTTTTCTTTGCAATACGTTATCCATATAAGATATATGAGATTCTTTCATCACGAGTGAAGAATCAGTTCAGCAGAAGATAGATTAAATGGCAGCAGCTTATATAAGGCTGTTGCTATTTGTTTTGTAATTAGCTCAACAGTTGTTTTTTTTGCTTTTTTCTTTATTGGTTGCAAATAATTCAAAATATAGTTATATTTGTCTAACGACATATATACGCTGCACTCGCTGTGAAATATCAAAGTAAACTTTGACTATCTCGCTCGTTTGTTCGTATATTTGGAGTAAACTTCGAATATATCCTGCACTCGCTGCAAAATATCCAAGCAAGCTTGGCCTTATTTCGCTCGTTTGTTTGTATATTTGTACGAACTCGTTTGAGAGTAAATACGACAAGTTTTTAACACAATTTAAATAGGGATACTATGGAGTTCTTGACCGATTTTAATTTTATGCACTTCTTGAGTGCTTTTATAGTGTTATTTGCAATAATAGACCCTGTTGGTACTATGCCAATTATTGTTGGTATACGTGAGAGTGGGAAAAGAATTGATGCCGGAAAGGCGGTGTTGTACTCTTTCTCGCTTATGATTCTTTTCTTCTACTTGGGTGATTGGATGTTAAGTCTTTTTGGTGTTGATATTAACTCCTTTGCTGTGGCAGGTGCTCTTATTTTGTTCTTAATGGCTTTGGAGATGGTCTTGGGAATAGAAATCTTTAAAGATTTTGGTGAACTTGCCGGTAACGCAACCTATTTGCCGGTGGTATTCCCACTTTTGGCCGGCCCGGGTTCTTTTACTACGCTTCTATCGTTAAAGGCTGAATATGCGACACTGAATATATTTCTAGGACTGATGCTTAATGCGGTTGTAGTATTTTTAATGCTTAAGTTTACCAAGCGTGCTCAGAAGATATTGGGACGTAGCGGTGTCTACTTTATGAAGAAATTCTTTGGTGTAATTCTACTCGCTATTTCTGTTAAGTTGTTTGCCTCGAATATCTCGTTCCTGTTGAATGTAGCACACGTACAATAATTTATCTAAAATAAAGACTTTGCTCCTACAAGAAGCAAAGTCTTTATTTTAGTGCTTGATAGCTATTTCAGATACTAACTTGTTCATTTTTTTACGTAGGTTGTTTAATAAAGGTACCCAAACAATAGCTATACTCCAAATAGCACCTATACCTACGCCCATTATCATTCCTTTTAATATATTTTTAATGGTTGGTTGGTCGAGAATGTTTAGGGCAAGTATAAACAATACAAGTAAGATTGCAAAATAGCGAAGTAGTTTTGTGAGTGTATCTATAGCATAGCTGTATGCCTTGTTGCACATTATTAACTTAGGGAATAGGTCGTCCTTTTTGTCAAACGGCCCGTCTGAGCTTTTTTTACGTAAGTATAGCCATTGCTTTTGTTCGCATACAATATCAATACCACATTCGGTGAGAAAGTCTCTGTATGATAGCTCATTATCTCTATACTCTATATTGTCGGGTAAATCGAGTTTGTAAATATATTCGCCTTTAGAGCCTTTTTCGAATACATATCTTAATAGAAAATTGATTCGAACCAAATGCCAACCATTTTGCGCCATTTGGTTTAGCCATTTGTTTTCTTCCTCCCACTGTGCAATAGTAAAGAATCTCCATACAGTTTTAGTTTCCATAGTCTTTATTTTTTTAGAATTGATTTTCCATTTGTTACAAGCTCATTTAAGCGAAGCAACTCTTGTTCAACTACTTGACGGCCAGTAGCTGTGATTATATACTGCTTTTTTCGAGAGTCGGCAGGTGTTTCAATTTGTTCAATCCAGCCCTTCTCCATAAGGGTCGATAGGGCACCATAAAGTGTTCCTGCCGAGAGATAAAGTCTGCCATTGCTTAAAGTGGCGGTACGCTGCATAATTCCATAGCCGTGAAGTGGCTCTATGAGAGCAAGCAGAATGTAGTATACTGCTTCGGTGAGTGCATTGTTCGAAGTATTCATATATCGTCTACCATTATATTGTTTTACGTTATATCGTCTGCCGATACAAAGGTAGGCGATATATTTTGAATATGCAATAATTCCTGGATTAAAAAGAAAAAATGGTGTGATAAAATAATGAAACTATATAATAATAACCAATAATGCTCCTCGCTGCAGCGAGGAGCATTATTGGTTATTGGTGATATTTTTTCATTCCGTCGGTCTCCCGAGTGTTTATTGTACCTTCCGGTGTACTGTAAATGAAGTAGGCATCAATCTCTTTCTTTTTGCATAATTCCACTGCCTTATCGATTCCCATAACCATAAACGCTGTTGCGTATGCATCTGCGGTGGCACAGTCGTTGGCAATTACCGTTGCCGAGAGTAGGGTATGTGTCACAGGATATCCGGTACGTGGGTCGATGGTGTGCGATAGTTTACGACCATCTTCATAACGGTAATTGCGATAGTTACCCGATGTTGCTACACTCTTACCGCTTATGTGAAGTATCTCCTGAAGCTCGTTTATTGCCCCCGATTTATCATCGGTGGGTCTGCTTATTCCTATGCTCCACTGTTTCGACTTATCGTTCTTTCCTTTAGCAACTACTTCGCCACCAATCTCCACCATATAGTCTTTTACACCGTAATACTCTAACATACGGGCAACGCAGTCGCATCCGTATCCTTTGGCTATGGCGCTACAATCGAGCATAGTTTGTGGGTTTTGCTTTGTTACTTTGTTGTCAGTGAGTCTTATGCTCTTATATCCTACATATTGCAACAAACTGTCTACCGTGATACTGTCTATTGTAATTCCTTGCTTAAATCCGAATCCCCACGCATTTACAAGCGGTGCCACTGTTATGTCAAAAGCTCCGTCGGTGGTTTCTGCTATTATCTGTGCAAGGTTGAAAACATCGGTGAATTGTGCATTGACAAGGGTATCGCGGTTTTCATTGATGGCTGTTATCACAGAGTGTTTATTGAATGGCGATAGTGAATTGTCGACGCTTTTTAGAGTGCTGTCTATTTTTTGCTGGAGATTATTTTTGCTCTTGTAGCATATATTATAATAGGTACCGAAAATAAACCCTCGGTCGGTGTGATATGGTGGCTCATTCTTTATTATTAGTACCGATGCTACTATTAGGAATAATAAAAACAATACTTTCCAGGATTTCATTGTTGCTTACAGATTGTTTTAAAGATTATACTGATTTCTATGCGATTATTTATCCTCCTCATCCTTGTGCTGCACGATTATCTTCGGTGGATACTCCTTTAGAGAGACTCTTATTTAAAAGGAATCTCATATATAAGGCTGTATGTGCCGCCGAATGTGGTGTGTCTGCTGTTGCCGAATCCGGGAATATACCACATACGCGAATTGCTGCCTGTAACCTGGTTGGCGCGTGCTTTGTATCGTACACTCCAACCCATATGGAAATTTTTCAGAATCTTTACCTTTACTCCCACACCCAACTCAATCCAACTGTAATATCCGCTCACATCATTAAGGTCGAGACCAACAGAGCCACCCCATACAGGGTCGGTGATAGGTGGTGCCGATACATCATAGTCGGCTCTTGTCCAAGCGAAGCGGGCAAGGCCGTAGATGTAGCTGTGGCGAGGCTTTTTACCAATTTTATTACTGAAGTTATAGTTCAGACCGATTTTATAGTATGGTGCAGCCGATTTGTAATATATTCCGAACGTCTCATCGGTAAAGTCAGTGCTGCCATAACCAACCTCTACAACAGGGTAGTATTTATTGCCAAGATTTATTTCTAGTGCCACCTCGCCACTTGTGTAATCCTCGAGTAGCGAATAGGCATAACCGAAAAGGTCGGTCGAGACGCTGAGACCGCGAAAATCGAGTAAACGTCCCGAGACGGTGTCGTTCTTTACCTCGTCTTGCGATGTTGCAGTCAAAGGGAGCAGTGCCAACAGACTACTCAGCAATATATAACTTGATATTTTCATTTGCGTCGAAATTGATGAATGGATGAATTATAGCTGCCGAATCAATAAAATTATTTGTATGTCGCACTCCTGTGATATTATGGTACATTCCGGTTCCGCAATCCATTGAGATGAAATAGGGGATATTGGTGTGCTCGACAAATAGCGTATCGGTTGTTATTGTGCCAAATTCCAATAGAAGTGTATCGCACTCTTGTGTGTAGCACATAGGAAGAGCAAGCTCGGTGTCACTTGTCATATTGTTTATTACAAGCGAGTCTGTTCCGTTTACTATGAGCCTTATATCGAGTGGCTCGGGGAAGGTATAGGGAATCTCCTCTCCTGTTGTGGCATCTATGCTGCGGAATAGTGTGCGATAGTATGCTGTATTGTATATCTTGCAGTCGCCACCATTGTCGCACCCCAAAAGGAGTATTGTCAATAGGGAGACTAAAGTGAAAAACGTTTTTTTCATTGTTTGTGAAATTGTTTAAATCTCTTTTGCAATATTGTATTTGTTGCGTTCTTGCGATGTGCGGCTTATAAGCTCGGCCAAGAATCCTGTGAGGAACAGTTGTGTTCCAATAATCATCATCGTTAGCGACAGATAGAAATAGGGCGAGTCGGTAACCAGACGGAAAGGTATGCCTTGCGACAGTGCATAAAGTTTACCTACTCCCAATACTGCGGCTGCAATAAAACCTATGAAGAACATCAGCGAACCCCATAATCCGAAAATGTGCATTGGGCGGTAGCTGAACTTTGAAAGGAACCACAGCGACATAAGGTCGAGGTAGCCGTGAAAGAATCGGCTTATACCAAATTTGCTTGTGCCATACTTACGTGCTTGATGGTGTACCACAAGCTCTCCAATCTTGCTGTATCCTGCATTTTTTGCAAGATAGGGGATATAACGGTGCATATCTCCGTACACTTCGATACTTTTTACCACCTCGTTACGATAGGCTTTCAGACCGCAGTTAAAATCGTGCAGGTTTTTTATTCCCGATACAAGGCGGGCAGTAGCATTGAAAAGTTTGGTGGGGATAGTCTTGCTCAACGGGTCGTAACGTTTCTGCTTGTACCCCGATACAAGGTCGTATCCCTCCTCGGTAATCATTCGGTAAAGGATAGGTATTTCGTCGGGACTGTCCTGAAGGTCGGCATCCATTGTTATTACCACATCGCCCTGTGCGCGCTCGAATCCGCAGTAGAGAGCAGGCGATTTACCGTAATTTCGACGGAATTTTATTCCGTGTATATTGCTGTTCTTGCTTTGCAAGTTTTCTATAACCTCCCAAGAGTTATCCTTACTACCGTCGTTGATGAATATTATCTCGTATGTGAATTTATTCTCGTTCATTACTCGCTCTATCCAAGCGGTTAGCTCGGGAAGCGACTCGGCTTCGTTATATAAGGGTATTATAACAGAAATATCCATTCTTAATATCTTTATTGTTGGTTACGTTTAATAAATAGTGCAATTATTATGGCGATTATTGTACCGTTCATAAGGTTCGATGTGGTTATATTAAGTACAATATCGCGTATGCTTAAACCGGAATATATCTCAAATGCCTCTTTGAATTGTGTAGCTGATTTACCATATATCTGTGGCTCTTGCTCTATTATCTGAATCATTTTACCCATTGTGTCGGTTAGAACCGTACTGTCGAAAAATTTCAGATATACGAATATTACTATTGCCGATAGCAATGAGGCACACAAATACTCCATAAGTACAAACAACCAGGCTTGAGAGAACCTCATAGTGTTGTTGCAATACTTCTTACGGAAACATTTTGCTAAATAGGCGGCATAGAATGGTGATGCAATAAATAGTATCATAAAAAAAGGCAGGTATGATGGATTGGACATACCGCCAACTGCTGCCGCATACATTGCTATCCATAGAAGTCCCAAGAGGGTGCCGCTACGCATTGCCTCATTATAAAATGTCTTTCGGTCTATATTGCTGAACATCTGTATTGTCTCTTTTCTTGTTTATAAAGTCTTAAAGAAAACTTAAATTACGAAAGCAAACTTCATCTTTTAATATGCGAAGATAGTGCAAACTAACGAACAACGCAAACATTGTCTTGTGCTTTTGACGATTATTCATTACTTTTGTGCAAATTTCCAAAGACATAATTATGAAAGCTATGATTTTTGCGGCGGGGCTCGGTACGCGCCTTAAGCCGCTAACCGATACGCTGCCAAAAGCGCTTGTCCCTGTATGTGAAAAACCTCTGCTCGAACACGTGGCGCGCAAACTTATGGCTGCCGGATTCGACGAGGCGGTTGTGAATATACACTATTTTGCCGATAAGATAGAGGAGTGGGCTGCTACTCAGTCCTGGATTGTGTGTTCGAAAGAGGAGAAGAAAGAGGGGACAATGTTGTTCGAGTTTAGTGACGAGAGGGCGCAATTGCTCGAAACGGGTGGCGCTGTTCTGCACGCGCGACGTTTCCTCGAAGGGTGCGGTTCGTTCCTTATACACAATGTTGATATTCTCTCCGATTGCGATGTTCATTGGTTTGCGTCACAAGTAAAAACAGATGCTCTTGCTTCGTTGTTGGTGAGCGATAGAAAAACAACACGTTTCCTGCTTTTTGCTCCCGATACATTGCGTCTTGTGGGATGGATGAATACCGACAGTGGTGATTATCACGTTATTTCTCCCGAAATTATACCGTCGCAGTGCAGGGCGCTTGCTTTCTCGGGAATACATATTATGAGCGACCGTGTCTTTGCTCTTATGGATGAATATTTAAAGGAGAAAGAACTGCCCATAGATATTGTAAATGGCACACGTTTCCCTATAATGAGTTTTTATATGTGGGCTGCTGCACGTGAGCCAATCTATGGTGTTGTTGCCGATAGTCTCGAGTTTATCGATGTTGGCAAACTCGATGCACTGCGTCCTGCCGAGGAGTTTGTAATGCGTGGAAAATGATTCCTGTTTTTATATTATTACTGTCCGATAAAAATATAAAGTGTTTATATCCTCGCGGACAGTAGGGGCGATTTTTAATCGCCCGAATCATTGTTTTAACCGAAACAGCTGCAAAAGTAACTTCCAGACTAACTGCCGATTAAGCGAGTGCAAAGGAAACTTGTTTACTGTGCTCATCACCTCGGTTGTGGGCGATTGCAAATCGCCCCTACACGCAATGAACTTTATTTATATATAGCCATCGGGGTGTGTCAAAATTATTGACACACCCCGATGATGCTGATGTCTTGTTAAGACTTTTTATTTATGATACTCAATCAGTCCGTTCATAGGACTCTCTACGATGTTGCCTATTGAAAGTCCAAGACTTTCGGCTGTCTCTTTCAGTTCATTAGCAAATGTAATTCCTATTCCGCCCACAATATGTATAGGTAGCCACGAACGGCGATATATCATTGTGTTGCGTTGGAAGAAGAGGGTGAAGCAGTGCTTCAGTAGTGCTTTAATCTCGGCATTGTTGCGGTTCTCGGCAAGGAATGGTGCAAAACTTGCCAAGTAACGGTTGGGGAGCGGCTCGTGATATACGCGCTCCAGAATTCCTGCAATTGTAAGGTTGTATTGTGTAAGGAATTTTTTGCATATAGCGGCGGGCAACTGTTTCTTTATGCAATCGCTAACAAGCTGACGACCAAGATAGGCACCGCTTCCTTCGTCGCCAAGAATATAACCCAATGAGGGGGTGTTCTCTACTATCTTTTTTCCATTGAAAAGGCAGGAGTTTGAGCCTGTTCCCAGAATACAGGCAATTCCCTCCTCGTGCCCGCAAAGAGCACGTGCAGCAGCCAAGAGGTCGCTGTTAATCTCTATTTTTTTTGTTGTGAAAATCTTGCTCAGTGCGGTACGCATCCTTTCATTTGCACCTTCGTAGGCACATCCGGCACCATAAAAATATATGGTATCGGGTGCATCGGAGCTAATCTTGTCGGCAAGTTCCTCTTTAAGTATGTTGTATATTTCCTCGCTCTCTTGAAGAGTAGGATTCAGTCCTTGTGTTTTTACTCTTGCTACGATGGAGTTGCTGTCGTGTAGAACCCAATCGGTTTTTGTAGAACCGCTGTCTGCAATCAGTATCATAGAAATAGGTTTAGAAACTATTTGAATTTTTGATAAATATATCTTTAAAATGTGTCTGTTCTTAGAAACTGTTTAAATTTCTAAAAAAAATATTATTTTGGAAGCTGCTATTTCGTTGTCTTTTATGTTCAAAAATGCCTGTTTTTCTCTTTTTTCTCGGTTACGTAGCCCGCTACGCGCCCTCAAAAAATAATAAAACATTCTATTTTTGACCTATAAAAAACTTAACGATATAAATTTAAACAGCTTCTTAATTTTTTGCGAAGATACTCTATTTTCGGTGAAGTTTCAATAAGAGTAGATGAATTTTTATCAACAGTTCGAGGCTGTTTAGATTTATCTGTAAATTTTAACAGCTTCTCATTTACGAGGCGAAATTTCAAATGGAACTCTGAAAGATACTCCGCTGCGCATAAGGTCGTCGAGGTTTGGCATTATGCGCTCTTTAAAACCCTCCCAACTGCGTTGTTCCATAGTGCTCCATCCGGCCTCGGCAATAGCAAGACCGCGAGGGAAGAACATATAGTTCACGCGGTTTATGTCTTTAATAGCTTCGGCCCACATTGTTGCCATTACTCCCATTATGTGATGGCTCTCTTCTTTAGGAAGATTGTATGATGGGTCGAGCTTGTACGAGGTCTCAAGAGTGGTTATCGGCATTCCCCAATTATTATATTCGGGAAGGTCGTTTTTCCACTGTGGATAGTCGAGGTAGGTGTGTTCGCCGGGTGCCATAATAAGTTTATGCCCATATTTGTGTGTCAGTTCAATGCATTTTGGTGTGAGGGCATTGCGCCAAGTAACAAGAATTACGTCTTTGGGGTAGGGGAACAAATAGTCGTTTGCGGGTGGCCATATATTATCGAGCTCGCACCAAAGGATTGCCTTTTTGCCGTTGTTGCGCACGCTCTCGAGCATACGTCCAAAGAAGATATTCATCAGTTGCGATGGCTGTGTGTAACCGTTTTTCTCCATAAGCGCCTTACAGTTGTCGCACTTTGCCCAATTCTCCTTTATGGCCGCCTCGTCACCGCCAAGATGAATATATTGCGACGGGAAAATTGCTGCAACCTCTTTAATAATATCATCATACACGCTGTATGCCTCGTCACAGTTGGCGCAAAGCATCATATTGGTTGTTTTTCCCAGCTCAATCTTTTCGCCCTGACGGAAGCCGCATCCAAGCTGCGGGTAAGCGGCGAGAATTGCCACCGAGTGTCCCGGAATATCAAGTTCGGGGATAATCTCAATATTACGCGCTGCAGCATAGTTTACAAGCTCTTTTAGCTGCTCCTGTGTGTAGTATCCGTTGTCAGGGCCGTTATCGCCGCCACGTGGATTGCGGTGTGCTCCGATTGTTGTCAGTTGTGGATGGCTTTTAATCTCTATGCGCCAACCCTGGTCGTCAGTGAGGTGCAGTTGCAGTATATTGTATTTATATTTTGCCATCTGGTCGATGAAGAATTTTACATCCTCGACGGGCAGAAAATGGCGGGCGGGGTCGAGCATCACTGCACGGTGTGCATAGCGTGGAGCATCCTCTATATATATCTGTGCAATTTTGCCTTTTGCGCTGTTGTGTGTGTCGCCAAGCAGAATCTGGTCTATTGTCTTTAGAGCATAGTATATGCCTTTGCGGCTACCCTCTATCACAAGGCTCTTTTTGCTTACCTCTATTTTGTATGCCTCGGGCGATAGCGAGTTATACTCTTTGATAATTATTCTGTTGCCTCCTTTTGCCGGCAGTGCAACCCCTGTGCGACTCTTTATAATACTTTTAAGCTCTTCTATAATAAACAGGCTGTCGTTCATTTGGCAATCTATTGTGCCTACTTTGTTTAAATTAAACTCTTTCCCATTTAATAGCTCTACTTTCTGAGGCATAGGCAGCAATGCCGAGATATTCTCTTGTGCCGATAGAGCTGCCGACAGCAGAATTAGTAACGAGAAGATTGATTTTCTTAAATAATTTTTCATAGGAAAATAATTATTGTTTTATATTTCTCTTGTTAAGTGCCTGCCGGTAGCGTAGTGCATTTGCATTGTGTTGTGCAAGGGTAGTGGCAAAATTGTGCGTACCCGAAAAATCCTCCTTAGCACACATATATAAGTAATTGTGTTTTTGATAATTCAGCACGCTCTCTATTCCCTGTATGCTTGCAATGCGAATGGGGCCTGGGGGCAGTCCTTTATATTTGTATGTGTTGTAAGGCGACTCGGTTGCGAGGTCTGCGGTGAGGATTCGGCGGCGTGCAAAATCGCCGAGTGCAAATTTCACTGTGGGGTCGGCCTGCAACAACATTCCGCGTTTAAGACGGTTTATGTATAATCCTGCAACAATGGGTTTTTCGGCATCGTTGTTTGTCTCCTCATCCACGATGGATGCAAGCGTCATTACCTCTTCAATGCTAAGTCCTATAGCTTCGGCTTTAGCCTTTCGGCTCTCGTTCCAGAAATTGCGGCGCTCGTTCATCATTCTTATCATAAAACGCTCGGGCTTCACGTCCCAGTAAAATTCGTAAGTATTGGGGATGAACAGTGTCGGCAGTGTCTCTTTTGTATATCCTATGCGTGAGAAGTATCCCGGGTGTTCGGCAAATTCACTCAGTTGCAGCGAGTCTATCATAAGTTGCTTACATACAGCGCCAACCAATTGCGAGACAGTACGTGTTGATGGGATAGTCACTTTCACAGGTGTCTGTTGGTTCGAAACCAATCTACGGTAAAGAGTGTGCATATTGTCGCCATCTTTTATGGCATATCGTCCTGTACGTTTCTGTTTGTCGAGATTATTATGCCGAGCCAATAATTTGAAACCGAGCATACTCTTTGGCGATGCAGCCTTCTCAATCTTTTCTATTATTGATGTAGCAGAGTCAGTTGGGTAAATGTAGATATATGCAGTCTCGTCGAGGCTAATCAGTGGGTGTATAACGAGATAGTAGGCATATCCTAGAACTCCACAAACTATCACTGCTAAGGTGACGATAGCTGCAATTATTTTCTTTATTTTCATTTGTGAATAAAACTTTAGTGTGATGCGAAGATAATATATTCCTAACTAAAGAGCAAACTTGTGCCGAAAAAAAGAGTTGTTGCGAAAAATAGTGTAAAATATGACTATTATATTAAAAAAAAATAATATCTTCGTCTGTTAGTGCAATTTAAAGACTCTGTTTTTTTCGATTGTAATTAACATATATATTTATTTAAAATTTTAATTTTATGAGAATCAGACATTTACTACTGTCAGCAGTGGCGGCGCTGTTTGCTGCGGGTGCTTATGCCCAAAGCGTGCCTACCCACGAAATGTACGTACAGTACGCAATGCCGTCCGACATTGTTACTGCATTGAAAAACTGGTCTCCGGGTAAATCTTGGGGCGAGGGTGCAAACTACAAAGACGAGAATTTCTTTATTTCGCGTGTTCCGATGAAAGAGCGTTTCATCCCGGGTGATTATGCCAACAAAGCGCTCAACGACGAGAACGACAAACGCCTCGGTTGGTGTGTTCCTACAGGTGAGATGACAAAGAAATGGGGTGCTCTTCCTCGTTACAATTTCGATGGCGATAACTTCAACCTGTGGCAGTATATCAACATTCACTCGAACTGGTCTAATGGCTGGTGGCGTGTTCCCGGTGCTTTCAACGATGTTGCGCACAAGAATGGTGTAATGACAGGATGTACCTATTTTATCGATTGGGGTGCGGGTGTCAACCAGATGGAGGAGCCCGGAAAGACTCTCTTCGAACTTTCTGCCCCCGGTACAAACGACAAGGGCGATAAATACAAATACTCTCGTAAACTCATAGAGTTTTTACGTTACTACGGTATCGACGGTCTCTGTTTGAATCCCGAGGGTTATTGGGGTTACACCGTTTACAGCCGTTTCATTCCTTTCTTGGCCGAGTGTCATAAGATTGCCGATGAGTTGGGTCATCCTTTCCACGTCGATTGGTATGCTTTTGTAAGCAATACAGGAACGCTCAGCGACAACGGCTGTAAGCTTAACTCGAACAACCAGAATTGGTTCCATCACAAGCAGACTAACCAGCCTGTGACCGATATGTTCTTCCTTAACTACAACTGGAGCGATGCCGGTCTCAGCGAGAGTGTCGAGACTGCTAAGGCTCTTGGACGTTCTACATTCGACGTTTATGCGGGCTTCGACCAGCAGGGACGTGGTTACGGAAAGTATGGCAATGCAGGTTGGGAGTCACTTATGAAATATCCTGTAAGTATTGTTGTTTGGGGTGCTCACGATCGCAGCCAGCTTTACACCTCATCTAATGAGGGTGGACAGAGCGACTATGCTGTTCAGAACGAGTATGTCAAGAAGCAAGAGCTTCTCTTCTCGGGTGCCAACCGTAACGTCCTGAGCCTTCCCGCATTAAATACCGGTAACACTACCGCCTCTTACAGCGACCTTTCAAAGTGGCACGGTTATGCAAAGGCTGTTCGCGAGCAGTCGACACTCTATGAGTTGCCTTTCGTGACACGTTTCAATCTTGGTAACGGACGCTTTATGAATAATGAGGGTGTTACCACCTGGAACCACAAATGGTATAATATAGGTATGCAGGATATGCTTCCTACCTGGCGTTGGTGGATAGACAACGGCGATGGTAAGAGCGTTCCCGCTCAGGCTATCCAGATGGACTTTACATTTGACGATGCTTGGTTCGGCGGCTCTTGTCTAAAGGTTCACGGTGCAACCGAGCGTTCCGATGTTCGTCTCTTCGCAACAAAATGGGATGTTAATGCTGCCGATGATATTTTCCGCATAGTCTACAAGCCTAATGTGGCTACACAGCACCTCACTCTTATGGTTGCTAAGGCTGGTGGCGAGAATAACTTTGCTACAGTGGCACTTCCTGCAAACGTAAAGGTGGGCGAGTGGAATACTGTAGAGATTAAGGCCGGCGAGTTTGGTCTTGCTTCGGGCGATGTTATTGGTTGCGTTGGTCTCTCGGTTAAGAATACAACAGCTGCTTACGAGACACTTCTTGGTGAGTTCGCTTATATACCCTCTTCGTTCAACGAAGAGCCTAAGACTCCCACAATCACTCACGCCGAGGTGATGAAACGTTTCTACAATCGTGGTGACATTAAGGTTATCTTCGATATGCCTACTCCCGAGACACGCAAGGCAGAGTATGAGGGTCGTCCCGTATATAACGAGGAGGTTGGTGCTTGGTACTACGAGATTTGGGTTAAGCAGGGTGATGTTGAGACACTCGTTACAACAACAACATCTTGGGCTGCATACGCAGTCGATGCACCTCTTATTCCCGGTGTCGAGACTCTTCAGATTGGTGTACGTGCCGTAGGTAAGGATGCTCGCGCAAAGAGCAATATTGTTTGGAGCAACGAGATTGAGCAGGAACTCACAATGATTGAGACTCTTACAGTGGACAAGGGCATCATCAAGCCCGGTGAGGAGTTTACAATCGGTTTCGAGGATCCCAACCACGCTAAGGCCGATATATACATCTATAACGCGTTCACAGGCGAGCTTGCAGCCGAGGCAACAGGTGTGTTGGCAATGACAACAACACTTCCCGCTATTGGCAGCTACGACGTTAAGGTTGTAACAGGTGAGCAAGAGGTTATGAACCGTTCTCTCATCCTTGTAAGCCCCGAGGAGACAGGTCGTTTGCCTCAGATTAACGGTATTAAATCCGATGTAACCGAGGTGACAGGGCCCGACCAGCAGGTTAACTTCACAGCCGACATTGCTAAGGGTACCGAGTATAACGGTGCTCCCTGTACCGTATCGCAGTCGCTTTATATGAGCGAGCCCTATCAGCTCACAGTCGATGCATCAATTATGAGTGAGTACACAAATACCTCATTTGCTCTCTGGTTCAAGGTCGAGAAGTTCGAGCACGCATCGCTTGGAACATTGCTTATGACAAAGGTTAACCGTAACTGTAATGCAACCTGGACCGACAATGTGTGGGGCGAGATGTGGACAGCTATCCGTCCCGAGGGCTACGCAGCCAAGAACAATATCGGTCGCAATAATGCTCCCAACGAACTCTCTGTTTGCTTCGATGCTCCTCCCGCAGGTACTCCCAATTACGAGCACAATAACGACGTTGATGGTCTTTCCGATGGTTACACCTTGCAACCCGGTACCTGGTACCACGTATGTGCGGTAAAGAGCGGACGCAACGCCAAGCTCTATCTCAACGGTAAAAAGATTATCGATTGCGAGACACGCGGTCGTGGCCCGTACAACTGGAAGAATGGTGCCAAGTTCTATGTTGGTGGTTCAATGACTAACCTTGCCAGCCTCACAGGATGGGTCGACGAGGTTCAGGTGTGGAGCAAGGCTCTTACCGATGCCGAGGTAGTAGAGGCTATGAAGGGCTTCAAGGAGATTCCTGCAAACCTCGAGGGATACTTCACATTCGAAACAAAGGCTACCGATGAGGATGGATACATATACTTCCCCAATACAGGTAAGAACTCGGCTGTTCCCGGTGCTTATATGACAACAGGTAAGGAGGAGAACGGTCGCACCAACGACTACAAGCAGAACCAGCTGACAACAGCTCTTGGTGTACCTATGCTCACAGGTAGCAACAATATCGTTTACGAGTCGTCACGTTGGATGCTCGAGGGTGCCCGTCTCAACAGTTCTACCGAGACAACGGCAAACGCAACATACGTTGCAGGCGATGGTAAGTTCCCCATCACACTCACAGCAAACAACTCTTGGGGTTCGGCAACAAAGACCGTAACCGACTATATCGTTGTAACAGCTATTGACGATGTAAATGCCGAGGGCGGTTATATGATTTATCCTAAGGCATTCGATGGCACAGCCGATGTGCTTTTCGCTGCCGATGGTGTCTACGACGTTGTAGTCTTTGCAGTGGATGGCAAGAAAGTGGGCAGCAATGTCTTTGAGGCGCGTGCAGGAGAGCTTCGCACAATCTCACTTGCTCATCTTAGTGAAGGCGTTTACGTTGTAACAATTATGAAGGATGGCAAGGCTGTTCGTTCATTCAAGATTAAGAAATAAGTACGAAACTTTTTTGGTTAATATAAAGTGTGTGCGTCTCTTTCGGGACGCACACACTCTTTTTATATAAACAATATAAACAATTGAGATATTGATTCCACAATCAAAAAACACTGTTTACATAACGGGTAGCCCATACTGTTCAATGGAGAATCTAATTTAGAGTTGCTATTATAATAGTCAGCAATGAAAACAAGAGGGTATATCTCTGTAAATAAGAAATTATCTTATATACGAATAGGAACAATCAGCAGGCTATGATTAATCACAGCCTGCTGATTGTTAAAATATTAAGTATTATTCTATTGTTATACCACTCCCTGAGCCATCATAGCTTTTGCAACCTTAAGGAATCCTGCGATGTTTGCACCCTTAACATAATCAATGTAACCATCTTCGCGTGTACCATATTTTACGCAGGCACTGTGAATGTTGTGCATAATCTCGTGCAGTTTCTCATCAACCTTTGTGCTGCTCCAATTGAGCTTGTATGAGTTCTGCGACATCTCAAGACCCGATACCGATACACCACCTGCATTAGATGCCTTTCCGGGTGCATACATAATCTTTGCCTCTTGGAATACGTGGATTGCCTCGGGGGTAGAGGGCATATTTGCTCCCTCTGATACAGCAATCACACCATTTGCAACAAGTGCGCGCGCTGCCTCTTCATTAATCTCGTTTTGTGTTGCCGAGGGTAGGGCAATGTCGGCTTTTTCGGCCCAGGGCTTAGCGTCGGGTACATATTTGCAACCGTATTTGTCGGCATACTCCTTGATGCGTCCGCGACGTACGTTCTTAAGCTCCATAATAAAGTCGAGCTTCTCGCGGTCGATACCATCGGGGTCGTAGATGTAACCGTTTGAATCGCTCATCGTAAGCACCTTACCTCCAAGCTGAATAACCTTCTCGACGGTGTATTGTGCCACATTACCCGAACCCGATACGAGGCAGGTCTTACCCTTAATGTCGAGACCGCGCATCTGCAGCATCTCGCGCAGGAAGTAAATATTACCGTATCCTGTAGCCTCGGGACGAATGAGTGAACCTCCAAACTCGATGCCCTTTCCTGTGAACACTCCGTTAAACTCGCGTGTGAGCTTTTTGTACATTCCGAACATATAGCCAACCTCACGTCCGCCAACACCGATGTCGCCTGCGGGGACGTCCATCTCGGGGCCGATGTGACGCCATAGCTCTGTAATAAACGCTTGGCAGAAACGCATCACCTCGGCGTCGCTCTTGCCCTTGGGGTCGAAGTCAGAACCGCCCTTTGCGCCTCCCATAGGCAGAGTGGTGAGTGAGTTCTTGAATGTTTGCTCAAAAGCAAGATATTTTAATATTCCGATGTTTACCGAGGGGTGGAAACGGATACCGCCCTTGTAGGGGCCGATAGCATTGTTGTGCTGTACACGATAACCTGTGTTTACTTGAATTCTACCTTTATCGTCCATCCAAGTTACTCGGAATGTGAAAATGCGGTCGGGGATGCAGAGACGTTCAATGAGGTTGCTCGCTTCGAATTCGGGATGTTTGTTGTACTCATCCTCAATTGAATGTAACACCTCGCTTACTGCCTGATAATACTCCGGCTCGTTGGGAAACCTTTTCTTAAGGTTCTCTAATGTTGTCTCGACTTTCATTTTGTTATTATATTTAAATTGTTTTTTTTCTTGCGTTGCGAAGATAATACTTTTTGGGAAAATAAGTGGATAAAAGTGAGATTTTTTTTGAAAAAATATGAAATTTGCTCTTTTTGGCGCAAAAAACAAGACTTTTTTCTGTTAACTTGGCGTTTTATCGGGATTTTTGTCTTTTTGTGTTGTTCTTTGTGCTTTTGACTAAAAAATAGTATAACTGTTTATTAATTGAGCAAAATGTCTTATCTTCGCCAAATAAGATACAAAATTATTTTTCTGATGCAGGAGACTCTTAATATATTATTTAATAAGGTAACGGGCGCTCTGCCGCAGTCGGTTGTCAAACTGACAGGAGATGGTTCTAACAGAGCTTATTATCGTATGTGTGGTGATGGCTGCTCGTTTATAGGCGCTGTAGGAACATCGGTAAAGGAGAATAGGGCGTTTGTGACTTTTGCTCGTCGTTTCCGCGAATGTGGCATTGCGGCTCCCGAGGTGTTGGCTGTATCTGACGATGGATTGTGCTATCTTCAGCAAGACTTAGGCGACTTGTCGCTGTTCGCTCGTATGAAAGAGTCGCGCGAGAGTGGTTGTTTCTCGCAGCAAGATACCGATGCCCTGCGTGCGGTGATGTCGCAGTTGCCTCACATTCAGTTTAAAGTGGCGCAGCAGCTCGACTTCTCGGTATGTTATCCTGTTGCCGAGTTCGACCTTCGGGCAGTAATGTGGGACTTGAACTATTTTAAATACTGTTTTCTTAAAGGCGTGGGGGTAGAGTTCGATGAGAAACTGCTCGAGGATGAGTTCGAGGCTCTCTCGGCAATACTGCTCGATGAAGAGGCCGAGACGTTTCTTTATCGCGATTTTCAATCGCGTAATATTATGTGGCACAACGACCAACCCTGGTTCATAGATTTTCAGGGTGGACGCAAAGGTCCCATCTACTACGATGTTGCTTCATTCGTGGGACAGGCACGAGCAAAATACACTCCCGAGGCTATCGAGGCTATGCTCGATGCCTATCTTCAGTCGCTTGCCGAGTATAAAACCATATCTCGCGATGAGTTTATGGCTAAATTGCGCTGTTTCAGAATATTCCGTTTGCTACAGAATCTTGGAACATACGGCTATCGTGGCATAATAGAACACAAAAAGAAGTTTGTCGAGAGTATCCCTGCGGCACTAAAGCAGCTGCGCGAACTGCTTGCCGAGGATTCATCGGCATTTCCTCTTCTGACCTCCATAATAAATGATGTATCGGCGTTGCCTCGTTTTGCACCGCAGCAAAAAGGAGAACTTGTTGTAGATGTGTATAGTTTTTCGTATCACAGAGGTATCCCCGAGGATTACTCAGGAAATGGAGGTGGCTTTGTCTTTGACTGTCGCGCAATACATAATCCGGGACGTTACGAACCTTATAAGAAACTCACGGGAATGGACGAACCGGTAATAAAATTCCTCGAAGAAAATAGCACTGTGGCGGTATTTCTTGAACACATCTATTCGCTTGTCGACGAGATGGTCGAGAAGTATTTAGAACGAGGTTTTTCGCACATTCAGGTCTCTTTTGGATGCACCGGTGGACAGCACCGCTCGGTCTACAGTGCCGAGCATCTTGCTCATCACGTTTTCGAAAAGTATGGTGTAAAAGTGAATGTCAACCATATTATGCAGAATAAACAGTATACGCTTAATCCTAAATAAGAAATATTCTGTTCACGTAAATAGTGCAAGCAACCCGCTCTTGACTTTTGAAGCGGGTTGCTTTTGCTGTCTTAATAATTCTATTCCCTTTGCCATAAACTTCTGACAAACCTCTTAAACTATATTATAACAATACATTTGTCATATATATATAAGGTACTTTCTTTTGTTTTTCGGAATTTTTTAGATAACTTTGCGCGATTAAATAGAAAAATTGCAAAACTATATAGTTTTATCCCGAAATGAAAAAGAAATTTCCTGTTTATAGTAAGTTGGATTTACCTCAGCTAAACAAAGAGGTACTTGGTGAGTGGGACGAAAATGATGTCTTTTCAAAGAGTATGACCGAACGCGAAGGTGCTCCCTCATTTGTGTTTTTCGAGGGGCCTCCTTCGGCAAACGGTATGCCGGGTATTCATCACGTAATGGCGCGAAGCATAAAGGATGTTTTCTGCCGTTTCAAGACAATGAAAGGCTTTCAGGTTAAGAGAAAGGCCGGATGGGATACACACGGACTCCCCGTTGAACTTGGCGTAGAGAAGAAACTGAACATTACAAAGGAGGATATTGGAAAGAAAATATCTGTTGACGACTACAATCGTAACTGTCGCGAGGAGGTTATGAAGTACACTAAAGAGTGGACCGACCTTACTCGTCAGATGGGTTATTGGGTCGACTTGGAGAATCCCTATATTACATACGAAAACAGCTACATCGAAACCCTTTGGTGGTTGTTGAAGCAACTTTATAACAAAGGACTGCTGTATAAAGGTTATACAATCCAGCCCTATTCACCCGCTGCAGGTACAGGACTCAGCTCGCACGAGCTTAACCAGCCCGGATGCTATCGCGATGTGAAAGATACAACAGCGGTGGCTCAGTTCCGTATGCTCGACCCCAAGCCCGAGATGAACGAGTGGGGTACACCATACTTCGTGGCTTGGACAACAACTCCCTGGACACTTCCTTCGAATACAGCACTTTGCGTTGGTCCTAAGATAGATTATGTGGCTGTGCAGACATATAATGCATATACCGGTGAGCCTATCACAGTAGTGCTTGCAAAAGCTCTTTTGGTAGCTCATTTCAATGCCGCAGGTGCCGAGCAGCCTCTCGATAGCTATAAACAGGGCGATAAAATTATTCCTTATAAGGTAGTTGGCGAATACAAAGGTTGTGACCTTGTAGGTATGCACTACGAGCAGCTGTTCCCGTGGGTAAAACCCATTGTAAAGGATGGCGATAATATCGTTGACGCTTCGGCCGATGCATTCCGCGTAATTCCCGGTGATTATGTCACAACCGAGGATGGAACAGGTATTGTACACATTGCACCCACATTCGGTGCCGACGACGCTTTTGTGGCTAAGGCTGCAGGTGTTCCCTCGCTGTTTATGGTTAACAAGAAGGGCGAGACACGTCCTATGGTCGATTTTCAAGGACGTTTCTGGTGCATCGAAGAACTTGACGAGCAGTTTGTGGCAAACTGTGTAGATACAGAGTTGTATTCAAAATTTGCAGGTGCATACGTAAAAAATGCCTACGACCCGCAATATACCGTAGATGGTCGTTACGACGAGAAGGCTGCAGCAAAGGCCGAGACACTCGACGTTGCTTTGTGTATGGTACTGAAACAGCAGAATAAAGTATTCAAGATTGAGAAACACGTACACAATTATCCCCACTGCTGGCGCACTGATAAGCCCGTGCTTTACTATCCCCTCGACAGTTGGTTTGTACGCGCATCGCAGATGAAAGAGCGTATGAGCGAGCTGAATACCACTATAAAGTGGAAACCCGAGTCGACAGGAACAGGCCGTTTCGGAAAGTGGCTCGAGAATCTGAACGACTGGAACCTCAGCCGCAGCCGTTATTGGGGTACTCCGCTGCCTATCTGGATAAGCGAGGATGGCGAGCAGAAATGTATCGGCTCTATTGCCGAACTTTTCGACGAGATTGAGAAGTCGGTGGCAGCAGGCATAATGGAGAGTAATCCTTTCAAAGATAAAGGTTTTGTTCCCGGCGATTACAGCAAGGCAAACTATGACAAGATAGACCTTCACCGTCCTTACGTAGATTATATTGTGCTTGTATCATCTACAGGCAAACCTATGAAGCGCGAGCTCGACCTCATAGACGTATGGTTCGACTCGGGAGCTATGCCATACGCGCAGATTCACTATCCCTTCGAGAATAAAGAGATTCTCGACAATCGCACCGTTTACCCCGCCGACTTTATAGCCGAGGGTGTCGACCAGACACGTGGTTGGTTCTACACCTTGCACGCTATTGCAACAATGGTATTCGACAGTGTAGCATACAAGACCGTAATATCTAACGGACTTGTACTGGATAAGAATGGTGATAAGATGTCAAAACGTCTGGGTAACGCAGTAGATCCATTCGAGACAATAGATAAATATGGCAGCGATGCATTGCGTTGGTATATGATAACCAACTCGGCTCCCTGGGATAACCTGCGCTTTAATGAAGAGGGAGTGAAAGAGGTTACACGCTCTTTCTTTGGTAAACTTTACCAAACATACAGTTTCTTTACAATGTATGCCAATGTAGACGGATTTACATACAGCGAAACTGATGTACCCCTTGCCGAGCGCCCCGAGCTCGACCGTTGGATACTATCGGAGCTGAATTCACTCGCGAAGAATGTAAATGCGTGTCTCAACGACTATGAGCCTACAAAAGCCGGCCGTTTGATTCAGGATTTTGTTGTAGATAATGTGAGCAACTGGTTCGTGCGTCTCAGCCGCAAGCGTTTCTGGGGTTCCGATATGAGCACCGACAAACTATCGGCCTATCAGACACTTTATACCTGTCTCGAGACTGTGGCACGATTGATGGCACCCATCGCACCTTTCTATGCCGAGCGCCTTTATAAAGACCTCACCGATGTAACCGGTCGCGGAGAGTGCTCGTCGGTTCACCTCGCAAAATATCCCGAGTGTGACGAGACTATCGTTGATAGCGAACTCGAATATCGTATGCAGCTTGCACAGCAGATATCGTCGATGGTACTTGCACTGCGTAAGAAAGAGCAAATCATTGTGCGTCAGCCACTGCAGAAGATTGCAATTCCTACAACCGATGAGGTGATGAAGAACCGTATCGTGGCTGTCAAGCAACTTATTCTAAGCGAGGTTAACGTCAAAGAACTTGTCTTTGTCGATGGCGCAGGAATACTTGTGAAGAAGATTAAGTGTAACTTCCGTACACTTGGTAAGAAATTCGGCAAGTTGATGAAGAGTGTTAATGTTGCCGTTACCGAGATGTCGCAAGAGCAGATAGCACTGCTCGAGAACGAGGGTAAGATTACTCTTGTTGTCGAAGGACAGAATGCCGAGATTGAGCTTGCTGATGTAGAGATATTCAGCGAGGATGTTCCCGGTTGGACTGTTGCCAACGAGGGTGCACTCACTGTTGCTTTGGATGTAGAGGTGACCGAGGAGTTACGTCGCGAGGGAATCTCACGCGAGATTATCAAACGTATACAGGCTATGCGCAAGGATAGCGGTCTTGAGATTACCGACAGAATATCTGTTTCAATATCAAAGAACAGCGAAACCGATGAGGCGGTACGACTCTTTAGTGAGCATATTGCCAATCAGGTACTTGCCGACAGCATCGAAGTTGTTGATGCTGTAGAGGGTGGCGAAGAGGTCGATCTTGACGGCATTGTGCTTACCATAGCAATTACAAAGAAATAAACCTAATAAACTAACTAACCTTTTAATATTAGCAAAATTATGTCTGAAAAAGTTCGTTACTCTGATGAGGAGTTAGAGGAATTCCGTGCAGTGATTCTACAGAAGTTGGAGCTTGCACAGCGTGATTATGACAAGATAATGCGTGGACTGCGTGGCGAGGATGGCAACGATGTAGCCGATACTTCACCCACATACAAAGGTCTCGAGGATGGAAGCTTTGCTGCTTCACTTGACGAGCAGATGCGTCTTGCTCAGCGTCAGGCAAAATTTATTCAAGGATTGCAGGGTGCGCTCATCCGTATCGAGAATAAGACCTATGGAATTTGCCGCGAGACAGGCAAACTCATTTCAAAGGAGCGTCTGATGGCTGTTCCTCACGCTACACTCAGTATCGAGGCGAAGAATAATCGTAGTTAATGGAAGAGACAGATAAAAGGTCACTCGATTTTCGTGCATATATTGTTTGGGCTATTGTGTTGGGAGCCATCATAATAGACCAAATAATCAAGGTGGTTGTAAAATTATCAATGTATTTGCACGAGAGTTTCGCCGTTTGTGGCGATTGGTTTTATATCTATTTTACAGAGAATCCCGGAATGGCATTCGGAATGGAGTTCGGCAGCAAATTGCTGCTGACTCTGTTTCGTATATTTGCAGTGTCGTTCCTTATCTACTATCTTTATAAGATTGTGGGTAACAAGAAATTCTCTACAGGATATGTGATTGCCATCGCTTTTATACTTGCAGGTGCAGTCGGTAATATTATCGACTGTCTGTTTTATGGCGAAATATTTACCGATAGTATAGGGCGTGTTGCTTCAATTGTTCCTTGGGGCGATGGTTATGGTACGTTTCTGCACGGGAAGGTAGTGGATATGTTCCACTTCCCGCTTTTCAGATGGCCCGAATGGATGCCTTGGATTGGCGGTGATGTGTTTTTTAGTCCTATATTCAATTTTGCCGATGCCTGCATCAGTTGCAGTGTCATTGCAATTGCGTTGTTCTATAACAAGTATGTAAGTTATTCGTTCAGAAAATGAGCTGTAGAATAAAATATATATTATTGCCGTTGCTGCTTCTTCTGTTTGTCTCTTGTGAGGTAAGGTATCCCAAGAATATTATACAACCCGATAAGATGGAGGCACTGCTTTACGACTATCATCTGGTGCAGGTTATGAGTACCGATATTGCAGGTAACGAGTATAAACGTAAACTGTATGCCGAATATGTGTTCGATAAGCACGGTGTTACCAAAGAGGAGTTCGACTCGTCTATGGTGTGGTATACACGTAATCCCAAGCATTTGTACGAAATATACTCTTCGTTAGAGGAAAAACTCATTGCCGAGGTAGGCGACGAATCGAATGGCAAGGGTAAGAGTGCAAATCCGGCACTTGTCGATTCGGTAGCGATGGAGGGCGACCTTGTAAACCTGTGGAGAGGCCCCCGTCTTAACCTTTTATCGGCAACACCGCTTATGAATCGCATCTCCTATTCGTTTAAAGCCGACTCGACCTATCACCTAGGCGATAGCATAGTAATGAGTATGAATGTACTGTTTATAGCTGCCGAGAACGATATTAAACAATTGGCTCACGCTGCAATGGTGATAGAGTATTCCGATAGTACTTTTGGAAGTGCAGGACGCAGTGTAAACAATTCGGGCAGACATATTGTTGCAGTACCGCGCAATTACGAGAAAGATATAAAGGCTGTGCGCGGATATGTCTATTATAACGACAGCGACTCGCTTGCACGTGCCAAGATGCTTATAGATGACTTTGCTGTGATGCGTATACACCCCGAGGTGAATGACGGTGAATAATTCATATAGGTTCCGGCTCGGTCTAAGAAGATAATTCTAAATATGTATTACGCTACACACCGACTTTTTGTTTCCAATAACAACCCTCTTCGGCTTCACGTTGTAAAGGTGGAGCAGGGGAGGGTTCACTCTTTTTTCCCTTTTGACGGTGAACGCCATTCTATGCTGTGGGTCGATACACTTCTGCTATCGGATAATGATACATTGAATGGTTTTTCAGCTACTATGAATGATATAATAGATATTGCAGCACCATCGTCGAATGCTCGTTATCTGTACGAGATAGTGCAGTACAATAAATTGTTTATGCTGAAAAAGCTTCACTAAGCTTACCATTTACGTAAGGAGTAGGTGTACTCGTTGTGTGACATTATCAGACTCTCCTTATCAAGTGTCAATATATTGAATGTAATGCTGTCCGATGGCAGATAAAGCATTTTCAACTCCTCTTGCGATGGTAGTTTCTCCTCTTCGAGGAAACGGCGCATACCGTAAATGGATATTCTGTTTCCGCTATAATCGAGGTTTGCGATAAAACGCAGCGGAATTTTCTCTTCGTAGTGCTTGCTCACCTGTGCCATATGTCGTTGGAACGAGTAGTAGACACCTTGTGGCTTAATGAGCGTATCGGCACTCTGAATCTGTTGCAGTTGCCACATTCCATCGAGGTCACCGTTAATATATACCTTGTCAATATCGCACGATGACAGTATTGTTACTATTGACAGTATAACAAGTATTCTTTTCATTTTCTTATAAGTTTGTTAATCTCGCCGGTGTACGATAGCGTAAACATTACACCGCTGTTGTTTCCAATGTAACTGCTCTTGTCGTATCCCAATGAGAGCATTCCCGTCCAATTACTTTTGGCAGGCGCACAGATGAATTCTGCTAAAAGCGAGGTGCTGTATCTTTTGTCGGCGAAAGGATAGCTATAACTACCCCAGTTCTCGCTATAGGTATATTGCAGGCGATAGGCAAGGGGGAACCACTTATCCAACGTACCGTTTATTCCTGCATTGTGTGCTATAATGCGATTACTGCGAAACTGCAGTGTCCCGTTGCTGTTATATGTCGGGGAAATTATAAGCGGATTACCAATTCCCATTCCCCAATGGCTCCATCCGGGATATATTCCGTGATTGTAATAGTTATCGGCTCCATCCATCTGCTCGCTGAAATGGTCACTTGGGTCGTGGTACAGCGCACCGCTTTGGTCGCGCGTTGTCAAGTACTCGTATTGCACCGATGTGATGAATGGTATCTTGTTGCTTTTGTTTGTCAGGCGTATGCCGAGCAAAAAATCTTTCCAGGGGTAGTAAATAACATTCTTCTTGCCATTCTTATCCGACTGATATTCGAAAAAGAAGAGCTGTGAAAAATCCTCGAAAAGATGTTCGCCATATAGCTTGATGTCTACATCTTTAGTAGGTATGATAAGTGCTGCGTGCCAACTGCCTATTTGGTTTCCCGAGATATTTGTCTGTTCTTTTTCGGGTGTGTCATCGCTACCGCTAAGCGGGATGAAAGCTTTCCAGTAGTCGGCAAGAGAGTGTGGCATAGAAAGAATCTTGCCATCGGCATGAGTGTAAATATCTCCGCCAAACTGTGTGTGCATCTCTAATCCTCCCTCGAATAGTAACGGAAATTTTTCGGCTTTTCCGATACGTACAAAACCAGCCTTGCTGTGGTAGAGGATGTTCTTTCCATATCTTTCCGATGGCATTTTTTGTGTGTGCTCCTCTTGGAAATTCTCGTCGGTGAGCATTCCGTAAGATATATGTCCGCGCACGTGAAGCCATCCTTTTGTGCCGGGAAACGGTGTGTAACGGGGAATCTCTATTCGCACCTGCGGTATCGGACGGCTGTTGCCGCTGAACGCGAGACTACCACTGTCAAGATTGCTTGTCGGCAGGCTGTAGAGGTTCGGGAAATATCTGTTTGCTAAGTTCGTGGCGAGTGCGGTCCCATCAAAAAGATTGTTGCAGCCGGTCTCCGAGAAACGCTCTTTGCTGCCTATGGTCAGGCGCAGGAAACGCCAATCGGCCTCAAGATATGCTTGTTGGAAGAGAATCTCTCGGCCTCGTTCCAATGAGTTAGTATATGTCTCACCAATTCTTATGTCGGCACCAATTTTATAGGATAACTCACTCTCTTTTTTTAATTTTCCTTGTCCAAGCAGTCCCACACGCATATATCCGTCGTTTTTTGCAACGTTGTTCATTCCTTGACGTAAAGCGGTGAACCAGTATGGCGCATTACTGCCGTCGGAAAAATGGTGGTTGTATTGCACTATGTAGCTCAATGTGTTATTCTCTTGTGCCTTTAATGGTGTGCCTATAGCAATCAACATAGTTACGAAAATGATGCCTATTTTGCGATACATATTACTCTCAATTATTCTATTGCGAAGTTATTGCTTTCCTTTCAAAAATCCAAGGGCTTTTATTGTCGTTATGAAAAAATAGATACAAGTTATTAGTAAAACCGATAGCTGTTATTGATAAAACAAATAGTTTTAAATTATTTTAGAATTTATAAGTGAGTAAATTTGCAACGCTAAATTGGGCAAATGCTTTGCTTATATAGTAATGGAAATCTATAACTTCTAAATAAATTACTTATGTTTAAAAATTTCCACGGATTTAATGTTCTGGAGAAACTTCAGAAAGATAAAATCCACAAGAGAACAAGGAGTCTTTCTAAGAAAATGACTCTCATCTGCTGTATCGTTCTTACAGCTATTGTAGCGCTTTTGCCTACCGAGTCTTTGGGTATTCCCGAACTTACTGTAACACAGCATCGTGTGATTGCACTTTTTGTTTTTGCAGCTTCGATGTGGCTCACCGAGTCGTTGCCTTCGTGGGTAACCTCAATGGTTGTGGTAGTAGTAATGCTGCTCACTGTATCGAATAGTGCTTTTGATTTCCTTATTAAAGACAGTGAGGGATTTGGTAAGTTGGTGTCCTATAAGGACATTATGCACTGCTTCGCCGATCCCACAATTATGCTCTTTATCGGTGGTTTTGTGCTTGCGATTGGTATGACAAAAACAAAGCTCGACGTTGCACTTGCACGCGTTCTTCTTAAACCTTTCGGTACAAAATCAGAGATTGTGCTTCTTGGTTTCATTCTTGTAACAGCTATTTTCTCGGCTTTCGTCAGCAACACTGCAACTGCTGCTATGATGCTTGCATTCTTGGCGCCCGTACTCCGTTCACTTCCTGCCGACGGTAAAGGTCGTATCGCGCTTGCTTTGGCAATTCCCGTAGGTGCTAACCTCGGTGGTATTATGACTCCCATTGGTACACCTCCCAACCTTATCGTACTCGACAACCTTAGCAAGTATGCAGGTGTTGAAATTACTTTTGGCGAGTGGATGCTTCGTATGACTCCTTTTGTACTTATACTTCTTTTCCTTGCCTGGGTATTGTTGCGTATCCTCTTCCCCTTCAAACAGAAGAATATCAATATTGTAATCGAGGGTGAGATGCGTTGGGATTTCCACACTATCGTAGTTGTTGCTACATTCCTTGTTACAATATTCCTCTGGATGTTCGGTAAAGAACTTTGGGGATTGAATACAAACGTTGTTGCTATGATTCCTATCGCTGCTTTCTGTGCAGCAGGTATTTTGCAGCGTCGCGACCTTGAGGAGATTAACTGGAGCGTGCTGTGGATGGTAGCCGGAGGTTTCTCTCTTGGTGTTGCTCTCAGCTCAACAGGATTGGGCGAAGTTCTTGTTAAGGCTATTCCTTTTGCAAGCTGGTCACCGCTGCTCGTTATGGTTATCTCGGGTGTTGTTTGCTTCATATTCTCGAACTTTATTTCGCACTCTGCAGCAGCTTCGTTGCTAGCTCCTATCTTGGCGCTTGTAGCAGGTGGTATTGCTGCCGACCCTGCGGCAAGTGAGGGATTTGCAGCAATGGGTGGCGCCTCAGCTCTTATGGTTGGTGTAGCAATATCTTCATCGGTATCTATGGTTCTTCCCATCAGTACACCTCCCAATGCTATTGCTCACTCAACAGGCTTCATCGAGCAGAAGGATATGATGAAGGTTGGTATTGCTGTTGGTTTAATGGGTCTTGTACTCGGCTATCTGATGCTTATCTTCTTAAAGTTCTAATAAAAGCAAATAGAACATTATAAATTTTCCGCTCCATAGGTTGGCTTTTTTCAACAGAAAGTGCCAATTTATGGAGCGGATTTCTTATCTTCGCAGCATTAAAAGTCTAATATGGAACTGAGGCAACTGAAATATTTTGTAAAAAGCGCCGAGTATCTTAATTTCTCCGAGGCTGCCAAGCGACTGTTTATAACACAGAGTACACTATCACAGCAGATTAAGCAACTTGAGTTTGAACTTGGATTTACACTTTTTATACGTAACAGTCGTCACATAGCACTAACCGAAGCCGGAGAAGAGTTCCTTCCTTTTGCCAAGCGCACCATTCAGGATGCCGAAGACGGGGTACAGCGCCTCTACGACCTTCAGCACGTAAAGACCGGAACGCTGAGGGTGGGAGTTACATACAGTCTGAGTACTGTACTCACCGAGGGAGTATTGGAGTTTATGAAACGCTATCCCGGTATCAGGCTCGAAATATGCTATAAGACAGTTAACGAATTGCTTGAGTTGTTACGTAACAACCGTCTCGATTTCATTCTCTCCTACAAGCCACTTGTCGAGATTCCCGAGGTTGACTCAATGCCGCTGTTCGAGAATGCTCTGGCTGTGGTCGTGAATAAAGAACACCCTTTGGCTTTGAGGCGTAAAGTTAAGCTCGAAGATTTACAAACACAAAAGATGGTGTTGCCGGCAGTAGGACTTCAGGCACGTATGATGCTCGACCGACTGATGGAAAACAAGGATTTTACATTATCCTCGCACGTCGAGCTGAACGAGACAAATATTCTGCTGCAGTTGGTGGCTTCGAGTGGTTACGCAACAATTCTCTCTTCGTCGGCAGTGTTTGGTAATAACCGTTTCCGTTCTATCGTGCTCGATGAGCCGGGAAATGTAATGGAGGCATCGCTCCTGCGTCTGCGAGGTGCCTATCAAAAGGCCTCTGCAAAGGAATTTATAGCAATTTTGCTCGATACCGATGCTGTAAAGCGTCGATTAATAAATTGGTTCGATTGATAAACTGATTAAATATATAATTATGGTTGAAAAATACAGCGCTGTAAAGCGTATTCCAAGTTTCGATGTAGATATGTCGGGTACATTGCGTCCGACATCGTTTCTTAATTTTGCACAGGAAGCTGCCAATATCCACGCCGACTATATTGGTGTAGGATACGACTCGATGCACGTTACACGTAAAGCTTGGGTACTTTCTAAGATGCACGTTATATTTCATCGATTGCCAAAGTGGAGAGAGCATATCAATATACAATCGTGGCACAAAGGAGCCAACGGTTATCAGTTCTTCCGTGATTTTGTGGCATTCGACACCGAGGGCAAAGAGAAACTAATATCGGCTACTACATCGTGGTTGGTTATTGATATCGACAGTCGTCGTCTCTCTAAGTATCCTGAGCTTGCAGGTGATGCCGAGAAATGTATCCCCGAGGATGTAATTGCCGAGCCTGCACCAAAAGTAGTTATGCCCAAGGAGGCCGAGCCGCAGCTGATAATGACACACGCTGTAAACTACTCCGACCTTGATATGAATGCTCACGTGAATAACGTGAAATATACCGAGTGGGCAATGAACGTAATAGAGCTCGAAGTGGTGAACACCCGTCCCGTGAAAGAACTTATAATTAATTTTAACAGCGAGGTAAAAGCCGGTGACAACGTAGAACTTTATCGTCATCGCGAAGAAGCAGAGGATGGTACAATTATTTACATAATAGAGGGCAAGGTTGATGGTAAAACCTCTTTTGTCGAGAAACTTGTTTTCTAAGGATTGAGGGAATAGAATAAAAAACCGAGGTTCACTTCAAAATAATGAACCCCGGTTTTATTTATTCCTAAGATACTTAAGATTAATCTTTGACAATAAATAATCTTGGGATATTGCAACCGATGTAATTGCCAATAACTGCCATTGCCCAAGCAAGCAACATCCACAGATGGCAATCTCCTTTATATATTGCAACCGCATAATAAAAAATGTCGGCAACGCAGTGAGGTAGTCCGCAAAGGATAAATGTTGGAACACCAAACAGCAGCGGTAGGTAGTTGTTTCTTTGTGCACCGTATACTGCGAGTGACATAATTATTCCCGTGCCAATTCCGGTGATTAGTATAGCCTCGGGTGCGGAGTTCTGACGGCTGCTGAGTATCTTTTCGAGGGTCTCGGTTATCTGTGGATTACAGCTGTAAATAGTAAATATTGCGGTGAGAAAACATCCTATACCATTTGCTATGAGCATTGGTAGTAGAAAAATCTGCTCTTTTAATGGCAGAAATCCGGCCTTTCCTGTAAATAGTTGCGATTTGCACATAACAACACACATAAGACCGAATGCAAAGAGTACAGCTCCGGCTATTCCACCTACATTAAGGTAGGTAAGGCCGCCTATTCCAATGAGCAGGCCTGCAAATATCGCCGGTTTAATTATTGCTTTCATCTTTGTGTGTTATTGTGTATTTGTGTGTTTGTAAGGGTCAATCCTCGTCAACTACTATCTCCTCGACTGGAGTCTCTTTTGCGGGGAGCATTCTGCCGGTGATATATAGTCTTATCATCTCCTCTTTGGAGTTATTGTGTATTGAAATGCTCTTACGAATGTTTCCCGGCGCCTTGCGACGACCATCGTATGTTACAAAAATAGTATCACTTGCCCCGGGTTTAATGGCTCCTTCGGGTATTTGTGGTACGGTGCATCCGCACGATGCAAATGCCTGATGTATATATAGGTCGCTGTTACCTGTGTTAGTAAATACAAAGTAACATTTTCTAATGGCATCCTCGGCAGGGAAGGTACCTATATTCACTGTCTTTTTTTCGAATGTTATTACAGGGCGTTTGTCGTCTTTGTTACCTGCAAACAGCGATGCTGTTGCAAACAATACAGCTATTATAAATATGGCTTTTTTCATCTTTTTAGTTTTTTTCTTGTTTTGTCCTTATTGTAATTATTGCAAAGATACTATTAAGCGAGCGAGAAATATGAAGTTTACTTCGATATTTTTCCCGGCGAGCGCAAAAATCTTCGAGTACACTCAAAGATACTATTAAGCGAGCGAGAAATATGAAGTTTACTTCGATATTTTTCCCGGCGAGCGCAAAAATCTTCGAGTACACTCAAAGATACTATTAAGCGAGCGAGAAATATGAAGTTTACTTCGATATTTTTTTGCAATTACACTCGTCGTACCTGTTTTACACCTTTAATATTTTCAATTTTGCCTATTAGTTTATTAAGTTTAGAGTTCTCGCTAATCATCAGTGTCAGTGTACCCGAGAAGAGAGTGTCGTGCGACTCAATATTTATTCCTCGCATAATAACATCTTTTTCTTGTGTTATAAGCGATGTAATATTGTTTACAATTCCAATATCATCGTGTCCCACAATGCGCAGTGTCACCTGATAGAGTCCTTTGTTGGCAACGGTGTCACTCCAACGAGCCTCTATAACTCGGTAGGGGTAGCGTTCGCGCAGCTGACGAGCATTTACACAATCGGTTCTGTGAATAGATATTCCTCCGTTTATTGTTACGAAACCGAAAATCTCGTCACCAAAAATAGGGGCGCAACATTTCGATAGTTTGTAATCTATGCCTTTAAGATTGCGTTCTATTACAAGGACATCGCTGCGTCCGAGGCTATCCTTGTCGGTTTGCAAAGTAAAGTCCTGTGCACTCTGTGTGCTCTCGTTGCTCTCGGGATTGGCAATGGCATTATAGCGTTTGTATATATCGCCAATGTCAATACCACCTTCGGCAACACGTTGATAGAAATCGCTCAGTCGTTTGAATCCCATCTTGTGAGTGAGTTGGTCCATAATTGCCTCGTCATACTCAATCTTATGGTTCTTGAACTTGCGTATGAGCATTTCGCGCGCCATATCGGCCTGTCGGGCGGTGAGGTCTTTCAATGCCTGACGTATCTTGGAGCGCGCACGACCTGTTTTTGCTATCGCCAGCCAAGCCTGCTTGGGTGTCTGGCTGTTCGATGTTATAATCTCTACCTGGTCGCCATTGCTTAGTGTGTGACGGATGGGGACATTGCGTCCGTTAACCAATGCCCCGGTACATTTGCATCCGAGTCCTGTGTGTATGCAGAATGCAAAATCGAGTATCGTTGCACCTTTAGCAAGACGATAGAGGTCGCCCTTTGGAGTAAATACAAAAATCTCGTCTTTGTATAGCTCCATCTTGAATTTGTTCTCGCTGACATCCTCCTCGCTAAGATGTTCCAAAGTGTCACGTATAGATGCAAGCAGATTATCGAGTCCTTTCTCGCTCTTTATTCCTTTGTAGCGCCAATGGGCGGCAAGACCGTGCTCGGCAACGGCATCCATTCGCTCGGTACGTATCTGAACCTCGACCCAACGTCCCTCGGGACCAATGACGGTGGTGTGTAGCGACTCGTATCCGTTGCTTTTGGGTACCGACAGCCAATCACGCAGGCGGTTAGGGTTAGGGGTATACATATCGGTAACGATGGAGTACACTTGCCAACATTCGCTCTTCTCGTTCTGTGGTTCGCTATCAATTATAATGCGTATGGCAAAAAGGTCGTATATGTTCTCGAACGGCAGTTTCTGACGTTTCATCTTTTGCCATATCGAGTTGATAGACTTTGTGCGTCCCTTAATACGATATTTTATATGCGGATTCTTGCGAAGAGCCGTTTCAATGGGGCGGATGAACGATGCCATATAATCCTCGCGCGATGCAGCTGTCTCTTGCAGTTTACGGTCGAGTTCGGCATAAATCTCGGCTTCGGTGTATCTCAGCGATAAGTCCTCCATTTCCGACTTCAGCTTGTAGAAACCCAACTTATGAGCAAGGGGTATATATAGCTTCGATGCCTCGTTTGCAACCTGCTTGCGTCCCTCGGTATCAGTTGAGTTAAACAGACGACGCAAAAGTACCAAGCGGCTTGCAATCATAATAAGAATTATGCGCATATCGTTGGCAAACGAGAGAAGCAGGTTACGGAAATTTTCACTCTCTATAGTGGGGCTTTTTGCATAGAGACTGTTTATCTGTGTAAGGTTGGTGAGCATACGTGCAATACTCTCGCCCATACGCTCTTTTACCTCCTCTATCGTTACGGTACCTTCTTGGACACATCGGTTAAGCAGTATACTTATAATAATTTCGCGATGCAGGCCAATCTCCTGTCCGACAAGGTAGGCGGTGTGCATATCGAGCACGACGGGGTAGAACCCGAAATTATCGCGCTCAATCTTTCCCTCGGTAGCTGTTTTTATTATGCACCGTTTTACGAAACGATAATCGGAAGCAGGCAGACGGCCATCGATGTTTTTCTTTAAAAGACGATTCAGGTGAAGAATCTCTTTTCTTTCGTCATCTGTAAGATATGTTATGCTGTGTTGTGTCATTTTGGTCTAATATATGCAAACTCCTTGCGAAGATACATCATCTATCTTTATTTTTTCTTTTATTTATGATTATTTTAGAAATTTATTCCTATTTTTGCGGTTAAGCACGAAATTATGTGTGCTTATAAACTAACCTGTATTTATTTACAAAACTCTAAACTATACCACTTATGATTATCAGCCAAGCCGATCAGGCGTTACTTGACAAAAAAGGTATCTCGGCCGAGCAGTTTGCCGAGCAGTTAAAGACATTCAAAACAGGCTTCCCTTTCCTTAAGATTGAGGCTGCGGCAACTCCCGAGAAAGGTGTGCTCTGTCCCACAAACGAGGAGGTAGAGGAGTATATTAAAAAATGGGCTGCTTTCTGCGAGAAGAAACAGACAGTACTGAAGTTTGTTCCCGCTTCGGGTGCTGCCAGCCGTATGTTCAAGGATTTGTTCTCGTTCCTTAGTGCCGAGTATGATGTGCCTACAAATGATTTCGAGAAGAAGTTCTTCGATAATATCGAGAAATTTGCGTTCTATGCCGACCTTAACGCTACTTGCCAAAAGAATCATTCTGCAACAATCAAAGAACTTGTCGCTGCAGGTAAATACAAGGAGGTTGTTGCAAGTTTGCTTGGTGCCGATGGCTTGAACTATGGTGCATTGCCCAAAGGATTGCTTAAGTTCCACAACTACGGTAACGATGCACGTACCGCTCTTGAAGAACATCTTGTCGAGGGTGCACTTTATGCTGCTGCCGACGGTAAGGTGAAACTTCACTTTACAGTATCTACCGACCATCGCGAACTCTTTAAAGCATTGGTTGCCGAGTGTAAGCCTGCATACGAAGCGAAGTTTGGTGTAGAGTATGAGATTTCATTCTCGGAGCAGAAACCCAGCACCGATACTGTTGCAGCTGATGCTGACAACGAACCTTTCCGCGATAATGGAGAGTTACTGTTCCGTCCCGGTGGACACGGCGCACTCATCGAGAACCTCAACGATATTGATGCCGATATTATTTTTATCAAGAACATCGATAATGTTGTTCCCGACCGTCTTAAAGACGATACTGTTACATATAAAAAACTGCTTGCAGGTATTTTGGTGTCGCTTCAAGAACAGGCGTTCGAGTATCTGCGTCTGATTGACAGTGGCAAGTACACTCACGAGCAGATTGAGGAGATGATTCGTTTCGTTCAGCAGAAGTTGCAGTGCCGTCACGAGGAGATTAAGCATATGGAGGATTGCGAGCTTGTGCTCTATCTGCGTAAGAAATTGAACCGACCTATGCGTGTCTGCGGTATGGTTAAGAATGTAGGTGAGCCCGGTGGTGGTCCGTTCTTTGCATATAATCCCGATGGTTCGGTATCGCTGCAGATTCTCGAGAGTTCGCAGATTGATATGAACAATGCCGAGGCAAAGTCGATGTTCGAGAATGGTACACACTTTAACCCCGTTGACCTTGTTTGTGCTGTTAAGGATTACAACGGTGCAAAGTTCAATCTGCCCGCCTTTGTCGACAAGAACACAGGATTCATCTCGCACAAGTCTAAGAGCGGTCGCGAACTTAAGGCAATGGAGCTTCCCGGTTTGTGGAATGGTGCAATGAGCGACTGGAACACAATTTTTGTCGAGGTACCTCTTATCACATTCAACCCCGTTAAGACCGTTAACGACCTGTTGCGCGACGTACATCAGTAATAGAAAATTCATATATAACAGTTGGGGAGCGAATTTCTTTTTCGCTCCCCGATTGTTATTAAGAGATTTTTTTAGAGACTCTAATTCGACAATTAATTGTCGAATTAGCACCGGCAAACTATTATAATTTATCAGTCAATTACTACTCTCGGTTAGCCTTTATGTTCGCTTGTTTCATAGACCTGAGATACAGCGATGCTGCGTTCTCTCATTCAGCATGCCACATCGGGACAAGGAATTGCTGAAAACTAAACGTTATGTTCAGTGCATTTTTCCTTAATTTAAAAGAAATTACAAGTATAATTCAATATTCAGAGTACAAGAGTTGTATTTTTCATAGTATCTTATTAATTTTGCTCCAAATCTAAAACTTTTTATAAAGTATGTCAAATTTGAATCGATTAAAAGTCGTTCTTGTCGAACAAGGGAAAACTGGGAAATGGCTTGCTGAACAGTTAGGAAAATCTAATTGTACTGTTAGTAAATGGTGTAGCAATAGCATACAGCCTGATTTGCAAACCATAGACAAAATTGCAATGATACTTAATATAGACAGAAGAACTTTAATTGTGCCCTCTGACAATGGCGAAAAATGAAATAAGTTGGTATCAAGGTAGCGTTTATACCAATTCTATTAACAATATATTTAAGGCAATAGTGTTATCTTCATCCTATTACGATTGGAAGGAAAAGTTCACATATATACACGGAGAGTTTGACACTCAAAGAAAGATTGATACAGCAAAACTTGAATCAATATTTAATGTCGAGATAGGCTCTAACCAAGACGAATTATTTAAACTGATTTATAGCCTTGAAACCTATTATTCAATAATACTTAGGATCATTGCACATAAAGCTGTTTTTGGAAACTGTTCTTGTGATAGAAGTATTTTTGATGATAATACATATATTGCGAAAGGAATAACCAACTATTCATCCGTAAATTATTACAACTGGTTCTTGACAGTACCTGAAGTAGAGTCTTTAGTTTCAGAAGTTTACAATGCTATTATTCTTGAGGAAATTGAAACAGAAGGTGATACCATTAGCGAAATCTTTGAACACATTTTTCCCAAGGAGATTCGACATAGTGTAGGTGAATACTACACTCCTTATTGGCTCGCTCGTGAGGTAATAGACAGAATTACAAAGGACGACAATGAAGCACATCGCAGAAAGTTCATAGATCCTGCTTGTGGTTCTGCAACTTTTCTTGTTGCTCTAATAAATAAATATAAAGCATCCTCACAGAATGCAATTTTTGCGAATGTGTGTGGAATAGATATAAATCCACTTACTGTTTTGGCGGCTAAAACAAACTATTTGCTATTATATAGTAGATCATGTATCTTTAGCGCATCTAAACCTTTAGAAATCCCAATATATCATGCTGACACAATAGCAATCAATGATATTGCCGCCTTGTTTGCAGATACGGATCAATATGATTCCGTTCCAAAGCAGAAATATGACTATATAGTAGGTAATCCTCCTTGGGTAAATTGGGAATACATGCCCGATAATTACCGAATGCAACATGCTCGATTATGGCAGTATTATGGTCTATTTTCACAAAAAGGCTTAAACTCCAATTTTATAAAAGAGGACATTTCAGTTTTATTAACTTATGTTGTAATAGACAATTATTTGGCTACTGGAGGAAAAATTGGCTTTGTTGTCAAAGAAACATTGTTTAAATCAATAAAACAGGGTGAGGGCTTTAGAAAGTTCAGAATTACCCCCAAAGAAATGGATCTAAAAGTGATAAGAGTGGATGATTTGACTAAAATCAAGCCGTTTAGGGATGCTGTTACTCGAACTGCCATAATCTATATAGAGAAAGGTCGTAAAACTGCATATCCTGTCGACTATATTGTTTGGACTCCGACTTCTAAGATTAAATCTTTTGAAAATAACACATTGTTCAATTTATCCGAATTTATTGATTTTGAAGTTCTGAAAGCTCGTCCTTCGGTGCAAAATACAATTAACTCTGGGTGGATTACAGAGTCACCAGAAGAAATGAATTATTCAAAATTTACACTTGGAACAAATGACCTCGTTGCCCGAACTGGCGTATTTACTGGAGGTGCAAATGGAATATATTGGTTAAAAATCGACTCTGAGAAAAATGGGAACCTTCTTGTTTCCAATATAACAGAACGAGCAAAAAACAAGATGAAAAAGGTTCAGCTTGAAGTTGAAAAAGACTACGTTTTCCCATTTTTAACAGGAGACGACTTAGGATTTTGGTCATATTCGTATTCTAAGTATATACTTTGTCCTCATACAGCAGAGACAAAAATGTACCCTATTGATAAGAAAATTCTCACTCAACACCCTCTGACAGAACATTATTTTGAGGAATTTAAGAAAGAACTGGAGGATAGGAAAGGTTTTACAAGTATGGATCGGCCTATACACGAAAAATTCTATTATGCTCTTCAAAGAATAGGTGTCTATACTTTTGCGAAATATAAAGTATGTTGGAGATACATCTGTAAGAACTTCACACCTGCTGTAGTAGAATATGCTGAAGATCAATATCTCGGGAAAAAGAATATCATTGGCAATGAAAAAATAATTTCAATTGCTTTTGACAATAAAGATGAAGCATATTATGTTTGTGCGATTATAAGTTCTACTCCATACAGAAAGACGATTGAAAATTACATGGTTGGCACACAAATAACTCCAAGCATAATTAGCAGATTGAAGATACCGAAATTCAACAACCAAGATAATCAACATGTTGAATTATCAAGAATATGTCAGGAAGGACATAAAAGCATTTTTTCTAAAACTATGTTTATCAATCAAATTGATGCAATTGTCAAGTCTTGGATAAGGTAAAATTAATGGCTCAGTCAGATAAACACTGACTGAGCCATTAAAATTTTATACATATAACCAAGCTTTACCTGCTTTTACCTCTTTTCCTGCAGGAATGCTATTGTCAGTAACTTTTATTATATTATCAGAACCATATAATTCAAACATTTCGTCTGCTTCCTTTTTTGTATAGAAGTCCATGTCAAAACGAATAGCTTTGATTTTTACAATGCCAAGTTTGTGAAGCTTTAGCCCAGCCTTATACAGACTCTTCAATTGAACAAATGTGTCAAATTGCTGAAGCATCTTAAAGATAGTGTTTTCTGGATTTTCAATAAATCCCACACCATCTACAAGTCCCCAAAGCTCTTTCTTGATAGGACTCGTTTCATTATGAAGAACAAGATCTTTCTTGACAGATATAGTTTCACCACTCTTGTTAACACCATACTGGCCAGGATCGGAGCTATGAATTAACCCTTGGACAAAAACTCGTAGAAATTGCCCCTGCTTAATTATTAAATCCATGCTCCATGTTGATGCTTCATTACGCTGTGCCAACTCGAAATTAGTCTTGGTCACGTTTTGATCGTCTTGGCTCATTGGATTTATATGGCGTCTGTCAGGTATGAATGACGCTCCGATACTGTGTAAAACTATAGCTAATGCTTGTTCTGCGCCATGTCCTCTCCTCTTTGTCTCTTCTTGTTGTATTTCTTTAGGTAATAATAGAAAATCAACCAAAGAGTCTACTTCTTCTCGGCTCATCTTATTGAGCACATGAAGTATCGAGAGAACACCTCTGTCTTCCAAGTATTTAGCAACAACATTTAGAACCTCTTCCCCTTTTTCGTTTGGAGTGCCAATCAATTTTTTAAAATAGCTAACAGAATGCTTTTTCAAAGAGTAAACCGATTCGCCAAGAAGATTTATTTCTGAATTGTGGTTATTACGATGTTTGTTGAAGATGTAACTTAGTTCAAGGTACATGCGTTTATCTGTTACACCAACAATTGTTCGCAATGTGTCTATAGCATCTACATTCGAAGAAATGATTTGTTTAAGTGTCTTCAAGTCTTCTACATTACCTGGCATTTGCTGTGCAATAGTGTATAGCAATTCTGAATCAATACTTTTTTCAGCATGTCCGAAGATAGGAATCTCATTTTGGTTTGAAACATGATGCCAGTATTCTTTTCTGAAATCATTGAAAATTTGTATAGCCATAATCCTTACAGCCCTCTTTGTCAGAAAAAAGGGCGTGGGAGATTTCAAGTTAGTACCAAGGCCTTGCACAGCCCACGTCAGACAACAATCCATCTGTCCACGCCCATGTTATGTAGCGCAGACACCCTTGTTGTCTTAACTAAACTGACGTATAAGGAGGTGCAAGTTCGGTATTCAGTTAGTCAAGGATGCCTATACTATATTTGGTTTGTTTTTCTTCTAAATTGGAATTGTTTTTAGAGATTAATAATTCAGTTAACTATAAGTGCATAAAACACGTTGCGAATTTACTAATAAAATCTCAAAAAATCACATTTTAATATAAAGTATTAAGTATTCTTATTGATTATTCCTAAATGCTAAAAATTAAGATAAAAAACTATGTTATCAACCGTTTCCAGTCCTCATAATTAGACTATATCTCACAATAGTTTCTTTACAAGCCCAAACATTTTATATGGCATATAGCGGAAGGGCAGGTCAATCCACGTGGGAGTCTCAACAACCGAACGACTGTGCGAGAATGCTTTGTAACTCTCCATACCGTGATACTGTCCCATTCCCGAATTACCTACTCCTCCAAAAGGAATATTCTCATTGGCAATGTGCATAATGGTGTCGTTTATGCAGGCACCACCCGATGATGTGTTACGCAGTATCTCTTTTCCTACACTGCTCTTGCCAAAGAAGTAAAGCGCCAATGGTTTCTCGCGTTTGCGTATGAATGATATTGCTTCGCTTCTCTTCTCAAATGTTATCATAGGCAGCACAGGGCCGAAAATCTCCTCTTGCATAACAGCTGCATCGGGACTTACATTGTCGAGCAGGGTAGGAGCGATGTAGCGTTCTTTTGCATCGGTGTCACCGCCAAGCACAATATCACCATCTTTTAGATAGGACGATACACGTTCAAAAGCTCTGTCACTAACCAAGCGTACAAAGTGCTTGCTGCTTTTAATATCTTCGCCGTGCAGCCTTTTAAGTTCCTTTGCAAATGCCTCGATGAACTGTGTCTTACGCGAGTGGTGTATAAGCAAATAGTCGGGGGCAATACAGGTCTGTCCTGCATTCAGGGTTTTTCCCCAGGCAATGCGTCGCGCTGCAATCTCAATATTTGCATCGGCATCTACAATGCAGGGGCTCTTGCCGCCAAGCTCAAGCACAACGGGGGTAAGATGTTCGGCGGCAGCTCTCATCACACTCTTACCAAGCGTGGGGCTGCCTGTGAAGAATATAATATCGTGACGAAGCGCAAGTAACGCTTTGTTGGTGTCGCGGTTGCCTTGCACAACGGCAATATAGTTGCTGTCGAAAGTACTGCTAATCATCTCCTCTAAAACCTTTGATACATTTGGAACATAGGGCGATGGTTTCAATATTGCAGTGCAGCCGGCCGATATTGCTCCTACAAGAGGATTCAGAAGCAGTTGAACAGGATAGTTCCAAGGCGATATAATAAGGGCACATCCCAAAGGTTCACTTATTATACGGCTTTGCGAGGGCATCATCTTCAGCGGTGTACACACTCTCTTGGGACGCATCCACTCTCTTAGGTTGGCAATGTGGTTCTTTATCTCTCCCTCTACAATGCTAAGCTCGGTGAGTATTGCCTCCTCGTTGCTCTTATGAAGATCGCTCCACAGAGCATCACATATCTTTGGTTCCCACTCCTTAAGCGCTGCGCGCAGTCGTTTGAGCTGATTGCGACGAAATTCGTAGCTTAGTGTAGCGCCACTCTCGAAGAGGCGTTGTTGCTCCTCTTTTATCTGTCCGATTCTCTCGACCGGTGTATTCTCTATATTCATTTTTTTCTTCCTGTAAAATGGTCCATAGCGTGGAATATTCCGACAACCTCGCCAAAGATATAATCAAAAATCGAGGTAGGCAATAATGCTTGGCAGAAGCGTATGAAATGATAACCAAAGGGGATTCCCTTGAAGTTACGGTTTTTCTCTATTGCCTTTATAATCTTCTTTGCTGTGGGTTCGGGCTTAAGAATGGGGAATATGCGCGACTTTACACCGTCGAACATTCCGGTGTTAATGAAGTAGGGGGCAATAGTCGTTATATGCACATTGCTCTTCGCCTGATGAAGCTCTATGCGCACCGAGTCACTCCAACCAATCATTGCCCATTTGCTTGCTGCGTATACCGACATTTTGGGGTTCGAGAGCATTCCGGCCGCCGATGCAATGTTACAGATGTGTCCGCTGTCGCGAGCAATCATATCGGGTAGTGCTTGCAGCGCAATAACCATAGGCGCAGTGGCATTTATATTCATTGTACGTTCAATCTCATTAACTTGCAGCTTGTCGAACGTGTTATTGCTTGTTACAATACCTGCATTGTTTATAAGAATGTCTATCTTGCCACACTCCCAATGTGTACGCTTGTAGCACTCCTGTACCGCCTCGCAGTCCGAGATATCTACTTTATATCCTTTTACATTGCCTTTACTGCGGAACTCTTCTATGGTATTTTTTATGCCCTCTTCGTTAATGTCCCAGATAATAAGCTGTCGGGCGCCTTTTTCAAGCGCAAGGCGTCCCATAATACGACCTATTCCCGATGCTCCACCGGTTATAAGTACACATTTACCTTTAATCTTTGTCATTATAATATAAATATAAGTGTTTATTTACTTTAAATATAGTACTTTATGGATTGTTGTCCTAAAGCGGCTGCAAAGTTAGATAAAAATGAACGGATGAACAAAATTTAATTGCACAAAATGGCGCTGTTTGTGCAAATTAGTTTTGTTTGGTGCTTTTATATGGCATCCCGACAATCTTCTCTATTGGGAAGCTTGCCTCTAACATTCCGCTAATTATGGTATCGCGTGCCGAGGTGCTCTGATAGGGGAAGAGGTCGAATAGTGGCATTATGGTTGCAAAATGCTCCATAATCTCCGATTGTATGCTCTCGTACTCTTTCCAATCGGTAGTATCGGTGAAACAGTAGAACTGAATAGGTAGTCCGTTACTCGTAGGCTCAAGAGTGCGTACCATAATAAGCAGGTCTTTTCGTATGCGAGGATGGTGTTGCAGATACATCTCGGCGTATGCGCGGAATACTCCTGCATTTGTCTCTATTGTTCCGTTTGCAGCACCCTCGTTGTTGTTCGTATTTATCATATTACCGGCCTTTTTTTGTTTAATCTTAATATCGATATATTCAGCCATTTTGCTGTCTATCTCTCTTATCCTGTTAAGGTATTCATCGCTGCAAGGTCTTATGTTATCGAGCTTAATAGTATATCCGCGTGCTATACGTCGGGCACCGCTTGTACTCATACCTCGCCAATTTACAAAACTCTCATTTATGAGTGTGTAGGGTGGAATAGTGGCTATTGTATTGTCGAAATTCTGCACCTTGACTATGGTGAGTGAGATATCGGTGACCGTACCATTAATGGCGCTGCCCTGCATCTGAATCCAGTCGCCGATGCGTACCATATCATTTTCGAGCAGTAGAAAGCCACCCACAAATCCCATAATACTATCTTTTGTGACCAGCATCAGAACTGCGGCAAACGCTCCTAATCCGCCAATGAGGTAAAGTGGCGATTTATCGGTAATAACAGATATTACCAATATTGTCATAATTATGTAGACGATAATTTTTGCTACCTGTATAAACCCTTTTATAGGCCGGTTCTGTAATTTCCTGTTCCGAAAAGCTGTCTCGCCAATAGCTGTTATAAGGCTGTTTATGGCGCGGGTGAGCATAACAATGAAATATATCCACACTAACATCTGCATATAGTGCAGCATTGTAGCGCTGTTGCTGAATATCATTGGCAACAGCGCATTCATAATAAGAGGTGGCAATATCGATGTCTGTTTGCGCAGTACATTATGTTCGCTCAGTTTTAGGAGAAAGGTGTATTCACGCATCTTTTGTATGCGCCACAGCGTAAACTGTGCAATGCGGTAGACGATTTCGGCAATAAGAAATGCTGCAACTACTATTATGAAAATGTATATAATAGGTTCAACCTTATCGAGCCATTTCTCGTGCAGCCCCATTTTCTCGAGGGAGCCTTTTATCCACAACATTATTCCTTTGGCAATTGAATTTGCATCCATAGTTTTTTATAGATAACAAAAAAAGTTACCTCGGTTGTTCGTTATATTATATATATTATAGGTATATTTGGAGTAAACCTCGAATATATACTGCACTCGCTTTGAAAAATATTCAAGCAAGCTTGATATTTCTCGCTCGTTTGATTGTATATTTGAGATGACCTCGAATATATTCTTTGCTCGCATTGAAAAATATTCAAGCAAGCTTGATATTTTCCGTTCGTTTGTCACTATATTTGCGGTAAACCTCGAATATATTCTTTGCTCGCATTGAAAAATATTCAAGCAAGCTTGATATTTCTCGCTCGTTTGATTGTATATTTGCAGCTGTTGATAACACACTATAAACTTAATAATTATGCTTGAAACAGGACTTACATATACGGCAACAACCGAGGTGACACAGGAGAAAAGTGCTCTTGCAATGGGGTCGGGTAATCTTATGGTTTTTGCCACTCCCGCATTGGTGGCACTTATGGAGAATGCTGCAATGATGGCTGTTGCCCCCTCGCTCCCCGAGGGTAGCACAACTGTAGGCGGTGCAATAAGTATACAGCACACCCGTCCCAGTGGAATGGGGCAGGATGTTAGTGCTACGGCACGTCTTGTAGCTGTTGATGGACGTAAATTGTCATTTGAACTTGTGGCACACGACTCCTCGGGTGTAATAGGTGAGGGTACACACGTACGCTTTATAGTCGATGCCGAGAGATTTATGGCAAAGGTAAAATAGAGTGTTGAGTAATAGAAATAAAAAAGCCGCCCCAAGGGGAGTAGGGCGGCTTATCCGGGCAAACGCTTTTGACCGTTCGGGCATCGACTTTCACAAGCAGATGCTACCGGTTTTAATCTATTACTATGAAAAACACATTAATACAACGCAATATTAATGCAAAAGTTCGGATATAGCGTAACTATTTACACTTTTTAGCTCGAAATTAATTTTTTTTAAAAAAGAAATGTCCTTTTTTACCTGTTTTAAAGCAATAAAAGCATCGAAAATTACAAATAAAGATATATAAGCAATGGCAAAGGAACTCATACTAATAAGAATAACCGGTGAGGATCGTCCGGGTCTTACAGCATCTATAATGTCGATACTCTCGCACTACGGAGTAACAGTATTGGATATTGGACAGGCTGATATACACAGCACTCTGTCGTTAGGAATACTCATTCGTGTAGTAGAAGAGAACTCGGGACACGTAATGAAAGATCTGCTTTTTAAGGCAAGTGAGATTGGCATAAATATAAAATTCTTCCCGATTGATGCCGATGATTACGAGGCGTGGGTAAACAGACAAGGAAAGAACAGATATATCATAACACTGCTTGGCCGCAAACTCTCGGCACAGCAGATAGAGGCAGTGACACGTCTTATTGCCGACCAGGGACTGAATATAGATTCTATTCGCCGTCTCTCGGGACGTATATCAGTAGCCGAACCAAAAAAGAACGTACGTGCCTGCATCGAGTTCTCGGTTCGAGGAACACCGCACGACCGCAATTTCATTCAGTCCGAGCTGTTGCGTCTGTCGAGTGAGATGGGAATGGACTGTTCGTTCCAAATAGATAATATGTACCGCCGTATGCGCCGACTTATCTGTTTCGATATGGACTCGACGTTAATACAAACAGAGGTTATCGACGAACTTGCGATGCGTGCAGGTGTAGGCGATAAAGTGAAGGAGATTACCGAACGTGCAATGCGCGGAGAACTCGATTTTAAAGAGAGCTTTACCGAACGTGTCGCTCTCCTTAAAGGTCTTGACGCAAGCGTAATGCAGGATATAGCCGAGAAACTGCCTATCACCGAGGGTGTCGACCGACTTATGTATGTGCTTAAGCGCTATGGTTATAAGATTGCCATTCTCTCGGGCGGATTCACCTATTTTGGCGAGTATCTGCAAAAGAAATATGGTATAGATTATGTCTATGCCAATGAATTGGAAATAGGCGAGGATGGTAAACTAACAGGACGTTATCTTGGCGAGGTGGTGGACGGTCGTCGCAAAGCCGAACTGCTGAAACTGATTGCACAAGTCGAGAAAGTGGATATTGCGCAGACAATCGCAGTGGGTGATGGTGCCAATGACTTGCCAATGCTAAGCGAGGCGGGATTGGGTATTGCCTTCCACGCAAAGCCGCGTGTTGTGGCAAATGCCAAACAGTCGATAAATACCATAGGCCTCGACGGCGTGCTTTATTTCTTGGGATTTAAAGATTCCTATCTCGACGAGAAGGGTAGAGAGTAGTGATACAAATAAAGGGGTGACTAAAAAGCAAAAATCAGTGTTATGTTTGCCATTAAAATACTCATTTACACCAAGTAAACTACCTATAACAAACAAAAGGATGACTTAAGTCATCCTTTTGTTTGTTATAGAGCTTTTGTAATATCGAAGAAGAGTTTTTCCTCTCCCTCTTTATGCTCTACAAGAATAGAATCTCCGTTTTGTAATGCACCGTCCAGCAATAACTCTGAAATCTCGTCCTCGATATAACTCTGAAGAGCGCGTTTCAACGGGCGAGCACCAAACTGTACATCGTATCCCTTTTCGGCAAGGAATTTCCTTGCGCTGTCGTCGAGTGTGATGCTGTAACCTAGCTCCTCAATTCGTCTCTTAATACCCGCGAATTCAATATTAACAATTGTGCTTATCGCCTCTTTGCTTAGTTGGTCGAAATTGATAATCTCATCTACGCGATTAAGGAACTCGGGAGCAAAGCGTTTGTTAAGAGCCTTTTGAATTACTTCGCGAGAATATTGTTTGTTGCCCAGGCGCTCTTCGCGTGCAAATCCCACGCCCATTCCAAAGTCTTTCAGTTCGCGGGTGCCTATGTTCGAGGTCATAATTATCACAGTGTTGCGGAAGTCTACTGTGCGTCCGTAGCTATCGGTGAGACGGCCTTCATCCATTACCTGTAGCAACATATTGAATACGTCGGTGTGTGCTTTCTCAATCTCGTCAAGAAGGACTATAGAGTAGGGGCGACGGCGTACACGCTCGGTGAGCTGACCACCCTCTTCGTAACCAACATATCCCGGAGGCGCACCTACAAGGCGCGAAACGGTGAATTTTTCCATATATTCGCTCATATCAATACGTATGAGTGCGTCGGCAGTACCGAACATAAATCGGGCAAGTTCTTTTGCAAGTAGTGTTTTACCCACTCCGGTGGGGCCAAGGAACATAAATGTGCCGATGGGCTTTGTTGGACTCTGCAGTCCCACACGGCTACGACGTATCGATTTACACAACTTTTCTATAGCACTCTCTTGCGCCACAACTTTGCTGTTCAGCTCGTTTTGCATTCCTTTCAGGCGGCTCCACTCATCTTGCTGCATTCGCTGGAGGGGTATTCCTGAAATCATCGATACAACGTTTGCAACGTCTTCGGCATCGACACGTTGACGCTTGTCGCGAAGTTCTTTCTCCCATCTCTCCATCATTTGTTTGTGCTCGGCTGTGAGACGTTTTTCATCGTCGCGGTGGTTGGCGGCAACTTCGAATTGTTGTGCTCGTGCTGCCTCCTCCTTGCTCTTTTTGGCTAGTGCTATCTGGCGCTCTTTCTCCTCAATCTCTTGTGGAACGCTTATGTTTGTTATGTGAGTACGTGAACCGGCCTCGTCCATTGCATCAATGGCTTTGTCGGGGAAACTGCGGTCGGTGATGTATCGGTCGGTTAATTTTACGCAAGCTTCGAGAGCCTCGTCGGTGTAGGTTACATTGTGATGCTCTTCGTATCTGTCTTTTATATTACGCAGAATTGCAAGTGTCTCATCGGCTGTTGTAGGCTCTACAATTACCTTTTGGAAACGGCGCTCGAGGGCTCCATCCTTCTCTATGCTTTTGCGGTACTCGTCGAGTGTGGTAGCACCTATGCACTGCAACTGACCACGTGCAAGGGCGGGTTTAAGGATGTTTGCCGCATCCATAGAACCCGGGGTCGAACCTGCACCTATGATTGTGTGTATCTCGTCGATGAAGAGAATGATATTGGGGTTATTCTCAAGCTCGGTAAGGATGGAACGCAGACGCTCCTCGAACTGTCCGCGATATTTTGTCCCGGCAACAACAGCGGTAAGGTCAAGAGCAACAACGCGTTTGCCAAATAGAATACGTGAGGTCTTACGTTCTACTATTCGCTGTGCCAGTCCCTCGACAAGAGCCGATTTTCCGACTCCCGGCTCGCCAATGAGTACCGGGTTGTTTTTTTTGCGACGGCTTAGTATCTGCGAAATACGCTCAATCTCTTTCTCGCGTCCGACTACGGGGTCTAAACGTCCCTCGCTTGCAGCCCTTGTCATATCTACACCAAAGTTGTCGAGCACAGGGGTGTCATTTGTCGATGCTGTGGTTGTCTGTTGTCCTATGAAACTGCCTTTTGTATTAGTTCCTTCGCTATTGTGAATTGGCTTTTCGTCCTCCTCGTCGTCGTCGGTAAAACCGAATCCGGCAGTGGGCATCTCGCCCCCTTTGCTATTGCGTATGGCCTCGCGTACACGGTCGTATGTGACATTATTGCTCCTTAATATGCCCGATGCAGGACTGTTCTCATCTTTTAAAATACCCAAGAGAAGGGCACTCTCTATGTTGGCGCTCTCTTTCAGATTACGAGCCTCAAGAGTTGTGAAACGCAGTACCTTTGCAGCGTCCATATTCATTTCAATATCGCTATTTGATTTAACCGGGTTGTCGGTGCTGCAATCTTTTAATCTAATCTCAATATCGTTAATGATTTTTTCCATATTTACATTCAGACGGTCGAAGATGCGACGTGTGCTCTCCGGGTTACGGCGAATCAGACCCAACAGAAGATGTTCGGGACTGACACTGCTGCTGTGCAGACGTGTAGCCTCTATTTTACCCTGTGACACAATCTCGGTAATTTTTTGCGAAAATTCATTGTTCATAACTTCTTTCTCCTCAATCAATCCTTGTTGTGAATAATCGTATTTTATAATCGGCGGCGAAGATAATACCATCCGATTGATTGACATAATTATTTTATATAAGATTCCTTACAAAAACCGTGCCAAACTATTAATAATCCTAAAAATGACACTGTTTTATGACTCTTTTTCATCTTTTTGTCAACTTTTTTGGCTTTTCGGCTTTTATTGTCAGCATTTATAACGGCTCTTTCTGCTCCTATGGTGGAATTTAAAACAGCTCTTATATATTATTATATGATTTTTTTCATTAATTTTGTGCTCTTGAAGCAGTGGCATCTTTTGTTATGCATTGCCATAGTTAACCCGATTAAGTAAAAATAATAGAATAAGTATGTATCGTACAACAACTTGTGGCGAGTTAAGACTTGCCGATGTAGAGAAAGTGGTAACCCTTAGCGGATGGGTGCAGCGTACCCGCAAGATGGGTGGAATGACCTTCGTCGACCTTCGCGACCGTTATGGAATAACACAGATTGTATTCAGTGAGGATGTAAATGCCGAACTTTGTGAGAAAGCCTCTCATCTTGGACGTGAGTATGTCATTCAAGTGACAGGAACTGTGTGTGAACGTCAGAGTAAAAATCCTAATATCCTCACAGGAGATATCGAGATAATTGCTCAGTCGCTTAATATCCTTAACAGCGCCGAGACTCCTCCTTTTACAATAGAGAATAATACCGATGGTGGTGATGAGTTACGAATGAAGTACCGCTATCTCGACCTGCGCCGCGATTGTGTGCGCAGCAACCTTGAACTGCGTCATAAGATGACAATGGAGGTGCGTCGTTATCTCGACTCTATGGGCTTTATCGAGGTTGAGACACCTATGCTCATCGGCTCGACCCCCGAAGGTGCTCGCGACTTTGTTGTCCCCTCGCGTATGAACCCCGGTCAGTTCTATGCATTGCCTCAGAGTCCTCAGCTCTTCAAACAGCTGCTTATGGTATCGGGATTCGACCGCTATTTTCAGATTGTAAAATGTTTCCGCGACGAGGATCTTCGTGCCGACCGTCAGCCCGAGTTTACACAGATAGACTGCGAGATGAGTTTCGTCGAGCAAGAGGATGTTATCTCGCTCTTCGAGGGAATGGCAAAGCATCTCTTTAAAACTATTCGTGGAGTGGAACTCACCGAGGCATTTCCCCGCATCACTTGGCACGATGCAATGAAATACTACGGCAGCGACAAACCCGATACTCGCTTCGAAATGAAGTTTGTCGAGCTTATGGATATAATGAAAGGACACGGTTTCCCAGTATTCGACAGCGCCGAGTATATCGGTGGTATCTGCGCCAAAGGTGCTGCTACCTATACACGTAAGCAACTAGATGCTCTTACCGACTTTGTTCGCCGTCCGCAGATTGGTGCAAAAGGAATGGTGTATGCTCGTGTTGAGGCCGATGGCAATGTAAAATCGAGCGTCGATAAATTCTATTCACAAGAGGTGCTTCAGCAGATGAAGGCTGCTTTCGCAGCCGAGCCGGGCGACCTTATCCTTATCCTCAGTGGCGACGATGCGATGAAGACGAGAAAGCAACTTTGCGAGCTTCGCCTCGAGGTTGCCGGACAGCTTGGTTTGCGCGACAAAAACACCTTCTCGTGTCTGTGGGTGGTAGACTTCCCCTTATTCGAGTACAGCGAAGAGGAGGGACGTTATATGGCAATGCATCATCCCTTCACCTCGCCCAAGCCCGAGGATATTCCTCTCTTGGATACCGATATGGGTGCCGTTCGTGCAAATGCCTATGATATGGTTATCAATGGAGTAGAGGTTGGCGGCGGTTCTATCCGTATCTTCGACAGCGCTCTACAGAATAAGATGTTCGAACTTCTTGGCTTTACACCCGAGCGTGCACAGCAACAGTTTGGCTGGCTGCTCGATGCATTCAAATATGGTGCGCCTCCTCACGGTGGTCTTGCTTACGGTCTCGACCGTTGGGTAAGTCTCTTTGCCGGTCTCGACAGCATACGCGACTGCATAGCATTCCCCAAGAACAACTCGGGACGTGACACAATGATTGATGCTCCTGCTGCACTTGAACCTTCGCAACTCGACGAGTTGAACATTGCACTCGACCTTAAAGAGAAATAATATGGCAAAGAAGAGTGAAGCAAAAAAACGTAAGGCTGCCAATAAGAAATTACGTAAATGGTTAGTGCGCATAGCAATTATTGTAACTGTGATTGTATTTCTTGCATTTATGATTATTCCGTTGTTTATGGAGCCGAAAATGGTTTCATAATTACACATACATTAGGTACTCCCACTCACTCGAGCGGGAGTACCTTGTTTTATATAATACGGTAATGAAATATAATACGGTAATGAAAAAAGAAGAACGTCTTTTATCACTCGATACTTTACGAGGTTTCGATATGTTTTTTATAATGGGTGGCGGCTCTCTGCTGCTTGCTCTTGCTGCCTTTTTGCCCGATGAATGTCGTGGCATAGTAACCGAACAGATGGGACACAAGGCTTGGAACGGTCTTGCATTCTACGACCTTATATTTCCTCTTTTTCTTTTCCTGGCAGGTGTCTCTTATCCTTTCTCAATGGCAAAGCAATTGTCTGCCCGAAAAAGTAAGGGAGAAATAACTATAAAGATTATTCGTCGCGGGTTGTTGCTAGTATTCTTTGGAGTGTTGTATAACGGACTTTTGCAATTCGATTTTGAGACTCTGCGCTATGCCAGTGTGCTTGGTCGCATTGGTCTTGCGTGGATGGTAGCTGCACTGATATATCTGTGGCTTGGTAAAAAGGTCGCATTGTTCTTGTCGGTAAAGATTCTGTTGCTTTATTGGGCTTTATTGGCATTGGTTGTAGCACCCGATGCACCTGTCGGAGCCGATTCCTTTTCAATGGAGGGATGTATTGTTGGTTACGTCGACCGTATGTTGCTTCCGGGACAGCTGCATCTCGAAATTCACGACCCCGAGGGAATCCTCTCTACGTTGCCTGCAATAGTGACTGCACTTATCGGAATATTTACCGGTGAGTTTGTACGCTGCGAGTGTGGTAGCGGACACAAAAAAAGTCTTGTTATGCTGCTTGCTGCATTATCTCTTCTTGTCGTTGGTTATTTGTGGGGAATATTCTTTCCTGTAAACAAAAATCTTTGGACAAGTTCCTTTGTGTGCTGCGCGGCAGGGTGGTCACTTCTGCTGTTTGCTATTTTCTACTTTGTCGTAGATGTGTTAAGATGGCAACGTTGGACACTGTTCTTTCGCGTCATTGGAATGAATTCTATAACAATATATCTTGCGCAGCAGTTCCTCGATTTTAATAAACCCGTAAAGACTGTTTTCGGCGGTGTGCTTGCAATGCTCCCCGAGAACCTCTATGCAACAGGTTATTGGATTGCATATATAACAGTATGCTGGACAATGCTATATATCCTTTATAAAAAGAAAATATTCCTAAAAGTGTGATGTTTTTCGAAGAAACCGAAAGAAAGTTGCGAATATAGAACTCTTTTCCAATAAAATTCAAACAGCTTATTAGTGTATCTGAGGCAAATATTACCTTCTACTATAAAAAAAGTGGAAAATACATTGTAAAATTTTGTATTGGATAAAAATATTCATATTTTTGCAATAAGTAGCAGTATGTTAAATACTGTTGTAGAGAAAGAATTTTAATAAACTAACCTTAAAATATTTACTCCAATGGACAATCTTAAGCAAATTGTAGCGCAGTTCGACATTCAGGGTGTTGTTGGCGAGGTAAAGCCTCTTGGTAACGGACTTATCAATACAACCTATCGTGTTGTAACCGAGGGTGATGCTCCCGACTACGTACTTCAGCACGTAAACAATGCCATCTTCCCCGATGTGGAGATGCTGATGAATAATATCAATGCTGTGACAAACCACATTCGCGGCAAATACGAGGCAGCCGGTGTTGAGGATGTTGAGCGTAAGGTTCTACGCTTTGTTCCCGCTAAGGATGGCAAGTATTTCCATTTCGATGGCGAGAAGTATTGGCGAATAATGGTATTTATCCCCGATACTACTTCGATGAGCGGTGTAACCCCCGAGAGCTCATACATTGTAGGTGAGACATTCGGAAACTTCCAGGCAATGTTGGCCGATATTCCCGCTGAGTTGGGCGAGACTATCAAGGATTTCCACAATATGGAGTTCCGCCTATGGCAGTTGCGTGAGGCTGTGAAAGAGAATAAGGCAGGTCGTCTTGCCGAGGTACAGTGGCTTGTTGACGAGTTAGAGAGTCGTGCCGAGGAGATGTGCAAGGGCGAGCAGCTACACCGCGAGGGTAAGCTTGCTAAACGCATCTGCCACTGCGACACAAAGGTCGACAATATTCTCTTCGACAAAGATGGTAACGTGCTGTGCGTAATAGACCTCGATACAGTAATGCCCAACTTCATATTCTCAGACTTTGGTGACTTCCTCCGTTCGGCAGCCAACACAGGCCGTGAGGACGATCAGGATCTCAACAATGTAAACTTCAATATGGAGATTTTCAAGGCATTTACAAAGGGTTACCTAAAATCGGCTCAGTGCTTCCTCACTCCCCTTGAGATTGAGAACCTTCCCTACGCAGCAGCTCTGTTCCCCTATATGCAGACTGTACGTTTCCTTGCCGACTACATCAACGGCGATACATATTACAAGATACAGTATCCCGAGCACAACCTTGTACGTTCAAAGGCACAGTTCAAACTGTTGCAGAGTGTCGAGGCTCACAAGGAGGCAATGCAGGAGTTTATCAAGGAGCAGTTGGCTTAACATATAAGCAATGTAACGTAAACAGACATCTATAAAAAGATGTCGGCAAAAGAATAGGGGTGTGCCCGACAGATAACTGTGGCACACCCCATTTTTATTATCGGTATTTGTCTTATTAATTATGAGGAAACTTTTACCACTCTTAATGATATTTGTTGTTACGAATGTTGTCAAGGCGCAAGACCCGGTGCAATACGTTAATCCGCTAATGGGAACAGAGTCGAGTTTCGAACTTTCGGCCGGTAATACCTATCCGGCGATTGCAAGGCCTTGGGGAATGAATTTCTGGACTCCGCGCACAAATAAAATGGGTGACGGATGGCAATACACATATACAGCGCACCGCATATACGGATTCGAACAGACGCATCAACCAAGCCCTTGGATAAACGACTATGGTCAGTTCTCCATTATGCCTGTAACAGAAAAAGTGTTGCTCGACGAGACAAAGCGTGCAAGCTGGTTCTCGCATAAGGCAGAGACGGCACTGCCACACTACTATAAAGTGTACCTTGCCGATTATGACGTTTCGGTGGAGCTTACACCAACCGAAAGGGCAGCAATGTTCCGCATAACCTTTCCCGAGGCGCAGTCGTATGTGGTGGTCGATGCATACGATAAAGGGTCGTACGTGAAAATTCTCCCCGGTGAACAACGTATCGTAGGCTACACGACACGCAACAGCGGAGGTGTCCCCAAGAATTTCCGCAACTATTTTGTTGTAGAGTTTGACAAGCCTTTCGAATATCTATCTACTTTTGGGAGTGACACTGTAGGCGCACAGCTTCGGTTAAGAGAGAATGTTCTTGAACTATCGAGTGAGCACACGGGGGCAGTGATAGGCTTTTCTACTAAGCGCGGTGAGGTGGTACACGCACGTGTGGCATCGTCATTCATAAGCCCGGAACAGGCGTTGCTGAATCTGCAAGAACTTGGTGACAATAGTTTTGATGCACTTCTTGCCGAGGGACGAAAACAGTGGAACGATCTCCTTGGCATGGTAGAGGTCGAAGGTGGAACTGTAGACCAAATGCGTACATTCTACTCCTGTCTTTATCGTTCGCTGCTATTCCCACGTAAATTCTACGAGATTGATGCACAAGGCAACGTATTGCACTATAGTCCATACAATGGCAAGGTACTATCGGGATATATGTATACCGACACGGGCTTTTGGGATACATTCCGTTCGCTCTTCCCGTTGCTGAATCTTTTATACCCCTCGGTTAATGCCGAGATTCAAGAGGGCCTTGTAAACACATATAAAGAGAGCGGATTCTTCCCCGAGTGGGCAAGTCCCGGCCATCGCGGATGTATGGTGGGTAACAATTCGGCATCGGTGCTTGCCGACGCATTTGTAAAAGGAGTACGAGTGCAAGACTTAGAGACACTATATGAAGGTTTGCAGTGGGGTACAAGAAATGTTCATCCCGACGTCTCCTCCACAGGCCGCATAGGGCACGAGTATTACAATACTCTTGGGTATGTTCCCTGCGATGTCGGCATACACGAGAATGCTGCGCGTACATTGGAGTATGCCTATAACGATTGGTGTATTTTGCAGGTGGCAAAGGCTCTTAATCGTCCTAAAAAAGAGATTCGCGAATTAGAAAAAAGAGCGCTCAACTATCGCAATCTGTATAATGAGCAATACAAACAGATGTGTGGTAAACGTAAAGATGGTACTTTTGAACCAAATTTCTCGCCATTGAAGTGGGGTGGTAACTTTACCGAGGGTAACAGCTGGCATTACACCTGGTCGGTTTTTCACGATGTTCAAGGGCTTATAAATCTAATGGGTGGCAAGCAGGTGTTTGCTTCTATGCTTGATTCCGTTTTTGCAGTACCCCCACATTTCGATGACAGTTATTATGGCTTTCCAATTCACGAGATACGTGAAATGACGGTTATGAATATGGGTAATTATGCTCACGGTAATCAGCCTATTCAGCATATGATATACCTTTATAACTATGCCGGTGAACCGTGGAAAGCACAATATTGGTTGCGACAGGTAATGAATCGTATGTATACACCTACTCCCGATGGTTATTGTGGTGACGAAGATAACGGACAAACCTCGGCTTGGTATGTATTCTCGGCATTAGGATTCTATCCTGTATGTCCCGGAAGCAATGAGTATGTGCTTGGTGCCCCGCTTTTCAAAAAGGCTGTTATGCATCTGGAAAATGGTAATACTGTTACAATAAATGCACCGGCAAATAGTGACGATAATATTTACATCAGAAATTTGTATATTGATGGTAAAGAGTATACGCGTAACTATCTTTTGCACGACAGACTTATGCAAGGTGCTACCATTGATGCCATAATGAGCGAAACACCAAATAAAAAGAGGGGAGTAGATGAAGAGGATGCGCCATACTCTTTTTCGCGTAGATGAGATGTATATCTTTTAACCGGGAATAAGACAATAATACAAACAATAAAGCGACACGTTTAAAGGTGTCGCTTTATTGTTTGTATCACCAGAACCAACCTTTTTTCTTCTTAGGCTGTTCGCTACTCTCGCTGTAAATATCGGCCCAGGTTTTCTCTTTTGTAACCATTTCGTATATTCTCCCCCAGTCGGGTAGGCCGCCTAAATTTCTATCGTCGATGAATAGCTCGGCATCAATCTTGCAATATCCTCTATCATTATCGACATTCTCTTCGGGGAAATTCTTATTCACTGCGTAGAACTCCACACCGCGCTCTCGGCACCACTCAACAGCCTCGTTAAGAAGAGTACCTTTGCGCACTGTCCACAAGATAAGACGGTGCTGCTCTTTTGTAAGCATCTTAAGGGTAGCTGTGGCAAAAGGAATCTCCTTGCCAATTTCGGGATATTTGTGCTCTACTATAGTGCCATCAAAGTCAACTGCAATTACCATAATCTTATATTATTGTTTGTTCCTTATAATCGTGTGCTAAATTAAGCATTTTTCGCCAATTATAATGTATGATGGAAAAAAATAATATATATAATTCGTATATTTGCTTTATAAACCAAATTTTTATTAAATTTGTCTTTTGGTGTATGGTGGTATCATAATTGAATATACTTAAAATCTTATTATATGAAGAACTTGAATCGAATTTGTGCAACTCTTATGTTGCTTGTGTGTGTGGCATCGCTCAATGCCGGCGATTGGTTGAAGGATGGTACAAAGAAGAAACCTTTTGACCTTTTTAGAACATATACTTCCGAGGCTATTCCTTATCGTATTCCGGCAATTGCAAAAACAGCATCGGGTGACCTCGTTGCTGTTGCCGATTACCGTTTCTGTCGTGCCGATATCGGATTCGGGCACATCGACCTTCACGCGCGAATCAGCAGTGACAATGGAAAAACCTGGGGCGATGTATTTACTATCATTGCAGGAGACGGTAAAAAAGTAGATAATAATCCAAACCTCTCGCTCACAGCAGGCTATGGCGACCCCTGTATCGTTGCCGACCGCGAGAGCAACAGGGTGCTTCTAATCTGCGTTTGTGGCTACCAGACCTATTTTGCTGCAACACGTGAATATCCCAATCAAGTAGCTCGTTTATACAGCGAGGATGGTGGAAAGACCTGGAGTGCTCCCGAGGTTATCACCGAGCAGTTCTATGCTCCCATCGATAATGCTCCTATGGGTCCCATAAAATCTATGTTCATCGGTTCGGGACGAATTCATCAGAGTCGTTACACAAAAGTAGGCGATTACTACCGTCTCTATGCTTGTATGTTGGCACGTGACAAGGATAACAACTTCTGTAACTTTGTTGTCTATTCCGACGACTTTGGAAAGAATTGGAATATCCTTGGTGGAACAGATGTAGCACACATTCCCGCAGGTGGTGACGAGCCTAAGACCGAGGAACTTCCCGATGGTTCAATTCTGCTCAGCTCGCGTTGTGGTGGAGGTCGCCTATATAACATATTCAAATTTACCGATGCTGCCAAGGCCGAGGGAGAGTGGGGCAAACACGCTTTCTCGGGCGAAAAGAACAATGGTGTTGCAGCACTCAATAACTCTTGCAATGGCGAGGTACTTGTGCTCCCTGTAAAGCGTAATAGCGATGGCAAGGATATGTATATCCTCTTGCAGTCGTTGCCCTTTGGCGGTGGTCGTACCAATGTAGGTATCTATTATAAAGAGCTTGCAGTGGCCGAGGATTTTGATACTCCCGAGAATCTTGCAAAAGATTGGGACGGACGTTTCCTGGTTACATACAAGGCTTCGGCTTATTCTACAATGATTCAGCAACAGGATGGAGCAATCGCTTTTGCATACGAAGAGGACACATACGGCACACAGGGAGGTGGTTACACCATTGCTTACAAGAGTTTCACATTGGACGAGATAACCGATGGTAAATATAGTTATAACGAGAAGGTAAACCGTAAGAAATTCCTAAAGAAATTGGCTAAGTAAAATAAAACTTGCTATTAAATTCGTTCCTCTATTGTGCACGCACAATAGAGGAACGAATTTTTATTTACGTTTTTTGTCTTTAAATATTGAGAGTATTAACGTCTGTTTTTATACAAAAAACTCTGTATTGCATAAAATAGAAAATAAATCGTTGTTTTATAGCATTTTTAGAACTATTGCTATAGGTATTCTCTGTTTAGTTTCCTCAATTGGCACAAAGCAAATAGATATGTGATTCTTGTGATTAACAGACTTATAGTATGAGTTAAGTTTTGGGATTCTCATAATGAGAGAGCCCCATGCTTGTTTTTCTTGACTAGACCTTTATAGTTTCAATTAAGTCTAAAATCATCCAAGTTATTCTATAGAAAACCTTATATTGGATGTTCTTATCTCTATTATATTCATCTCTTTGTTATTTGAAAAAATAAGGATTAAAAGCTATTTGTGGACTGTTTAACGTTATTTCGTCTGAATCTTCTTAATTTTGATTATTCTTTAGTACCTTTGCAAATAATAGTTTGGAAATCTTATCAATATA
>JAGBBX010000043.1 GCA_017938245.1 Bacteroidaceae bacterium
CGAAGCGAGTTCCGCAGCACCCAAAAAACATCGTGAGCATTTTACGTTAAGATTTTCGTGCGCAGAGCCTTTTGCCTACTTTTCGTCGGCACGAAAAGTAGGAGAAAAATAACAATGAAAGGCTGAATTTAGCAAACAAGACTAAATGAGAGACTGAAAAAGTTTTACCGGACACCAATATTTTTTATCTATTTTTCAAACTGCTTCAACCATTGTCTCGCCCCATCCCTATCGAAATATAGAAGATATGTATCGGGGTTCTTCACTGTAACAAGAATAGTGAAAAATTCGGGATGGTTGCGCACACAAGGGTAAAGATATTCAAATGTTGCATCCATTCCCAATTGGTCGAGCACTACATATTTCACACCTCCATCAAGAAGATTCTCAATAAGTTTAGCCTCATCGGTAGTCTCTAAGAAATAACGTGCCTTTACACCCGAATATATGTAAAACAGTTCGGGTTTACGGGTAGCGACAATTGCATAACGGTCAATCTCGGCAAGACGCAGGCTAACCTCGCGATAGTTATGAAATTTCGAAGGCAAGGGCATACGACCATACACATACAGTCCCCAAATGGTGTGCTTGCTGAGTATATCTGTCTGCAAAAACATTGGAACGAAAAGCAACGACAAAGTCCATACGGGAAATTCCCTCTTTGCAGACCTAAACAGCAGCGTTCCAAGCGACCAAAGACCAACAAAAAGCGCAGCCGTAAGAAGCGGAAAGAGGATAATAAGATAGCGGTAGCTGCTGGGGGTATCGAGCGAAGATACTATTATTATTGTCGCAACAAACATAAGCAACAAAGGCACACGCAAACGCCCCATCTTACAGAAACCATATATAATTATTCCTAACCACAGAACAGCAAACAAAAACAACACAACAGAAAGTTCCTCTTTATAGTTTATATTTATAAAAGGAATTACACTCTCGGGTATTGCCTTAAAAAGAAGCATATATGCTGTGTCAAGAAACTTAGAAAAGTCTATCTGTGAGACATATCGCGACTGCTCAACACCCAAGAGAGCGTTACGCAGAATCCAAGGCAGACAGCCTATCGCAAATGCGACTACCGTAGCTGCAGCAGCTCGCCATCGACGCTCTAACAGCATAGCAGCAATAAATGCAGCTACAACAGCAATAGCCTGCGTGCGTATGTGATAGAGAAAGACAAGCACAAAGAGAAAGAGATAAAAAAGCGGAGAGCGCCACATCTGAGCCTCCTCCTCGGGCAGACGCGTATACAACCACAGCGAAAGCACAATAAAAAGTATGCACGAAGCCTCACTCATCATTATGGTGGAAAACTCCAGAATATGAGGCGTCACAAGCACTGCTGCACCTGCGAGAAAAGCAAGGGAGCGTTTGAATCCCTGCCCGACAAGAAGCAGATAGAGCATCACAACCGCAACAAATAGAAAGCACAGATTCAGCACTTTCTGCGCCACAATGCTGTCGGTAACCATACGCAGCGGAGTCATCAGCAACGGATAACCCGGAGGAAAATTGCTTGTCGGCTCACCAAAGATATCGGAGTAGCCTTTACCCTCGGCAAGCGATGTTGCGTTGGCAAAATAGTAGCAGTTGTCACCGTTAAAATCGGGCTTTGGGTTAAAGACAAACACAAACACCGCAACAGCTATCACAAGCAGTGCGGCTATCCAGGGCAGGTTTCCGAATTTCGTTTTTTTGCTCATTGCTATTGGAACAGAGAGGTGCACCCCACAAGGCACACCTCTCCTTTTATTAAGTGTAATAATTTATTTATTATGCTCGGCCTCAATCTCCTCGGGCGACATAGGCTTATACTTACCCAGACGACGAGCACCACCCTCAAAGACAAGATAATCCTCCTCGTTACGGATACCGCCGAAATTACGCCAAGCATCGAGTTTGTCGTAGCAGATAAAGTCGGTAAACTGCTTCTCGGCACGCCATTTGTCCATAAGGTCGGGGATAAAATAAATTCCCGGCTCTACGGTAAAGACGAATCCCGGTTCAAGAGCCTTAGCAAGGCGCAGAGACTTCCATCCAAAGAGAGTACTCTTCGAGCGTCCCTCCTCGTATCCAACGTGTACCTCGCCGAAATTCTCCATATCGTGAACGTCAAGACCCATCATATGACCGAGACCGTGAGGCATAAACATACAAGCCGCACCTGCCACGGCAGCTTCGGCGGGGTCGCCCTTCATCAGTCCAAGGTCTATCATTCCCTTTGCTATCTCGGTGAGAACGATGCGATGAACCTCGCGATACTCTACTCCGGGACGCAATGCATCGAGCGCAGCAAGATGTCCGCGACGCAAGATGTTGCACACCTCGCGCTGCTGCGTAGTGAAACTCTTACCGACAGGCATTGTAGTGGTGAGGTCGCCTGCATAGTGCATAGCATTCTCGCAACCCGAGTCGAGCAGGAACATCTGTCCATCCTTTAGCGGTGTTGTGCCGTAAGCGTGATTATGCAGTGTCTGCCCGTTTATTGTAGCGATAATGGGGAACGACAGACCGAAATTGTGCTTTGCAGCCTCGGCCTGCACAACAGCTGCAATCTGTGCCTCGGTAACACCGGGACGAACAGCACGCATAGCAGCGCAGTGCATATCCACCGAAACGTTCACAGCCTCCTCAATCTGTGCAATCTCCTCTTCGCTCTTGTAGTTACGCTGTGCTATTACAGCCTTTACAAATTTCATCGACACCGCTGCATCCTGTGCTGCGGGATGTATGCCCAAAAGCTCCTGCAACCACACGCGATGCTCGCCACGATAAGGAGGAAGGAAATGAATAGTCTGTCCCTTTGCCTGCGCAGCCTTTAGATAGGTCGATAGCTCGGCCATAGGACGAGTGAGCGTAATTCCAACCCTCTCGCTCTTCTCCTTGATGGTGGGCTGCACTCCCGTCCACACAATATCATCTATGGTAAGCTCGTCACCGAAGATAATCTCCTTATCCTCGTCAATATCTATAATAGCTGCAAGACCCGAGTAATCCGATGCAAAATAGTACAAGAAGGTTGAATCCTGACGAAAATGGTAAATATTATCGGCATAATTCATACCAAGCTCGGTATTACCCAAGAACAGCAACACTCCGCTGCCTACGCTCTCTTTCAGCACGCGTCGGCGGTTGATATAAGTCTCTTTTGCAAACATATCTTATTATTTTAAAAGGTTAGTTCTATCTCTTTATCACAGCACGAAGCACAAACCAAATGTGGTGCATCACAGTGGAAAAAACTCCGTAGTGCCTGCACATTATATTAAAGCGCTCTATGAGCGATGCCCTGTGATTTTGCAAAGATAATCCATTTTGCAAATAATCAACTACAGTGAAGCCCACATTTACCATATTTTCTGAGCGCTTCATAATTTTTATACACCAGTCGACGTCGGCCGAGAGACGGTACTTAAGGTCGTACAGCGGTGCAAGGTCGCGACGCGCATAAAAAGCCTGATGGCACACCAACATTCCCTGCTTGAAACTTTTCCAATGCAGTTTCTCGGGGACGCTCAGTCGACGCATACGCACAAAACAGCGTTTCTCATCAACCTCGGCTGTCTCGCCATAGAGAATATCGGGCAAGGAGTTGCCATCGGGAATTGCAGCAACAATCCTCTCGAGAGTATCGGACGAGTGAAAGGCATCGCCGGCATTAAGGAAACACAGATAATCTCCCTCGGCCAATTTTATTCCCTTATTCATTGCATCGTACAACCCATTGTCACGCTCCGACACAATATGGGCAAACTCAATGCCCGAGGCTTTTGCCTTTGCCACCGTATCATCAGTGGAGCCACCGTCGATGAGCAGATACTCGAAGTTTCTATAGCTCTGTGCAGCCACACTCGCCAACGTAGGTTCAATTACCGACGCTGCATTATAAGTAATGGTTATAATTGAAAACTTAGGCTTCACTCTTCTTTATTTTTTTATAAATAATAGTACCAGATAGCAGCAGAATAACAATACCGACAAGGATAGAGCCGTAGAGCGACCATTTACCCGACTTTATCATCAGTTCGTCGACACAACGGAACTCTATAGTATGTTTTCCCGCAGGCACAGGCAGTGCTCTCAGAATGTAATTGGCACGAAGTGGCTCAACCTCTTTGCCATCGATAAATGCTTTCCAGGTTTTGTAATATACCTCGGAGAATAGAGCCATTTGCGCATTTGGCGAGTAGCTCTCGTACAGAATATTACCGGGGTTCTTGTACTCGGTCATTCGTATGTAGGCAGTACTATCGACAGCATTGTTATAGGCATCGGCACCACTCACTACCGATAGCCACTCCTTATCAACAAAAGCCTTTTCGTATGGGTTGAAATCGGCAATAGCAGCAATCTCTGCATCGGGACTGTCGACCCACTCTACCCTATCGACAAACCAACAGTTACCCATCGCCTCGGGGTTACGCTGAACCTCATTACCACCCTTCTGCGGTACTATAATATATCTTACGTTAAGCATATTTATTATGCCGAAGTTGATACCTTTTGCAAAATAGTGGTCGATAATATCCTGATAGCGACGCAGCTTGGCAGGACTATATCCTCCAACCGATTTATGGAAGTACGAGGTATAAGACTCGTTGAAGGTGTTTGTAGCAAGATTAAGCACACGATAGTTGGGGTGTTTGTCTTGCAGAATAAGACGGTCGGCCTCGGTAGGACGAATCTCGGTACTCTTTCTCTTTGGCATAAAGTCGTCATACGAAAGGAAACGTTTGTCTACGGGCCAAAGGTCGATGAGCATAAGCAATCCCAATACCATAGATAGATACTGCGACTTAAATGAGAAACGCAGATAACCATAGAGTAACAGCATAGCAGCCACAATAAAGCCCAATGAACGCCAAGCATCGCTACTTAGCATAGCCTCGCGGTCGGCTATAAGAGGCTCTAAAAGCACGGGGGGAAGCTGTGCATCCACAGCCGACTCAAATGTAAACATTGAACCACTAAATAGAGCCAACATAAGACAGATGCAGCCTGTTATTCCACCTGCAATGAACAAAGCACGTTGCATCTTGGCAAGTTCAGCGGTATTATTCTCGCGACGGGCAACGATGAGCCTGCGTACGGCAATAATTCCCAGCGCAACCATTGTCACCGACGCAATAACAAGCGCCATTGAGGGAGCGCGGAACTTACTGTATAGAGGCAGATTATAGAACAAAAACTCGTTGACTTCAAGAAAATTCTTTCCCCACGACATTACAAACGAAAGAATTGTTGCAGCAAGGAGCCACCACTTTTCGCGCCCTTTGACAACAATTAATCCGAATACAAACAGGAAGCACACAATAGCACCAACGTACACCGGACCCGAGGTAAAAGGCTGGTCGCCCCAATAGGTGGGAGCCGACTCACAAATCTGCCGTGCCTGAACAGCACCAACTTTGGGAGCAAGGCTCTTATACAGTTCCGAGTCGGTACCAATGTTATAGTGCGAACTTGCACCGTAGAAGTTGGGCACAAGCAGAGTAAATGTCTCACCCACACCATAGCTCCACTGATAGGCATAGTCTATATCGAGTCCTGTGCTCGCCTTATCCTCGGCCTGTTTAAGCACAGCACCGCCACGCATTGTATCTTTGGCATAATCGGCCGAGGGAACAAGCTGACCAAGCGCGGGAAGAACCGCCAGGACAGCAACAGCAAGAAGCACCCCTGTCGCTTTGAAATACCCCTTCAACTCTTTATCTTTTATAGCATATACAAGATAGACAAGCGCAAGAATAACGAGAACAAGAAGCAGATAGTAGCTTATCTGCTGATGACTCCAATAGATATTCAATCCCGAGAAGATGAGTGTAATGAGCGCACCCTTAAGCAGTTTACCCCTATAGCAGAGTATTACACCACCTATAATGGGAGCCATCGTTGCCATCACAAGGCTCTTACTCATATGTCCCGCACCAATGATTATAAAGTTATAGGAACAGAGCGTGTAAGCAATGGAACCTGCCACGCTGAGCCACGACTTACACCCCATCGACAGTAAGAAGATATAAAAGCATACGAATGTAAGGAATATTGCTCCAACATGTCGGCGCGATGCTCCGAACAGACCAAGAGTAAGCACCTTATCGGCAGCCTCGAAGATATTTACTGGCTGTGGCGAGAATGTGTAATTCGAGGGCATTCCCGAGAACATTGCATTGGACCAATAGGCATAATCGCCCGTTTCCTCGTGATAATCCTTTGCATCCTTACCCCATCCCTGCGAGCTTATGGCATCACCCTGCATAAGGTCTTTCCCCTGCAACACAGGCCCAAAATAGACCAGAGTGAGCACAAGGAAAATGAGCACTGCCGCACAATGAGGCAGCCACTGTTTCAACTGAATCTTTTTCATTTTTTATCCTTTTTATCTATTATTTCGCATATAAGGTTATATAGTTTCTCTTCGTACTGTGCAAGCGTATATCCATCGCGAATTCTGCGATGCGCCGCCCACGCCTTTGTTGCAATATCATCGTCACTCATAGTCTCGACTCCTAAGAGCGCTTTTTCAAAATCTTCATAGCTAACCTGCGGAACCTCTACACCTACATCAGATAGGTCAAGCGCCGTTCCACTACTATAGACAGGCATAAGCACACCATTACCAAGAACATTCAGCACTGCCACCGCGCCACTCTCGCTAATGGACGGGTTCAACAATATACCGCACTCATCGAGCAGCGCGACAAACTCGGGCGACTCAATATCCACAAAGCCGTGTATATGTATATTCGGAGCCTTTTCGACAATAGGATTATAATAACGCCAGAAATCTCTCTCCGAACTGCTACCTCCACAGATGTGCAGTGTATAATCGGGGTAAGCGACTGCAAAATCTATTGCAATATCCAATCCTTTGTGAAGAAGCCCCATTGAACCGAACCAAAGAAGATTCTTTCTACATTTCGAAAAATCCTTCTCTTTGTCGGGCTCGGCAACCTTAAAGTAAAATGCCGACAGAGAGCGGTAATGGTCGCTGCGGGCATCGTCGAGTAAGAATGGCTCTAAGATAGGGCTATCGCCAAGACATATTACCGCATCGGCAAAATGCGCCTGATAGTAGTTCATTCCGCTGGCAGGAATATATCTGTTCGAGCCTAACAACCACAATCCGTGACGCTCGTGAAAAGCAATATTACGCTGTGCCGTTACCTTGAAATTATAGGTCATCTGCGCACCCACCGAGTAGAAAATTCTAAGCGGTTCACTCTCTTTGCAAGCAGCAAAAGAGCCAAGAAAAGCATTACCGTTTATTCCGAATATAATCTCGTAGGGCGAATAATCGACACCCTCATTGCCACGCGACGAACAGTCGACACTGTAACCCAAACGGTCGAAACAGCGTGCTGCCACATAACACTCGGTGAGGTTAGAATGATATTTTGGTAGTTTGTCCGATGCAAAAGCCTCGGGCAGATGACACAAAAGCACACGCCTATCGCGTCGACGCTTAAAGACATCCTTAAGTAGTTTCTCACCCGAGAAGAGACGCTGCACCCATCGGACAATGGCTGCACCTGCGCGTCGCTTGGCAATGGGCCATAAACGTGATATTTCGGAACGGCTTATTTTCATCGGTAAAAAGGTTCTTTTTTTATCATAACTTACGGTAGACGTTGCAGGTAGCCTCGACCATTCTCTCGAGCGAAAATTCGCGTACACGCTCTTTTCCTTTGAGGCTCAGTTCGCTGCGCAGAGTGCTGCTTGTGATAAGCTCGTGCAGCGCATCCTGCATCGACTGTGCATCGTTAGGATTAAAATAAAGTGCAGCATCACCTGCCACCTCGGGGAAGCAGCTTGCATCGCTCAGACAGACGGGACATCCGTTGGAAAATGCCTCCAGGATGGGTATTCCAAAGCCCTCGTAGTGCGACGGAAAGACAAAGCAAAGCGCATAGCGATAGAGCGACGCCATCTGCTCGTCATTCGCCGATATATGCAACAGTCGGTCGGTAACATTCCATTTATTGAAGAATTTTATCTCGGCTGCCGAGAATGGATTACCTGTGCAGACAATTCTCAGCGTAGGGTCGGCCATAAGAAGCGGACGCACTGCCGAGAGCCAGGGAAAGAAGTTCTTATACCCTTTGCGCTCGCCCACATACAGCACGTAGCGGTCGAACAGCTGCGGAGCCGCCTCGGCAATAGGACGGTATCCGTGATGTACCACGCTAATCTTAGAGGGGTCGGTACCCAAAAGTTCAATAATATCGCGCTTGGTATTCTCGCTTACGGCAATTATGTGGTCGGCCTCGGCTATGAGGCGTTTTTTATGCGGTATTGTACGGTCGTAGATGAGTACATCTTGCGGGTAACGTTCAAAAGTCATATCGTGAATGGTAAGCACAAATGGTTTTTTACGTCTTTTTACCGCACTTAAAAAATAGGGGTTGTAATATGTAGGGTGGAAAATATCGTAATCGCACATACGCACAGCATTCCACGCATATGTCATATTTGCCAGTTGATAGATACGTCGACGCCAACGGTAGTTTTTTGGGAAAGAGAGAGAGGGATATTTGCGACCGTATGTAACAGTCACATAGTGATTCTCGCAAAACCTCATTGGCATCGAAGAGCGGAATTCATCGTTGGGGAGGTTATACATAAGGTCGGCAAAATAGCGCGTGACACCTCCGAAACGCTGAAACGTAAACATCTGATTATCGTAAAGAATCTTTTTCATAGTAATATCATTCTTTGCGTTTTCTGCGGGTTAAAAAATCCAGCACCTCGCTTAGCTCGTCGTTGCGCATAAGCAGAAGTATAACAATATAAAGTGTTGCAGCCACAGCTATACGCGACAGCAGCAAAAGATATATATTTTCGATAGAGCCGGTTATATAACCGGTAAACATCATTATAGCAGCCGAGAGCAGCGCGTATGGGAACATATCTCGCAGAAACATAGGAATAGAGAGACCAATCTCGACACCTGCATAGTGTCTCCATACAAAGAGCCACAGAATATTGAACAGGACATACGCAAACATCATTGCTTGTATACCCCAAGGAGCCATTGCAACAAGCAGCAAAAGCACTATGATACCTTGTATCACCGTCCCCCACATATAAACAACCGAGCAACCACGACTGATGAGCAGATTGGTAAACATCGACTGAACCGGCATAAAAGCGCCCCACAAAGCAAGTACACGTAACATATAAGCACTCTCAATCCACTTATCGGTTATTGCAATTACAATTATCTGTGGAGCAACCAACGAAAGTCCGAACAACAACGGAAAAGAGACAAAGGCAGTAAAACGCAGCATCTTGCGGAACACGCGCAGCTGCCTCTCGCCATCGTCGGCAACTTTGGCAAGCACTGGTTGCGCAATGTTATTCACCATTCCGTTCACAATTTCGCTTCCCATACACATCCACTCGGCTGCCTTAGTGTAATTTCCAACGTCTACACGCGTGTAGTGTCGGTTTCCTCCAAGAATAAAAGAGAATATATTCCAATTAATCCTAAGAAAAATATTTGTGATGAGCAGTCGGTAGCTAAATGCAAACAGATAGCGAAGAGGTGCAAAATTAACCCTGAAACTTGGTCGCCACGGGGTGAACCACCAACACACTGTACTGCGCACAAGCACATACATTATGCTTTGTGTGGCAATTCCCCAGAATGAATATCCGTTTATAGCAAGAATAATTCCCACAGAACCCGACACCACTATTGAGAGCATCTGTGCGATAGAGCGCTCCTTAACCTTTAGTTCGCGGAAGAGATAGGCAGATGGTGCTATTCCGAATCCTGCAACTACAAAGCCTAAAAAAATGTATCGCGACAGCCACAATAGCGACGGCTCGTCGAAAAAATCGACAATAAGCGGAGCCGAGAAGAAAAGTATCGCATACATTACCCCCGATACAATAATATTGAACCAAAAGACTGCATTATAGTCGTCGTGGGTAACCTGTTTGCGATTGGCAAGAGCGGCTACAAAGCCACTATCCTGCAACGAACCGGCTATAGCCGAAAAAATAGCAAGCATCCCTACGGGCCCGTAGTCGTCGGGCCCCAGGATGCGTGCCAAAAATATACCGATAAAGAGGTTCAGCAGTTGGCAGACGACATTACTCATTCCGCCCCAAAGGAATCCTTTGGCGACGGCACTCTTCAGATTACCACCTGCACTGCTGCTCATAATGCGTGTGAATTACTTTATCTCGCTTCCGGGTTTAGCCTTAGGCTCAACAGTGAGTAACGACAACTTACCCTCGTTATCCTCGGCACTAAGAATCATACCCTCGCTGACAATGCCACGCATTGTTCGGGGCGGCAGATTGGCAATGAAGCACACCTGCTTACCCACAAGTTCCTCGGGTTTAAAATGCTTGGCAATACCCGAAAGTATTGTACGTGTCTCCAATCCATCGTCAATCTTAAATTGCAGTAATTTATCGGCTTTGGGAACTTTTGTGCACTCGAGCACTGTTCCTACACGCATATCCAACTTAAGAAAATCGTCAAATGTGCAGTTGGGGCGCACAGGGTTAGCCTTATAGTTGGCAGTCTCATTCTCTTTCTTGATGCGTGCAAGGCGGTCGAGCTGTGCCTGAATAGCATCGTCCTCAATCTTCTCGAACAAAAGGACTACCTCGCCAAGAGTATGTCCCTCGGGCAGAAGGTCGGTGCGACCAAGATTCTCCCACTTGAACTCCTCGTATGCGAGCATACTGCGCAGCTTCTTGCTGCTAAATGGGAGGAACGGCTCAAATGCTATAGATAGATTAGCTACCAGCTGAAGCGACAGATTAAGGATTGTTGCCACACGCGATAGGTCGCTCTTGGCAAGCTTCCACGGCTCGGTCTCGGCAAGATAGCGGTTACCGATGCGTGCAAGGTTCATCGCCTCTTTCTGCGCCTCGCGGAACTTGAACTGGTCGAGCAGTTTCTCTACTTCACTCTTCACATTTACAAACTCCTCGATAATAGCCTTGTCGTAGTCGGTAATCTCGCCACAAGCGGGAACCTTACCATCGAAATATTTCTTTGTGAGCACAAGTGCGCGGTTCACAAAGTTACCGTATACGGCTACAAGCTCATTATTGTTACGCGCCTGGAAATCTTTCCAAGTGAAATTGTTGTCTTTTGTCTCGGGAGCATTTGCGGTGAGCACGTAACGCAGTACATCCTGCTTGCCGGGGAAATCGACAAGATACTCGTTGAGCCACACAGCCCAATTACGCGAAGTAGAAATTTTATCGTCTTCGAGATTCAAAAACTCGTTGCTGGGTACATTGTCGGGCAACACATAATCGCCGTGCGCCTTAAGCATCGAGGGGAACACAATACAGTGGAACACAATATTATCCTTTCCAATAAAGTGCACAAGGCGTGTATCTTCGCTCTTCCACCACTGCTCCCAAGTGTCGGGCAGCAGCTCTTTTGTGTTACTGATGTAACCGATGGGAGCATCGAACCACACATACAGTACCTTACCCTCGGCACCCTCTACGGGAACAGGAATTCCCCAACTGAGATCACGTGTTACAGCACGCTCGCGCAGGCCCGAATCGAGCCAACTCTTACACTGTCCATATACATTACTGCGCCACTCCTTATGCTCGTTAAGAATCCACTGCTCGAGCCAGGGCTGATATTGGTCAAGGGGAAGATACCAGTGAGTTGTCTTGCGTTTCACAAGAGGATTGCCCGAATCGGCATTATAGGGATTGATAAGTTCGTCGGGAGAGAGTGTAGCACCACATTTCTCGCACTGGTCGCCGTATGCGTCGGCAGCGTGACAACGTGGGCACTCGCCACGAATATTACGGTCGGTGAGGAACTGCTGTTCCCCCTCATCGTAATACTGCTCGCTCTCCATCTTCACAAACTTTCCATCGTCATAGAGCTTACGGAAAAAGTCGGATGCCAGCTGTTTGTGAGTATCGGATGTTGTGCGCGAATATACGTCGAACGATATTCCGAATCCTTCGAACGACTCCTTAATGATGTTGTGATAGCGGTCGACCACATCCTGTGGTGTAATACCCTCTTTCTTGGCGCGGATTGTAACGGGCACACCGTGCTCGTCGCTACCACCAATAAACAGCACATCCTCGCCCTTAAGACGCAGGTAACGCACATAAATATCGGCTGGAACATATACGCCGGCAAGGTGACCGATGTGCACAGGGCCGTTTGCGTAAGGTAACGCCGATGTAACCAAAGTTCTTTTAAATTTCTTCTCCATTGAGTTTTATCTTTTTACGTTATTATTCAAAGTAAAACACCGCGCTATTTATAATACGCCCGCGCGATATTTATAATTAGAGTCGCAAAGGTAACACTATTTCACGTAAAAACGGACAAGAGAACAAAAAAATAGCTATCTTCGCACCGTAATAAAAATTATTTATATGAAAATAGCGCTTATAGGATATGGTAAAATGGGCAAGACCATCGAAAAGATTGCCATTGAGAGAGGACACGAGATTGTTTCGATAATTGATATAGAGAACCGAGACGACATATTCGGCCCTGCATTTGCATCGGCCGACGTTGCAATAGAATTTACAGCACCTGCAGTTGCATATAACAATTGTATTGATGCAATGAAGGCAGGAGTGAAAGTTGTCAGCGGCAGTACCGGATGGATTCACAACCACGAAGAGGAGATGCGTCGCCTGTGCAACGAAGATGGAAAAACCCTCTTTTGGTCGAGTAATTTCAGCCTCGGTGTGGCAATATTCTCGGCAGTGAACCGCTATTTGGCAAAAATTATGAACCGCTTCCCCGGCTACGAGGTAACTATGGAAGAAACTCACCACATTCACAAATTAGATGCTCCCAGTGGAACAGCAATCACTCTTGGCGAGGGGATAATTGAAAATCTCGACCGAAAAAGTTCGTGGATTCTGGGCGACGTTGTAAACCCCGACGGCAGCATAACAAAAGGAAAGGCCGCTGCCGAGGACGAGCTTCGCATAAACGCCATTCGTCGCGACGAGGTTCCAGGCATACACTCGATAAGCTACACATCGGATGCCGATACAATTACCATCACCCACGACGCGAAAAACCGCAGCGGTTTTGCACTTGGTGCAGTTCTTGCAGCCGAGTACCTACAGGAGCACAGTGGTTTCTTAGGAATGAAAGACTTGTTCGATTTTTAAAAAAGTTAACACACTAAAAACAATATAGGCAACAGAAAGTACGTTTCTACCATAAAAAATAGAATTATGAGAAAACCTACACGCAAAGACCTTATAAAACTATCGGTAGTGCTGGCACTTTACCTTCTTTTCCTCGTTTGGGTGAAAAGTTGGTTGGGGCTACTTGCAATCCCCTTTATTATCGATAATTACACTACAAAATTTATCCCGTGGGGATGGTGGAAGAACTCAAAGAACAAACTTTTGCGTAATGTAATGAGTTGGGTTGATGCGCTTGTATTTGCACTTGTTGCTGTATATTTCGTAAACCAATTCTTTTTTCAGAACTATGTTATCCCAACATCGTCACTCGAGAAATCTCTGCTGGTAGGCGATTATCTTTTTGTTAGCAAGGCCAACTACGGCCCTCGCAAGCCAAACACTCCGCTTAGTATGCCTCTTACACAGCACACACTGCCCACCGGCGGCAAGAGTTATATCGATGCCATCCAATGGGATTATGAGCGTGTTGCCGGGTTCGAAGATATAGAGCTTGGCGACATTGTGGTATTTAACTACCCGGCCGGAGATACCGCAACAACCAATCCTCAGATTATCGATTACTACAAAGAGTGCTACCTTATAGGTGCCGAGCGCTATCCCAATACAGCGCCAATGGACAGCCTCAGCATAGAACGTCAACGTGCTGTTTACAACCTTTACTACGCTGCAGGAAGCGAATACATCGAGGAGAACAAGCACATATACGGCGAAAAAATATGGCGTCCCGTCGACCGACGCGAGAACTATGTTAAACGCTGCGTGGGACTCCCCGGTGATGTACTTGAGATAAAGGATAAACAGATTTATCTCAACGGCAAGATTACAAAAGAGCCCGACAACGTACAGTTCAACTATTGGGTGCAGCTGAAAGCCAATATTCCCGAAAGAGTGCGCCACGAGCTTGGTATTAGCAAAAAAGACATCAGCGATGGCAACTGTGGTAAAGGGTTGCTGTGCCTGCCATTGACAAATGCTACACGCGACAAATTGGCAAGCTACACCAAGATTGTCGACAAGATAGAACCATTCAAGAACCCCAACGACTACACCTACCCTCTTAACGCCAACTACAAATGGACTGCCGACAATTACGGTCCTGTATGGATACCCAAAAGAGGAGAGAGCATAGAGCTGACACTCGAGAACCTGCCTATCTACGAACGTCCGATAGCTGTTTACGAAGGAAACAAACTACAAGTAAAGGATGGTAAGATTTACATAAACGATAAGGAGAGCAACAGCTACACATTCAAGATGGACTACTATTGGATGATGGGCGACAACCGCCACAATAGCGCCGACTCGCGCTACTGGGGTTTTGTTCCCGAAGACCATATTGTCGGAAAACCGCTCTTTATATGGCTCTCACTCGACGAAGATCGTGGTTGGTTCGACGGCAAGATACGCTGGAACCGCCTGTTCCGTAGTGTCGGAAATTACAAATAAGACAATGCAGATAATATCACACCCATTGTACCTTGCACCCATTCCCCTGTATGCACAACTATATGCATCACAGGGGATGCTGCTTGATGCCGACAGCAGTTTTATTAAACAAACATTTCGCAACCGTACTATTATTGCAACCGAAAACGGAGCGCAGGCATTAACCATTCCTGTCGTTCATAATTATTTACAAACAATGCGCGATGTACGCATCAGCGAGCACGGTAACTGGAGACACCAACATTGGAATGCCATACAAAGTGCCTATCGCAAAAGTCCCTTCTTCGACTATTATGCCGATGACTTTGCCCATTTTTATGAAGAAAAGGATGGTTTTCTACTCGACTTCAATATGCGCCTGCACAATGTAGTCTGCGAACTTTTAGGACTTGAAAGAGAAATTGCGATACTCGAAAAAACATCGGTAGAATCGATAGAAAACAACTTTTCAGACCTTCGCCCTTTAGCTTCGGTGCAAGAGATAGAAAAAGAAAAGTATCTTAATTATCAACCCTATTATCAGGTTTTTGCACAGCGCAACGGTTTTATTCCCAATCTCAGTATTATAGACCTGCTTTTCAATATGGGCCCCGAGGGACTATTGGTACTTAGAGACACAAAACACCTATCGAGTAAGTAACAATCACATACTTAGAATTATATTTACATTTAAACAATAGAAACGGACTCAAAAAGAGTCCGTTTCTATTGTTTAAATAACGTTTTTCTTATCGGTATTTATGTTATTTCTTGCACTCGGTTTTGCAACCTTCGGCCTTGTTGCAAGGTGTGTCACAAGCTTTTTCACACTCAGTTTTCTTGCAATCGGTTTTACAACACTCGGCACAAGAAGCCTTGTCGCAAGCACCCTGCTTGCACTCGGCTTTACCGCACTCTTTCTTACATCCTTCGGCTTTATCACAAGCATCCTTGGTGCACTCGCTCTTTTCACAATGTTTAGCCTTGTCACAAGCAGCCTTTGTACACTCTACTTTCTGAGCCGAAGCATTGTTAGCCTCGTTACCACCCTGCTGTGAACAAGCCGAGAACATAAACATAGAGAACAATGCTATCGCAAAAAATTTCATTTTCATATTTCTAAAAATTTAAGTGTTAGACATCTTTTCGCTGCCAAATTATTAATTATTTTTATCTCTTCAAAATAAATAAAGATAAAATTTCAAAAATTATATTTTAATCACATTTTTAAATACATTTTATCTACAAATAATGGATTTTGGAATCAAAATGTAAAGTAAGCAGAGACAGACAACCAACAAAACCAAATAGTGCAAACAGTACTGCTTTTTAGCGACTTATTATAATTTTATTTAATTTAATTGAACAATTACCCCGTATTAGTTGGTTTTATTAATAAAATTCGCTAACTTGCGAAATCTAAAGTGTTGCATATAATATTATTACGAAATGATGAAGAAAGAAAAATTTCACATTGAATATCCTCTAAAAGGAAGTGCTGCTATGATATGGCGCTATATTGGAACAGCACCCGGTTTATCCATGTGGTTTTCTGATAGAACATCAATAGAGGGTAAGACTTTTAATTTTTACTGGGGCAAAGAGGAGCATCGTTCGGCTTCACTCATAGCACAGCGCAACGGTGTATATGTTCGCTTGAGATGGGACGATGAAGAGAATTACACGTTTTTCGAGATGAGAATAACATTCAACGAAATGACGCGCGAACACACTCTTGATATAACCGATTTTGCCGAACCCTCTGAAATTGACGATCAAAAAGATTTGTGGGATTCGCAAATAGAGCATCTAAAGCGACAATCGGGAATGTAAAGACACTATCTCGGTAACATTATAGACTTATAAAAACAGGTTATCTATAATCTGTTGTATTCATTTAGCGCTATCTCATCCGTTGATAGCGCTTTTTTTATAATATTTTTATGATATTAGAGGTCTAAGCTATTTAATTTTTGTCAATAAGGAGCAAAATCACACATTTTATGCTAACTTTGCACGGTATTGTGTATTATCGGAAGATAATATACAATTACAACATACTAACATAAAATAAGAGAGCACAACGGTATCTATGCGACTACCCGATTTTTTACGTATAAAAAAACTCGACCTTTTCATAATAAAGAGTTTCAGCCTGTTATTGGCGGGAACATTCTTTATATGTCTTTTTATCTTCATTATGCAGTTGCTGTGGAGGTGGGTAGATGATTTTGTAGGTAAAGGACTCGACTTTGATGTTCTTGCACAATTCTTCTTTCTTGGCTCGGTGACATTGGTTGGTCAGGCTCTGCCGCTTGCCATTCTGTTAGCCGCCCTTATGACATTCGGAAATTTTGGCGAACGATTGGAACTTCTGGCAATGAAAGCCGCCGGAATACCTCTGTTGCGTATTATGGCACCCCTTGTAGTAGAGTGCGCCATTCTGGGTTGTATATCATTTTATTTTCAGAATGTGATAGGCCCAAAGGCGCAGGTGAAATTATATACTGTACTCTACTCCATAAAACAAGCCTCGCCCGAGGTTGAGATTCCCGAGGGTGTTTTCTATGATAAGATAGAGGGATTCAATCTTTTTGTTAAGGAGAAAGACAAAGAGACGGGAATGTTGTATAATATAATGATTTACGACCTTCGCGAGGGATTCGACAAGACACGTATCCTTGTTGCCGACTCGGGAAAGATGGTGACAAGCGACGACCAACGATTCCTCACTCTGAGTCTTTACAGCGGAGAGTTGTTCGAGAATCTTCCTATAAACAACAAAGACAACCGTAAGAACAAAAATGTACCCTACCGCCGCGAAAGCTATCGCGAAAAGGTAGTAATGATTGAGTTCGAGGGGGGATTCAGTATGCAGGACGGCTCTTTCCTCAACACACAGGCTGCAAGCAAAAATATGCTACAGTTGCAACACTCTATCGACTCGCTCACCCTGCACAACGACAGCGTAGGACTAAGCAATTTACGCTCGGCAATGAGAAACTCCTACCAGATGAGGAACGACTTCACAAAGGAGGATTCTACATATATGGCAAAAGACAATTTGGCATATATAAATGTAGACAGTGTCTATAATATTGCCACTAAAGCCGACAAAAAGAGATGGAAAAGTAACGAACTTACAAAAATAAAACAGACAAAGAGCGACCTTGAGATAAAGAAAAACATAATGCGCTCGCTCGACAAAGACCTGAACAAACACAAACTTGTGTGGTGGGAGAAAATTACTCTATCGCTCGGTTGCTTGATATTCTTCTTCATCGGTGCCCCACTTGGAGCCATAGTGCGTAAGGGAGGTTTGGGATATCCTGTGCTAATTTCGGTTGCCACATTCGTGCTCTACTATATATTCAACACTTCGGGATATAAAATGGCGCGCGAAGGCGAATGGTATATTTGGATAGGAGCCTGGATGAGTACAATGGTACTTTTTCCTTTGGGAATGTTGTTTACCTATCAGTCGAACAAAGACTCGGCAATACTTAATATGGATGCCTATAAAGAGTTCTTCCGCAAGTTGCTGGGACTAAGAGAGAAACGCAATGTTACTCTTAAAGAGGTAATAATCGACGACCCCGACTACCCCGCAAACTACGAGACACTTAAGGAGATAATAGATACCTCTCACAATTTCCGCAAGAAGAACAAGTTAAAGAGACTGCCATCTATCGGACGCATATTCTTCAGAGAGGGTAACGAAGATATTATCGTAGATATGAGCGAAAAACTCGATGCCCTTGTCGAGGAGATGGGTAACAGCAAGAATAAAAAGGTTATAATACTGCTTAATATGTTGCCTATAATAGCAGCAAAGGCAATAACATCGCCATTGGAGAAAAAGTGGATGAATGTAGTTGCAATTATACTCTTCCCCATTGGCACAGCAATATATATAAGAGCTTGTATGTATAGGTTCCGTCTGCTGCGCGACCTCATAAAAACCGAGCAGACAGCAAAGAAACTTATGGAGAGAATGAAAAAAGACAATTTAGTATAACGTAACAGAATTATATATGGAGAAATTCAAACTTAATACAATAGAAGAGGCAATAGAGGATTTCCGCGAAGGAAAATTTGTTATTGTGGTCGATGATGAAGACCGCGAGAATGAAGGAGACTTTATTATAGCAGCAGAGAAGATTACCCCCGAGAAGGTAAACTTTATGCTTAAAAACGGCCGCGGCGTATTGTGTGTACCCATCACAATGTCGCGTTGCCGCGAGCTTCAGCTCGACCCTCAGGTGAGTGCAAACACAAGCCTTCTTGGTACCCCTTTTACCGTAACGGTAGATAAGATTGAGGGATGCACGACAGGAGTATCGGCCGACGACCGCGCTGCAACAATAAAAGCCCTTGCCGACCCTGCAAGCAAACCAGAGACCTTTGCCCGTCCAGGACACATCAACCCTCTGTATGCACAAGATAAAGGTGTTTTACGCCGTGCAGGACACACCGAGGCCGGTATAGACCTTGCCCGTCTGGCAGGACTCAACCCCTGCGCAGCCCTCATAGAGATAATGAACGAAGATGGTACTATGGCACGTATGCCCCAGCTTGTCGAGATAGCAAAAGAGCACGGTCTTAAAATTGTGTGCATACGCGACCTTATCGAGTTCCGTTTGCGTCAGGAGTCGCTCGTAGAGCGTGGCGAAGAGGTCGATATGCCCACCGAGTGGGGACACTTCCGTCTTATTCCCTTTAAGCAGAAGTCTAATGGTCTTGAGCACGTAGCACTTATAAAAGGCGAATGGAAAGAGGATGAGCCAATCCTTGTGCGTGTTCACTCATCTTGTATAACAGGCGACATTTTCGGCTCGAAGCGTTGCGACTGCGGTGCACAGCTACACCGTGCAATGGAACTCATCGAGAACGAGAATAAAGGTGTTATAGTATACCTTAATCAAGAGGGGCGCGGCATTGGCCTTATGAATAAAATGAAGGCTTATAAACTACAGGAAGAGGGAATGGACACAGTAGACGCCAACCTATGTCTTGGTTTCAAGGCCGACGAGAGAGACTATGGTGTAGGCGCCGAGATTCTTCGTCAGATAGGTGTTCACAAGATGCGTCTCATTACCAATAACCCCGTAAAGCGCATCGGCTTAGAGAGCTACGGACTTGAAATAGTAGAGAACATTGGTTGCGAAATAGAGCCCAACAGCCACAATTCGCGCTATCTGCACACAAAGGCCGACAGAATGGGACACACACTGCATTTCGATTAATAGTAAGAATTTATTATACACATAGAGACCACACCGCGCGGTGTGGTCTCTATGTGTTTCTATATAGTGCAGAAACTGAATCTAAATATTTTTTAACACACAGAATAATAAAATATAGCGAAAAAAATATAAATAATTAGCAATATTTCGGTATTGCCGACCTTTCTACGGTAAAATATCTTTGCACTCGTAATTTATAACGAACTGCAAGATGAATATTAAATATCTGCTACTATTATTGCTTTTTGTACCGTTGGCAACTCTTGCCGAGAATACCGACGTAACAAAATTCAGGAACCGAGGAGTCATCATTGGCAAACTGATTGCCGAGGATAACACTCCGCTGAGCTATGCCACAATACTTCTTAAAGGTACACAATATGGCTGTATCACCGACGAAGATGGAATGTTTCGTTTAGAGGTACCGGTAGATAATTATACAATGATTGTATCGGCAATAGGATACGAAGGCAAAGAAAAAAATATACAGATAGAGAGAGGAGAAAAACTAAACCTTAGTATTACTCTAAAGGAGGATAATATTAGACTCGATGCTGTTGAAATTGTAGCGTCCGAAGTAGAGAGAGTGAACCACTCGGCATACAACGCTGTTGCTCTTGATACAAGGGAAATAGCCAACCACAGCAAAAGTCTCAGCGACGCGCTGATAAAAATTCCGGGTGTAAAAATACGCGAAAGCGGCGGAGTAGGCTCCGATATGCAGCTAATGCTCGACGGATTCAGCGGCAAACACGTAAGAGTATTTATAGATGGAGTACCACAAGAGGGTGCAGGGACAGCCTATAATCTTAACAATATACCCATAAACTATGCAAAAAGAATAGAGGTATACAAGGGAGTAGTACCTGTAGAGTTTGGTTCGGACGCATTGGGAGGTATTGTAAATATCGTTACAAACCGTCACCGTGGAGATTGGTATGTAGATGCATCCTACTCATTCGGTTCGTTCAACACACACAAGAGTTATGCCAATTTCGGACAGACTCTGAAGAATGGCTTTACATACGAGATAAACGCTTTTCAGAACTACTCGGACAACAGCTACTACACACATAATTGGGTGCGCGAATTTCAGGTAAACAGCGACGGAACGGTTCGTTTTCCGCCCATTGACAAAAGCAATATCCACCGACTGAAACGATTCAACGATACTTTTCACAACGAATCGCTGATAGGAAAAATTGGCTTTGTAAATAAAAAATGGGCCGATAGGATTATGCTCAGCTTTGCGTATACAAACTTTTACAAAGAGATTCAGACGGGAGTATATCAGGAGACTGTCTTTGGCGACAAGCATAGAAAAGGATACTCCATAATACCCTCCTTCGAATATTTCAAACGTAATCTTTTTATTGATAATCTGAACCTTAAATTAACTGCCAATTATAACCACAATATTACAAATAATATTGACACATCGTCGTTGGCATATAATTGGAAAGGAGACTACTACTACAAAGGGAGTAAAGGAGAACAATCGTACCAAAGGAGCGAGTCGAAAAACAAGAACTGGAATGTTACGATGAATCTCACCTATCGCATAGGTATGCATCATACATTTACCTTTAATCACGTATTCAGCAGTTTCGAGCGTACGAGTCGCCGAAGCGAGGGAGCTGAAACTGTGCTGACAAACTTCGATATTCCAAAGATTACACGTAAGAACATAAGCGGAATATCGTACCGCTATTACCCATCGGAGAGGTGGAATATCTCTCTGTTTGGAAAGTATTACAACCAATATAACCGAGGCCCTGTTTCAGAGTCGGCCGATGGTGTAGGAAACTATATCAACCTATCGAAAAATGTAAGTGCCTGGGGATACGGTGCTGCCGGAACATACCATATAACAAAAAAGATACAGGCTAAACTTTCGTATGAGAAGGCTTATCGTCTACCCACCAACGACGAACTTTTTGGAGACGAAGACCTTGAAGCAGGAAAAAGCAATCTGCGTCCCGAGAATAGCAATAATTTCAATTTCAATGTAAGTTACAGCAATAGTTTCGGCAAGAATACAGTATATATCGAGGGAGGAATCATCTACCGCGATACAAAAGACTACATTAAGCGTGGAATAGGAAAGTTTGGTGCATTGGAATATGGCATATTCGAGAATCACGGACACGTAAAGACAAAAGGATATAATATTGGTATGCGATACGGTTACAGCCATTGGTTCAGTGTAGGCGGAACATTCAACAGCATCGATACAAGAGATTATGAGCGATACATTGCAGGCGGTACACTGCAAGAGAGTATGCACTATAAGGTGCGACTACCCAATATTCCCTATCTGTTTGCCAATGCCGATGCTACAATAACCCTAAAAAATCTATTTACCAAAGGAAGCCGCCTTAATATTATTTACGATGCATTTTGGCAGCACGATTTTCCTTTGCATTGGGAAAATATAGGCAATACCGACAGCAAAGCAAAAGTTCCAGAGCAGTTCTCGCACAATATAAGCCTAAGCTACTCTGTTAAGGATGGACGATACAATTTTTCACTCGAATGTCGTAATCTCACCGATGAGAAGCTATACGATAATTTCAGCCTACAAAAAGCCGGACGAGCTTTCTATGGAAAGATAAGAGTATATATTAACAATAAAAAATAATAATTATGAAAAAACTATTTTATACCTGCAGCATAGCTGCAACCATTTTCGCTCTAAGCTCTTGCAGCAGCGACAGTAACGAACCCGAGTTGCCACATACACCCGAAGCAAATACAAAATCGCTATATGTGATTCCTGCTGTCGTGGGCGAAGCAAGCTATCTTATAACAGCCGAGTCGTTAGAGAGCGGTGAGGTAACAGTAGAGGGTAACGGAACCGAGGTTCTTAACGCCACCTATTGGGTATATAAAGGAATGGACTACGTATTTGCATTGGTATATAACAAAGGAGGTGCAGGAACAGGAGCATCGTATTACCTTAACGCAAACGGACAGCCAACAGAGAAATATGCCTATACATACAATAGAATAACCACATACGGTACTTGGGGTGACAACATCATCACCGCCTCAACAGGAAACTCATCAAAGGCCGACGAGAACGGATACTATCCTCAGATGCTGCTATTTAACTATCTGAACTCGAAAGATGGTTCTCAGAGAGAGTCATCGGTTAATGCCGAGAATTTTTTGGGTAATGGCGAGAAGGTACACTTTGCCGGAATTGTAGAGGCAAACAACCGCCTTTATACATCGGTAATACCCGGTGGAATGAGCCTTTACGGAATAAGTCACACACCCGAAATGGTAACCGACCCTTCACTTATAACCACACAAGCAGGCGGCAGCGGAAGCGGTGCTTACACAGCAGGTGTGATACCAAGCACACAGTACCCCGACAGAGCATATATTGCAATATACAGTGGTAACAGTTTCGACGAGACACCGATAATTGCCGAGACCGACAAGATTGGCTTTGCCTGCGGTCGTCGTCGTTCGCAATATTATCAGACTATTTGGGCCACAGAGAATGGCGATGTATATGCCTTCTCACCCGGATACGGACGTTCATTCCTCTCGACCGACGAACTTAAGAAAACCACAGGAAAACTACCCTCGGGAGTGGTTCGCATAAAGGCCGGTGAGACCTCTTTCGACAAAGATTATTATGTAAATATCGAGGAACTCGGAAACAAAAACCCAATATACCGTTGTTGGTATATCGATGACAATAGTTTCTTGTTACAACTTTATAAAAATGGAGCCGAAAGTATGATTAACGACGGAACAAATGCCGATGTCAGTGAACTTGCAATATTCGATGCCGAGAAGAAGAGCCTGAAACTTATTACAGGACTACCCGACGGAATCTCCATTGGTGGCGAGCCATACGGTGAAGATGGTGCCGTATATATACCTATTAATGTTACAACAGGCGATTTTCCTTCATTCTACAAGGTAGATATTAATACTGCCCAGGCTGTTAAAGGACTCACCGTAAAAGCAGAATCTATTCAGACTGTTGGTAAATTGAATTTAAAGAAATAACAAACTGTTAATAGAAAAATTCTTGAAATGAAAAAGGGTTTTCGCAAGATACATTTGTGGTTATCTGTTCCTTTTGGAATACTTATTACACTAATCTGTTTCTCGGGTGCAATGCTTGTATTCGAGAAAGAGGTTACACAAATGGCAAACCCCACCCTCTTTTATGTCGATAAGATAGAGGGAGAGAAAATACCGCTTGAAGAATTGGCCGAGATAGTATCTTCTACCCTACCCGACAGCATACAGGTAACAGGGATAAATGTATTCCCCGAACCCAATCGCACCTATCAGGTAAATTTATCGAAACCACGTAAAGCATCGCTATACATCGACCCCTATACAGGCGATATAAAAGGTAATTACGAGCGCCTGCCGTTCTTCTCTGTAATGTTCAAGATGCACCGTTGGATGATGGGTAGCGCAAAAGCTCAGGATGGTAGCATTGGACTGGGAAAATTGATTGTGGGAATAAGTACAATTATGTTTGTGTTTGTTCTAATCTCGGGTGCGGTAATATGGTGGCCTAGAAATAAAAAGGTACTTAAAAATCATATATCAATTAAGTTTAATAAAGGGTGGAGACGCTTTTGGTACGACCTACACGTAGCAGGCGGAATATATGCACTTCTGCTGTTGTTAGCAATGGCACTTACCGGACTCACCTGGTCGTTCCAATGGTACCGAAATGGTTTTTACGCTCTCTTTGGAGTAGAGACAACACAATCTACCACAAACAGCAGTGAGCCTAATAAAAATATTAAAGAGAGAAAAGGCAAAAGAGAAAAAGAGAACCAATTTGCCTATTGGCAAAAAATATGTGACGAAGTAGCGCAAAAAAATCCCTCTTTTAAACAGATTACCATTGCAAAGGGAACAGCAACCGTCTCATTCAATAAATTTGGAAACCAAAGAGCATCGGATAAATACTCATTCGATACAAAGAATGGCGAGATAACCAAAGTATCGTTATACAAAGAGCAACCAAACTCGGGTAAGATACGTGGTTGGATATACTCGGTTCACGTAGGTAGTTGGGGCGGAATCTTTACCCGCATACTCACATTCTTGGCAGCACTTTTGGGTGCCACACTTCCGCTGACAGGGTATTATCTCTGGATAAAGAAAATATATAATAAAAAATAGAAATGTAAGAAATCCGTTGTCTGATGCATCAGACAACGGATTATTTTTTGCACATCTACCATTCTCGGAAATTCTACAATAACTCTCCTGAATCGTTTGAGAGTATCTTCTCGGCAAAAATTCGAGCTGCATAACTCTCCGGAATCAAAATTTTCTTAATATCCATAGCTCTAAGAATTGAGGAGTGTGTGTTGTCGAGTGCACGTGCTATGATATTATTCACCTTTAATTCCTTTAACGAAGCTACAGTTCTTAATGAGCTATCCATACTCTGCCCGATAGCAACAATTACGCAATCAATCTCATCCAAAGGCAAGCTTCGCAATGAGACTCTTTCGGTTGCATCCATAATATATGCTAAGTCTATTCTATCTTTAATCTCTTCGATGCAATGCTCATTGCAATCAACTCCAATGACAGAGTGCCCCATATCAGTAAGAGTGGCAGCAAGAGTACTTCCAAAATTTCCTAATCCTATTACAAGATATTTCATATGTATTCCTCTTTATTAGTTTATTATTATATCTTCTTTTGGTAAACGGTATTTAGGCTGTTCTTTTTGTGGCAATATGCTCATAAGTACTGTAATAAAACCTACACGTCCCAAGAACATAAGCAGCACTAACAGAACTTTACTTATATCGCCTAAAAGTGGTGTAATGCCCAAACTGGAGCCTACAGTGGAGAATGCCGACACACTTTCAAACAGCAAATCAATTGATGGTATGCCCGGCTCCAACAGCAATAGTGCGACAAAGAAAAGCGCAATTACACATATTGAGCCAAAAACTACGACCAGAGTTCTTCGTATCGAACTATATGTTATTTCACGGTTAAACAGTGTTGTGGAGTGTTCACCTTTAATCAGCGACTTTAACGAAGCGATAGCAACTACAAATGCATTTACTTTGATACCTCCAGCCGTAGATTGCGAGCCACCACCTATCCACATCAGCACCAAATATAGTATGATAGTCACTCTCGAAAAATCACTTAGTGAAACGCTGTTAAAACCCGCTGTTCGTGGTGCCACGGCATTAAACAGAGACTGCACAATCTTTTCACCAACGGAGAATGAGGCAAACGCTCCATTCCACTCAAAGAGGGCAATTCCGACAGTTCCGATAAATATCAGAGCCAAAGAGGAATATAGTACAATCTTAGTGTTGATATCGACAATGTGCATATATCGTGACCGCTGTCCGCTCTTTCTGAACACTTTATGCAATAGTTCTGAGACATAATATGAAAGAATCCTTTTTAAACTCATAAGTATAGGAAATCCGATACCGCCCAAAACTATAAGAAGCGAGATTACCAGATAGAAAATGTTATGATTGTATAATATCAAATCATTCCCTAGATTCCCTTCCATCGTGGAGAATCCTGCATTGCAGAATGCTGATACGGAGTGAAAGATAGAGAAGAATATCTCATCTCGGAGGGTCATTTCCATTGTTGAATGAATACTAAGCCATATAAAGATAGCGCCAATAATCTCTATCACGAAAGTAAACCCTAAAACATTTGTCAACACCGATTTCAGTGATTCGGAACTTGACGCTATCATATTCTTCAGTGAAAATTGAGAATACAATCCGATGCCACCCATAAAAAACAGGGCAAAGAAACTCGTTATAGTCATAATACCCAACCCTCCGATCTGAATCAACAAGGCAATGATTATTTGCCCCTCCATTGTAAATGTATGAGCAATCTCCAATGGGCTTAATCCTGTTATACATACTGCACTTGTTGAAATAAAAAGTGCGTCTACCACAGGTAGCCTGATATGCTCCATCGTCGAACGAGGGAGCAAAAGTAGCAGAGTACCAAAGGCTATTACCGTCATAAAACAGACTACAATTAAAAGTGCAGGATTTGTCCTTTTGTTTACAAAGTTTACTATCCATTGCGATATTGTAATCAGCGCCAATAGGCCTATGATGCTTATAATAAAATATTTATGAATAATCAAAGACCATAAGATAGTGATAATTTTACTATCCCCGGGCGCAGTAAAAAACTTCGGTAATGCAGAAGCACAAAGCATAATGCCTAAAATAAGGGTAAATGACATCCCCTTACGCCAAACCTCACTCCAATGAACGATAATCTTATAAGCAAATGATATGAAATAGACCCACCAACCAACGTTATATACCGACAAGATGAACGACATCTCGTGGGCGTCAAGTTCGAAACCATAATCAACTATTATGGCTGCGACAACACATATAGATGTCAGTATAGAGACTATTTTTACAATATAGTCTGCTCTTGAAACAATTGGTTTAAGGTCAATCATTGACTTATTGACTTTGTTGCACCTAAAATATACCATTTATCAAATTATGGTATAATAATAAGCAAATTTAGTAAAATAGGTGTTAAATGCAATACAATATACATAAATTAACTGTTTTAGAATTTCTTATTGTTTTAATCGCTATTTATTATCACTATTTACATATAATACCATCTTTCTTCTTGCATTTATTATCAGTGCAAGATGCACTATTATTCTTATTTAGGTTGATTATTCCAACGTTTTTGTATAACTTTGCTATTGTTATATTATAACAAGAGTATAATATTTCAAGAAACTGAATATTTTAATTCTAAATACTATAATTATGGATAATTATGTAAAAAATGTTTCGGAAATTAGTGAAAGTGCCATACTGAATAAAGTAATGGCAAGGGTATTTATGCTTATGACATTTGCACTTGTTGTCACAGGTGCTACATCGTACCTTATAATTGGTAACGAGAATATTTTGATGAGTTTATTCAGCAATATCAGTACTTTCTATATTATTTGTGGTGCCGAGTTATTACTTGTATTTATACTAAGTTTATGTATCAATACAATATCATTTAATACAGCACTTATAATGTTTGCATTATACTCTATTATGAATGGAGTAACACTTGCACCACTTCTTTTTATGTTTACCGAAGAGTCGGTTACATCTACATTCCTTATTACAGCAGGTACTTTTGGAGCAATGGCACTGTTTGGTTACACAACAAAAACAAGTCTCACAAGTATGGGTAAAATACTTATGATGGCACTAATAGGTCTTATAATAGCATCTATCGTAAATATTTTCCTTAACAGCAGTGGTTTTGAAATGATATTGAACTATGCAGGAGTACTTATTTTCGTTGGTCTGACAGCTTACGATACACAAAAAGTAAAAGTTTACATACAAGATGCAATAGAGAATGATACAGTATCCATTCCTAAATTAGCCGTTATGAGCGCACTCACGCTATATCTCGACTTCATAAATCTTTTCATAAGATTACTTAGCATTCTTGGAAAGAGAAAATAAAACATATATAACTAACCAATAAATACAACTATGAACAAATTAGCTGACCGTCTTAACCGACTATCTCCATCGGCAACACTTGCAATGTCACAGAAGAGCCAAGAACTAAAGGCTCAAGGAGTTGATGTTATCAATATGAGTGTTGGTGAACCCGATTTCAACACCCCCGACAATATTAAAGAGGCTGCCAAAAAAGCTGTCGACGACAACTGGTCGCGTTACTCTCCTGTACCCGGCTACCCTACTCTGCGTAAAGCTATTGTAGAGAAATTGAAAAATGAGAACGGACTCGAGTTTACCGAGGCACAAATATCGGTATCGAACGGAGCAAAGCAGGCTGTTTGCAACGCTATTATGGCACTTGTAAACCCCGGCGAAGAGGTTATTGTGCCTGCACCCTATTGGGTGAGCTACCCCGAGATGGTTAAACTTGCCGATGGTAACCCGGTTATTGTAGGTGCCGGAATTGAGCAAAATTTCAAGATTACAGGTGCACAGTTAGAGGCAGCAATCACCCCAAAGACAAAGATGCTTATCTTGTGTTCTCCTTCGAATCCTACAGGTTCTGTTTATACAAAGGCCGAGCTTAAAGAACTTGCCGATGTACTTGCAAAATACCCCAATATTTATGTTGTTGCCGACGAAATTTACGAGCATATAAATTATGTTGGAGCACACGAGAGTATAGCACAATTCCCCGAGATTCGCGACCGTGTTATCATTGTAAACGGTGTTTCAAAGGCATACGCAATGACAGGATGGCGCATTGGTTATCTTGCCGCTGCCGAGTGGATTGTTAAGGGCTGTAACAAACTACAGGGACAATACACAAGCGGTCCTTGCTCTGTATCGCAGATGGCATCGTTAGAGGCTTATAAAGGCTCTCAGCAGGCAGTAGAGGATATGCGTCAGGCTTTCCAGCGTCGTCGCGACCTCATTGTTAAGTTGGCTAAAGAGATTCCCGGACTCGAGGTAAATGTTCCCGAAGGTGCATTCTATCTGTTCCCCAAATGCAGTTCTTACTATGGCAAAAGCTATAATGGAACTACAATTAACAATAGCGATGACCTTGCAATGTATCTGCTCACCGAGGCTCACGTTGCCACAGTAGGTGGTGGTTCATTCGGCTCACCCGAGTGCTTTAGAATGAGTTATGCAACAAGTGACGAGAATATTATCGAGGCTATCCGCCGCATTAAAGAGGCACTCGCCAAGCTTCAGTAATAAATTCTATTTATAAATAAAAAATGGTGTACCGCTCTTGATTAGTGGTACACCAATTTTTTATACGAACTTTAAATAATCAGCTATTTTTAAAATAGATTCATCAATAGTCGTTTGTTTTTCATCTATAAAAAAGAGCATTTTAAGTGGCTCGTAAGAAGATTCTTTGTAAAATTCAATACAGTAACACCCGTTAAATTTTTCTTTTAGCCCGGCATCCAAATTAGGGCAAGAGAGTTCGGGTAAAGGTCTATGAGTTCCTACTTTCTGAATATAAGGTATTCTCACTATAAAAATGCGGTCACAACCTACATATTTTGTAATTTCATTTTTCTTTATGCAACGCTCATTTTGCGACCTGAGTATAGAAATTTTTTCTCTAATACTATCCTGCTCTGCTGACGTAAATCTATTATTTACACTCTCATCTATCACTCCACCACTATTATCAATTAACCATTTTGTCCATAATGTACCACAATTATTAAGCATATAAGCCGTTGACGAGGGAATATTATAATCTCTCTCTTTTGGATAAGACTCGGGACGAGGTTTCTTTATATTATCCACACTCATCATTATAACCGAGCAATCCTCGGATAGTTTTAAAATAGGTCCTGCCACGAAGGTTGGAAGTGCTGATATCTCATTACCCATTTCACCAAAAGTAAACACAGGAAAAGATTGTTCCGATATAAATTCCAATTTATCGGTCGGAGGTGTGAACACTACCTGACGTTTTTCCTTTAGCTCGGCGCAATACTTTTTATAATCTCCGCTGTTTGCAAATAGTGATAAATAAGAAGAAAAAACTACTAATAAAAATAAATACAAGTTTCTCATAATCATATAACTTTATTCTATCATTTCTATCTTTAAGACGCACAAAGATACCGGAATGCTCATAGAAGTGATTAAAAAACAGATGTTTTTAATTTATATAGAATATAAAATGGTAATAAATAATGTTTTATGACTCGACCGAAAAATAACAAATTAAATATTAGTCAAGTTATATGAAATTCACCTTATTCAAATATCTATTATTTCACTTTCAACAATAGTTGTTAGTAACCTGTTGAAAACTGCTTTAAAAGTTATTATAAAAAAGAGGCTTTAAAATTTTGTTTCACATAAAATCCTATTATAGTGGCATCGATATTCAAATTCCAAATTATTAATCCACAATTTTACCTCTAATTTTAACCTGTCTTCTCAACCGTTTTTTGGGTTTTAAACAAAATCTTTTATTCACATAATAAGTTAACCAACTATTGTTGATAAAGTATATATATCTATATGAATCAATATTTTAAACTGTTAATTAAATAGTAATAACCTAAACCCTTCTATTGATAACCTCAAATGCAAGTATTTTCTCTTTTTTTTATCCCCACAATTAACAGGAGTTATTGTTCTAATTATTTTTTTCTATTTAAAAAAGGATAAAAGATAAATATAGTTTGTGAATTGTGTGGATAACCTGTCTATGATCTACTTCATAAAACAGACTAAAAAAAATATATATAAATAAGAATACTATCATACATCAATATTATTATGTATAATATAATGTATAGCGCACAGCAAATATATAAAAACATAAGTACAAACTCACCTCTTGCAAGCTTGTACTTATTATAAAAGTATTAACCTATGATTGTTAATTTATCGTATGAATAGAATCTTAGTGGCTACTCCCTCGTTACCCTCTTGGTCGTATGCAAGGACATAATAGATTCCGGCGGCTACCCTATCGCCTTTTTTGTTACGTCCGTCCCATTTGAACGAGCCACCAACCGAGGTGCCCTCAAAAATGAGCGAGCCTGCCGTATCGACGATTTTTACGTTGCAGTCGAATGTGAGTCCGACGATGCTTATTTCGCCGCTGTAATCGGGTCTCACAGGGTTAGGATAGGCATATACGTTACTCTCATCGAGCTGTTCGAATGGTTCGGTGGCATCGGCAATAAAACTTGCTATTCCATTCTCTGTTCCAAAGAATACCTCGCCGCTCTTTTCGTTAATGGCAATTCCCATTACGCTGTTCGATGGCAGAGGGCTGTTCTCTGTAGTAAAGTGATGTATCGTCTCAAGTCCATCGGCCGAGATAAGATATACTCCATTATGCTTTGTACCTATCCATTTGCGGTTGGCTCCATCGACTAAAATGCTTTGTATATATACTCCGCTCATAAGATAGTCGGCAAGGCCTGTACCATCGTTGCGTGGTACCTTTATCTGTGTGAATCGGCCATCCTCGAAGAATTTCTTTGGATTGTCTATAACAAACAATCCTGTGTTGGTACCTACCCACAGAGCACCGTTACGGTCCTCTGTGAAGGCATAAATCTGGTAAATATCGTAACCTATTCCATCCTGATTGGTAAACTTATTGAACCAGGTTTTTACTTCGTCGTCGCTTGTGTCAAGTGCGGTACCATTTATCTTGGCGCAGAAGAGTCCTGCATCGGATTGCAGCGATACTACCCATAGCCATCCTCGTGAGTCTATTGTAATGTCCGATACGGTAGGTAATTTGTCGAGTTGGGGATAATATATCTTATTCCAACTGCCATCCTTCATAAGTATTTTTATAGGTGTCTTTGTTCCTGTGTTAATAGTCCAAAGATTGCCGTTGGTGTCGAACTCTATTTTTGGCAGACGTATGTATCGGTAATCGTATTGTCCGGTTATAACGCTCTCCAATGCCGAGTTTTTATTGCTATAATGCTTTACGAATTTACCGTCGCGGAACTCATAAAGTCCGAATCCGAATGAGCTTGCAAAGTAATGATTTTCTTCGGTTGGGTCTTCATCTATTGAGCATACATTAAGATAATCTACACCCGTAGAACTCTTTATAATCTCTTCGGGAAGGTTGGTCCAATGGTCGTTGTCATAGTCGTAAACCATTGCCGTACCTTCATAGAATTTAGTGTCAAGATAGTTTATGTTACCGCCTGCAACAAGCAGTTTATCGCCCGAGAATTTTATAAACTCCGAGTAGTTTCTTATTGGGCAGTTGGGTATAATACCCGATGCTTTTTCAACTATTTTTCCACTCTCGATGGCGCAGGGAACAAGGCCGCTGTAGCCTTTGCAGTTCCACACTCTGTTGCCTTTTTTGCGTATGAAATTGCTGCCCTTTTCAAGCGGATAGATTGTGAATTTTGTGCTGCTGTCGAAGAATATTACCTTATCGGTACCGCCTGTAATAAGTTGTGTACCGTCGTTATACATATATTTATATATTGTACCATTATTTTTTTCGAGTAGTGTAAGGCGGTTTCTCTGTGTATCAAGGGTGTATATACCAAGATTCTCGATAACACAGTAGAGTTCGTTTTTAAAGGTCTCAAAGAGGGTTGTTTTATAGTTGTTCATCTGCTTCCAATTACTGTTGTCGAGCAGATTATCTTTTCTATCTCCACACACTACTCCATCTTTGGTTCCTGCATAAATGGCGCCATTGAACTCTTTGGCACAATAGACCTCTTTATTAATAGTATATGTATTTGTAAATTCTTTACGTGCGATGTCAAGTTCTACAATTCCAAATCCTGTAGATAAAAGCGCTGTATTGCCGTTTATAGAGATACTGTTTATATTCTTTGTGGCAAGTGTCTTATTCTTGAAATCAGAGATATTATATACACTCTCGTCGTCGTAGAAAATGTCTATATTGGCATTCTTGTATACAATGACAAGAGCCTCATTCTCCTTGCTGTAGGCAATGAGGCTGATGTCTATATCGCTCAGGTGCGATATTTTATCGAAGGTACGTAACTCTTCATCCTCTTCGCTATAAGTAAAAAGTGCTCCCGATGCAAGAACGTAAACTTTTCCATCGATAGTCTCACAGCGTGTGGCATTGTGATACGATGTATGTAGTCTCCAATCTCCTATTGCTGCATCGGCTGCCATTGAGACGATAAGTACCAATGATAAAATAATGCTCCTAATCATATAATTCCTTTATAAAGCTTCTAAATAATCGCTTAACTGCTTTGTTGCACGGTAGCGATGGCTTATGCTGTTCTTGGTGCTGCTATCCATCTGTGCAAAACTTTCGGAGTATCCTTCGGGAACAAATATTGGGTCGTAACCGAATCCCGAGTCGCCTCGTTTCTCTTCTGTTATTCTGCCTTTTACAATTCCGTTGAACAATTTCTCCTCTCCGTCTATTATTAACGCAATAACTGTACGAAATTGTGCGTCGCGGTTATTTTTTCCTGTTAAATTCTCTAAAAGTTTTCTCATATTGGCCTCGGAGTCGTGTCCGTCGCCTGCGTATCGGGCCGAGTATACGCCCGGAGCACCATCAAGAGCATCCACTTCAAGTCCTGTGTCGTCGGCAAAGCAGTTTACATTATATTTCTCGTAAATGTAACGTGCCTTTATAAGAGCGTTTCCATCGAGTGTGTCGGCTGTCTCGGGAATATCATCGTTACAATTTATATCGGCGAGTGAGAGTATCTCTACCCCACTCCCGATAATATCACGTACCTCTTGCAGCTTGTGCTTATTGTTTGTTGCAAATACTAATTTCATAATTTTTCGTCGTTTGCTTCCAACTCTTCGGCAGTTTTCAATTTCTTCGATTTTGCCTTTATCTTATCGAATCCGTTGCCATAAACACCCATTACTTTCATTTGTGAGACAAGAGCATTGGGGTCTATCTGTTTAACGATATTGTAAAGTTCGTTTGTCTGGTTGGCACGTGTGATTGTTGTTATTACCTTACTCTCGCTCTTTGAGTAGAACCCTACCGAATCGAGCAGTGTAACACCACGACGCATCTGTCGGGTAATGTAGTAACCAATCTCTTCGTATTTATTCGAGAATATAAAGAACTGCACCATCTGACGATTGCTGTTCACCATATAATCGAGCGATACATTCACTATCACAAGGTTAATGTATCCATAGAATACCTTTGCAAGGCCTATCGACTCTGAACCATTCGAGGGTACCAGAAAATAACCACTTGTAATTATACAAATATCGATGTAAAGCATTGCTCTACCAAAACTTACATCCTTGTATTTGTTTACTATTGCCGCTACAATATCTACACCTCCTGTACTACCGTTGCTAAGGAAGCAGAGTGCAATTCCTATTCCTGTGAATATGGAACCTACCAAACACGATTCAAGCTGTTTGGTTGGACCAAGAATGGTAAATGCATTCTGCTCTTTGAATATTTCCTGAAAAAGACTCAGGAACAGCGTCAGCATTATAATGGCATAAATAGTCTTTATGCAGAATTTGAATCCGAGCTGCCATATAGCAATGATAATAAGTACAACATTTATGCAGAAGTAAGTATACTGCATAGATATTCCTACCGAATATTGTATGATGGCACCAATACCTGTAACACCTCCAATTAGGAATTGGAACGGACTCATAAAAAAGTTCCACGAAATAGCATAGATAATAAGTCCTATGGTTATTGTGAGGTAACTTTTGATTTCACTGGCAATGTCAGTCTTTGGGATGAATAACTTAGCCATAATTATTAAAGTTTATAATCAGAAAACTATGTTTACAATCTTCTTTGGTACCACAATCATCTTCTTCACCGCCTTACCATCGAGATATTTGTTTGTCTGTTCATTGGCAAGAACGGTACTTTCTATATAAGACTTGTCGGCATCGGCGGCAAAATCCATTGTTAAGCGTGCCTTTCCGTTGAAAGAGATAGTATACTTTATTGTATCCTCCTTAAGATACTCTTCGTTGAATTTGGGCCACTGAGCATCGCAAACCGATGTTGTGTGTCCAAGAGCCTCCCACAACTCCTCGCAAATATGAGGTGCAAAAGGAGCAAGAACAATTACAAAGAGTTCCAATACCTCGCGCTTGTTGCATTTGAGCGAACCAAGCTCATTGGCACATATCATAAATGCACTTACGGTAGTATTGTACGAGAATGCAGGAATATCCTCGGTTGTCTTTTTTATCAGTTTGTGTATAGATTTAAGTTCCTCTTTTGTGGCAGCCTCGTCGCTTACTATAAAGTTATCGTCCTTGTCGAAATACATACCCCACAGCTTACGCAGGAAGCGGTGACAACCGTCGATACCGTTTGTATCCCAAGGCTTCGATTGCTCTACAGGTCCCAGGAACATTTCGTACATACGCAATGTATCGGCACCATATTTCTCTACAATTACATCGGGGTTCACTACGTTATACATCGACTTACTCATCTTCTCAACTGCCCATCCGCAGATATATTTGTCATTCTCGAGAATGAATTCGGCATTGGCATATTCGGGACGCCAAGCGCGGAATGCATCAATGTCGAGAACATCGTTTGTTACAATATTTACATCTACGTGTATAGGTGTAACATCGTAATCCTTTGAAAGGTTAAGCGATACAAATGTGTTTGTATTCTTAATGCGATATACAAAGTTGCTTCGACCCTGAATCATACCCTGATTTACCAATTTCCGGAAAGGCTCTTCCTTAACGCTTACGCCAAGGTCGAAGAGGAACATATTCCAGAAACGAGAGTAGATAAGGTGTCCTGTAGCGTGCTCTGTTCCACCAACATAAAGGTCGACATTCTGCCAATATTTATCGGCCTCGGTCGATACAAGTGCTGTGTGGTTGCGAGGATCCATATAACGCAGATAGTAGGCGCTTGAACCTGCAAATCCGGGCATTGTATTAAGTTCGAGTGGGAATATTGTCTCGTTATCGATATTTTCCTTATTGGTGATACACTTGTTTACAGTATCCCAAGCCCAAACTTTTGCGTGACCCAATGGAGGCTCGCCGCTCTCGGTGGGAAGGAATTTCTCTACCTCGGGAAGTTCAATGGGCAGACACTCCTCGGGTACAGTGTATGGTGTTCCGTTTTTGTAGTAAATGGGGAACGGCTCACCCCAGTAACGTTGACGACTGAAGATGGCGTCGCGCAGACGGTAGTTAACCTTCACACGACCAAGATTATTCTCGGTAACAAAGGTTTTTGTAGCTGCTATGGCCTCTTTAACGGTAAGTCCGTTAAGATTCAGTTTGCAATCGGCAAAAGCTGCTGTGGGTGAATTGGTCATTATACCCTCTTTTGCGTCGAAGCTCTCTTCGCTAACATCGCAACCCTCGATAAGCGGACGTATCTCAATGCCGAAATGCTTTGCAAAAGCATAGTCGCGACTGTCGTGTGCAGGAACAGCCATTATGGCTCCTGTTCCGTACCCCGATAGTACATAGTCGCTTACCCATACAGGAATCTCCTCGCCTGTAATGGGGTTAATAGCATACGACCCGGTAAATACTCCTGTTACTTTACGGTCTATCATACGCTCGCGCTCGGTACGTTTCTTAGTACGGTCGATATATGCCTCTACCTCCTCTTTTTGTGCCTCTGTGGTGAGCTGTGCCACAAGCTCGCTCTCGGGTGCAAGTACCATAAACGTTACACCGAATATTGTATCGGCACGAGTGGTGAAAATAGTAAATTCAATGTCACTATCCTTTATGCGGAACTGCATTTCGGTACCTTCGCTGCGTCCTATCCAGTTGCGCTGTGTCTCTTTTATAGAGTCGCTCCAATCTATCTTATCAAGACCGTCGAGCAGGCGCTGTGCGTAGGCCGATACACGCAGACACCACTGTTTCATCTTCTTCTGCACAACGGGGTAACCACCACGCTCCGATACTCCATCGACAACCTCATCGTTGGCAAGAACGGTACCGAGCATAGGACACCAGTTTACCATTGTTTCGCTGAGGAAAGCTATACGCCAGTTCATAAGTGTCTCTTGCTGAGCCTTTTCGTCCATAGCGTTCCACTCGGCGGCAGTTATGTTAAGTTCCTCGGTGCAGGCAGCATCAATGTTTGCACTACCCTCTTTCGATAGTATCTCAACAAGTTCGCTGATGGGCTTGCAGCACTTTGCTTTGTTGTCGTAGTAGTGGTTGAACATCTTTATGAATGCCCACTGTGTCCAATGATAGTACTCTGGGTCGCAGGTGCGAATTTCGCGGTCCCAATCGAAGCAGAATCCTATTTTATCGAGCTGTTCGCGGTATCGTGCGATATTCTGTTCGGTTGTTATTGCGGGGTGCTGTCCTGTCTGAATGGCATACTGCTCGGCCGGCAATCCGTATGCATCGTAACCCATTGGATTAAGTACGTTATATCCTTGCAGACGTTTGAAACGTGCGAAAATATCCGATGCAATGTATCCAAGCGGGTGTCCGACGTGCAATCCGGCTCCCGATGGATAGGGGAACATATTCAGTACATAAAATTTCTCTTTCTCACTGTTTTCGGTAACGCGATATATCTTGTTCTCTTTCCATCGCTGTTGCCACTTTTTCTCAATTCCATTGAAATTGTATCCCATAATTTTATCTCTTTTTAAATTTTTTCAATTCTGTTCTCCTTATACTTTGTATAAGAACTTGCAAAAGTATATAAAAAAAGTAACACTTCAAGGAAAATAGAGATTTATCGAATTAAAGATTTGTTTTTCTATCTGTTTGTTAACAACTTCCCTATTTCCGAAACAGAATGTTTGGAAAAATAGTGCTATCTTCGCATAATTATTTTTCGAGTATATTTTTATGGCAGAGAAAGAGGTAGCAATGACGCCAATGATGCGGCAGTTTTACGACCTGAAGGCGAAACATCCCGATGCGATAATGCTGTTCCGTTGCGGCGATTTTTACGAGACATATTGTGACGATGCTATTTTGGCATCGGAAATTTTGGGAATCACCCTTACCAAACGTTCAAATGGTAAGACCGATACTTTTGCGCCCATCGAGATGGCGGGCTTTCCTTTTCACGCTCTCGATACCTATCTGCCTAAACTCATACGCGCCGGAAAACGTGTGGCAATATGCGACCAGCTCGAAGACCCCAAACTCACAAAGAAACTTGTGAAACGCGGCATAACAGAGCTTGTTACACCCGGTGTATCAATAAATGACAATGTACTCGATTATAAAGAGAATAATTTCCTTGCGGCTGTGCATTTTGGTAAACCAATGTGCGGAGTTGCCTTTCTCGATATTTCGACAGGAGAGTTTCTCACTGCCGAGGGAACATTCGATTATATCGATAAGTTGCTTATAAATTTCCAACCAAAGGAGGTACTTTATGAGCGCGGAATGAAAAGCCGTTTCGAAGAGTGTTTCGGCAGTAAGCATCTTACTTTTGAACTTGATGATTGGGTATTTACCGATGAGTTTGCCTATGAGAGGCTTACAAAACATTTCGAGACAAAGAATCTGAAAGGATTCGGAATATCGCATCTGCGCAGTGGAGTCATTGCGGCAGGCGCTGTGCTTCACTATCTTAGCGTTACGCTGCACACACAAATTTCGCATATACGTAATATTTCTCGTATCGAGGAGGAGCGTTACGTGAGACTCGACAAATTTACCATTCGCAGCCTCGAACTTCTTGGCTCTATGCACGAAGGCGGTTCATCGCTTCTATCGGTTATCGACCGAACGGTAACAGCAATGGGTGCCCGTTTGCTAAAACGCTGGATGGTTTTTCCTCTGAAAGATAAAAAGCCAATAGAAGAGCGTCTCGATATTGTGGAGTACTATTTCCGTGAGCCCGAATTTCGCGATATTATAGATGAAAATTTGCGACAAATTGGCGACCTCGAGCGTATTATCTCAAAGGTTGCAGCGGCGCGTGTCTCTCCACGCGAACTTGTGCAGCTGAAATTGGCTTTGCAAGCAATTGAACCAATAAAAAAAGCCTGTGAAGCATCGTCAAATGCAGTGCTTAAACAGATTGGAGCACAACTCGACTGTTGTGCCGATATTCGCGATAGAATAGCCCGAGAGATAGTTCCTGAGCCGCCTCTTCTCCTAAATAAAGGCGGTGTAATTGCCGATGGAATAAATGAGGAACTCGACGAACTAAGAGCTATTGCATATAACGGCAAAGATTACCTTATGCAGCTACAGCAACGCGAGAGCGAGCGCACAGGTATTCCCAGCCTAAAGATATCTTTCAATAATGTTTTTGGATATTATATAGAGGTAAGAAATGCTTACAAAGACAATGTGCCCGACGAGTGGATACGTAAGCAGACACTCGTAAACGCCGAGCGTTACATTACCCAAGAACTTAAACAATACGAAGAGAAAATTCTTGGTGCCGAAGAGAAAATACTTTCGCTTGAGAACAGAATCTACAGCGAACTTGTCTCTTCGCTTGCCGAGTATATAAACTCTATTCAGGTAGATGCTTCACACCTTGCACGTCTTGATGTTCTCTTATCGTTTGCCAATATCTCACGTGCCTATAAATATATACGTCCACAGATAAGTGAGGGCGATATTCTTGATATTAAACAGGGTCGTCATCCTGTTATTGAGCGTCAGATGGCAGTGGGCGAGTCATATATTCCCAATGATTTGTATCTCGATAGTGAAAAACAGCAGATTATTATTGTTACCGGCCCCAATATGGCAGGTAAGTCGGCCTTGCTTCGTCAGACGGCGCTTATAACGCTTCTTGCACAGATTGGTTGTTTTGTCCCTGCCGATAGTGCCACAATAGGATTAGTTGACAAAATTTTTACACGCGTTGGTGCAAGCGATAATATATCGGCAGGAGAGTCTACCTTTATGGTCGAGATGACCGAGGCAGCGAATATTCTTAACAACCTGTCGCCTCGCAGCCTTGTGCTTTTCGACGAGCTTGGTCGCGGAACATCAACATACGATGGAATGTCTATAGCGTGGGCTATCGTAGAGCATATACACGAGTCGCAGAAGGGTAGGGCGCGTACTCTTTTTGCCACACACTATCACGAGCTTAACGAGATGGAGAAAAGCTTCTCGCGAATAAAAAATTACAATGTATCGGTAAAAGAAATTGACGGACGAGTAATTTTCCTTCGCAAACTTATGCCGGGTGGAAGCGAGCACTCCTTTGGTATCCACGTTGCGAAATTGGCAGGAATGCCCAAGAGCATTGTTAAACGCAGCGAACAGATTCTTGCTAAGTTAGAGGCATCGAGCAGTCGTGGAGATATAAGAACTGTTCCCACAAGCGAGATTGCAGACAGCCGCGAGGGTGTTCAATTAAGTTTCTTCCAGCTCGATGACCCGGTTCTTGCAAGTGTGCGCGACGAGATTCTTGGCATCGATATAAATAATCTTACTCCTATTGAAGCACTTAACAAACTGAATGAGATTAAGCGAATAGTTAAGGGAAAATAAATGTTATCTATTTTCTTTAAATATTTGATTAACAACAAGGGTGAGTTTTAAAAATATTAGCGTTATTCGAACTCCTCAGTCGCTTTGCGCGCTGTTTTCTAATTTTACGGGTCGAACAAAAATATATATATTGCTGTTAAGATTGAAAAATTCTTAACAGCAGTATATATGAAGAAGAAAAAACTAACCACCGAAGTTGGAGCACCTGTAATTGACAATACAAACTCTCTTACAGCAGGAAGCCGAGGCCCTATCCTCTTAGAAGATAATTGGTTATTGGAAAAATTAGCACATTTCGACCGCGAGGTAATCCCCGAGCGACGTATGCACGCAAAGGGTAGTGGGGCATTCGGAACATTTACTACCACACACGATGTAACGCAATATACCTGCGCATCGCTATTCTCTCAGATAGGAAAAACAACCGATGTCTTTGTACGTTTCTCGACCGTTGCCGGAGAACGCGGTGCCGCCGATGCCGAGCGAGATATTCGTGGCTTTGCGATAAAATTTTACACCGATGAAGGAAATTGGGATCTTGTGGGCAACAACACTCCTGTATTTTTCTTACGCGACCCACTGCAATTCCCCGACCTTAATCACGCCATTAAGCGCGATCCACAGACCAATCTGCGCTCGCCACAGAGTAACTGGGATTTCTGGACAATGCTGCCCGAGGCACTGCATCAGGTGACTATTGTAATGTCCGATAGAGGAATACCCGCATCTTATCGTAATATGCACGGCTTCGGGTCCCACACCTACAGCCTTATAAACAGCGAGGGAAAAAGAGTGTGGGTGAAATTTCATTTCCGCACACAGCAAGGTATAAAAAACCTTACAAACGCCGAGGCAGCAGCAATAATTGCAAAAGACCGCGAGAGTCACGGACGCGACCTTTATAACGCCATCGCAGCAGGAAATTTCCCACGCTGGATACTCTATTTTCAGATTATGACCGAGGAGCAGGCGCGTAAGCACAAAGAGAATCCCTTTGACATTACAAAGGTGTGGAGTCATAAGGAGTATCCGCTTATCGAGGTGGGTGTACTTGAACTTAACCGTAACCCCGAGAACTATTTTGCCGATGTTGAGCAGGCCGCATTTAACCCCGCGCATATTGTTCCGGGAATAGGTCTCTCGCCCGATAAACTGCTTCAGGGACGACTATTCTCGTATGGCGACGCACAGCGCTACCGCTTGGGTGTCAATCACGACCAGATACCCGTTAACCGCGCACACTGCCCTGTGCACAGCTTCCACCGCGACGGTACAATGCGTGTCGATGGCAATGCAGGAGCAACAAAAGGTTATTCGCCCAACAGTATAGGGGAGTGGGAGACAGGCGCGGCACATTACAGCTACTCTGCGGTAACGGGCGAGAGTATGCGATATAACCCGTATGAAGAGCGCGTAGACGACTGTTTCATCCAGCCGGGTAATCTTTATCGTCTGATGACCGAAGAGAAGCGCAGAGAACTTATTTCGAATACAGCCGAGGATATTATGCCCGTGACCGATAATATAAAGTACCGCCACGCTGCCCACTGCTACCTTGCCGACACCGAGTATGGCACACGCCTTGCCGATGCCTTGAAACTCGATTTAAACGAGGTTAAGAGACTTGCTGCAATGAGTGAGAAGGAGCGTTTATACGAGACAAGGACGATGTAAGAATAGGCATAAAGCGCTAATTAACATACTTGCTTTAAAAACCCCAACCGTAGGCGGGCGATTGAAAATCGCCCCTACTGTCCGCGAGTATTATATAATGTCGGGATAAATTATTGATATTTAATCACTTGCAGATAATTATCATTGCGAGTAGGGGCGATTTGTAATCGCCCGAAACATAGCAAAGAGTTGTGGACTTATGTGGGCGAATATAAAAAAACTGCTGAATACATTCTTTGTACTCAGCAGTCATTATTTATCTCTTTTTCCATCCATAGACCATACAGGCGGTTCCTATTATCATAAACGGAATACTCAGCCATTGTCCCATATCGAGCATCATTCCCTGTTCAAAATCAACCTGAACCTCCTTTAAGAACTCTACAAAGAAGCGGAAGGTGAAGATTGTTGCAAGGCAGTAGCCAAAATAGAACAGCGTGCCCACTTTCTGTGGGAATTTCTTATACAGCAGCCATCCGCCGACGAAGAAGAGCAGATAGGCTATTGCCTCGTACAGCTGCGCAGGGTGGCGCGGTATGTCATCGACACGTGCAAAAACAACCCCCAGAGGGCCATCGGTGGCGCGTCCCAAAATCTCGCTGTTCATAAAATTTCCCAAGCGAATCATTGCCGCTACAACGGGTGTTGTTATGGCAATATTATCGAGTACAGTGGCAAATTTCAGTTTTGTCTTACGGCAATAGAGCCATAGGGCGGTAAAGAGTCCTATTGTTCCGCCGTGGCTGGCAAGTCCCATATAACCAACGAATTTCCATCCTGTGTCGGTGAATTTTACTGGAAGAATCATCTCCCAAAAGTGCGACAGATAGTAGTCGGGCTCGTAGAACAGGCAGTGTCCCAGACGTGCTCCAATGAGTATGCCAAAGAAGCAGTACATAAACAATGGGTCAAAAAGCTCGTCGGCAATCTTCTGCTTTTTATAAAGATACTGCATTATGTAATATCCCAATGCAAGGCCCGCCATCCAGCAGATGGCATAGTAACGTATCTCGAATCCGAATATCGAGAACGGACTAAGTGCGGGGTCCCAAACAAATGCGCAGGGTAGGGTAGTCATTCTTTTACTCCTTTATACGTTGAAACGGAAGTGCATAATGTCGCCATCCTGCACAACATACTCTTTACCCTCGACACCCATTTTGCCTGCCTCTTTAACGGCAGCCTCGGAGCCAAGAGCAATGTAATCGTCGTACTTGATAACCTCGGCGCGGATGAATCCCTTCTCGAAGTCGGTGTGAATAACACCTGCACACTGCGGTGCTTTCCATCCCTTGCGGAAAGTCCACGCTTTTACCTCCATTTCACCGGCTGTGATGAATGTCTGAAGGTTCAGGAGGCTGTAGATAGCCTTTATAAGGCGGTCGCAGCCCGACTCGCTGAGGCCCATATCTTCGAGGAACATCTGTTTCTCCTCGTAGCTTTCGAGCTCGGCAATGTCCGACTCGGTCTGTGCCGAGATAATCAGTAGCTCGGCATTCTCGTCCTTGATAGCCTCGCGCACAGCATCGACATATTTGTTACCCTTTGCTGCCGAGGTATCATCTACGTTGCACACATAGAGCACAGGCTTCGATGTAAGCAAGAAAAGGTTCTTTGCGGCCTGTACCTCGTCGATGGTGTCAAAAACCACTGTACGGGCCGATTTTCCACCCTCTAAGGCCTCTTTGTAACGCATAAGCACCTCGTACTCTATCTTTGCCTGCTTGTCGCCACCTACACGAGCCTGCTTCTCAACTCTCTTTATGCGGTTCTCGACAGTCTCAAGGTCTTTCAGCTGAAGCTCTATATCTATAATCTCTTTATCGCGAACAGGGTCGACCGAGCCATTGACGTGAACAATATTGTCGTTGTCGAAGCAGCGAAGAACGTGTATAATTGCATCGGTCTCGCGTATGTTACCCAGGAACTGGTTACCCAATCCCTCGCCTTTGCTGGCACCTTTTACAAGGCCTGCAATATCTACAATATCGCAGGTTGCGGGGACGATGCGTCCGGGGTGAACAAGTTCGGCAAGTTTGTTGAGTCTCTCGTCGGGTACGGTAATCTGTCCCATCTGTGCATCAATAGTACAGAAAGGGAAGTTTGCTGCCTGTGCCTTCGCACTTGAGAGACAGTTGAAAAGTGTCGATTTTCCTACATTGGGTAGGCCTACAATTCCTGCTTTAAGAGCCATATTTTCAATATATTGTTTCGTTAATAAAATCTTTGCACAACCTTTCTTTTTAAGAAAAGCTGTGCAAAGATAGTTATTACTTTTGTAAGTTGAAAATTATTCTTTACCCCTTAGTGTCTGTATCATAATATCTTCGTTCTTGATGCAGTAGTAATCGTCGATAAAACTTAGAACTTGCCAAACAATGATAAATCCTACAAGCATTATACCCAAGATATATGCTATTGTATCACCTTTATCAACCATTGGAGAAACTACGAATTTCTGTAAATTTTCAATAATTGCCGAAACATTGTTCCACTGAACAAGCATAAAAGTGCTTGTTATAACAATTGTTGCGACAAATGTTATAAGCAGAAATACATTTGTACGGCTGCGTGGAGGTAGATTATTCTCTATCCTGTGGCATAATTCTATGTTTTTTCGACTCTCCTGCGTAAAACTTTTTTGCAATACACGGGCTATTATCTTATCTTTCTCGTTCATTCTTTTATGAGTATTTTTTCAAGGTTGTTTCGTCCGCGTGACAGATAGACTTTTATGCTGCCTTCGGAGTAACCGGTTATTTTTGCTATCTCTTTAATCTTTTTCTCTTCGAGGTAGAACAGTGTCACACACTGTCTCTCTTTCAGATTCAGGCGGTAGATGGCACGGTGCAGCGCATCCTCGCTCTCGGGTCGAGGGGCTTCGTCGTCCATTATCTCGTATGTACCAATATCATCGTCGATAGATTCAATTAATTCCTCTTTCTTGTTCTCCCGCATATAGCTTAAGAAAGTGTTAAAAGCAATCTTTAGTAGCCAATTACGGAACGATGAAATCTGTTTGAAACTGCTAAGTCCTTGCCACGCTTTTATGAATGTCTCTTGCGTGAGGTCGTCGCTTACAGCCTGGTTGCCTTTTGTCTGTATGATAAAATATCGCTGTATGTGTGGCAGATATTTATTCATTAAAGACGAGTAGGCCCGTTGGTCGTTTAAAAGAAGCACCCTTGTTACCCACAGAATATCTTCGGGGTCTTTCATTGTTGCTCCTGTTGAGTTTCGTTACTTTTTACTTCGATTACTTCGATACTGTTATTATCTGCGTTTTTTCTTTTTTTCTTCTTTATCTCAATTATAAGAAATATAGTGCGTACAATAAGGCGCAACAGCCCCGAGAAGAATAGGATAATGGCGATGAGTAGAATAAAATCATCAATACGTGCACCGCAGGCAAATTCGCTAAACATTACAGCAAAGCCTATTCCAAGCATTGTGGCATCGACAAGGAACTTATTTTGTGCTGTGATACTTTTTTCTCTCTTTGCATTGATTATGGAATTTAAATTTTCGTTATTGGCATTGTTGATTGCTCCTTTATCTACCAATCCCATAAGAAACTCTTTTTCGCGAACATCCTTTTTACCAAGATAGCGGAAGAAATAGACTATCGATAGTAATATAGGTAGTGCTATAAGTATTATTACTATACAAATAGAGACAAGTTCTATAATATGATCTATTCTGTGCTGTTCTTCAACCATTAAATAGTGTTGGTCTGCTTGTTGCTGCTGAATTATTTTTTCAGCTTGTTGAACACTGATAACACTGTCTTTTACCAATTGTGTAATGTTATGCTGTGCTTGTGATAGGGTGGGGAGCAGCATAATAAATGTCACGAGAATAATTCTTAGAAAGTTTTTCATATTATTATGTTTTTATTGGTTAATAATCGTCTTGTATCTATAAGACGAAAGTTTGGGTCAAAAGGTTACAATTCTCTTCTGTTTTTTTTCTTGCCGATGTTTCGGGCAATAATAAACAGTCGCTCTAAGAGTATTGTCACTAAAAAATGCGAGCAACCTTTCAGCAGTTACTCGCAATAAATTCGGTCTTTTAAAAAACTTCTTAATCCCAATAAATATTCATATAGTACGTGTCACCGTTCCACAGTACACCATCGTGATCTTCGTATCCGTCTACCTCGCTCCTAAACGAGACAAATGAGCCGGGAGTAAGGTGCTCTATGCTGTTAAAAGATTCAATGGTGATGCATTCCTCACTGATACTCGATATATTCAGTTTACCGAATCCCTCTATAAACTCGGTCTCTCCAATAACGGCATCTATAGTGCCCTCTCTTCTTGTGTCCTCGTCTTTACCGCCGATGTCCCACGAGTTGCAGTGCCACTCATAGCGCAACTCCTTAATCTCATTGTTACCCATAGCTTGAATATTTTAAGTTTATAATAATCAATGTGCCTCTAACCAGTTGTTGCCCCAGCCATAGTCGGCAACAAGGGGAACGCTCATTGTAAAGGCTCGTTGCATCTCCTCTAATACTAATGCCTGCACTATCTCTCTCTCCTCGGGCAGCACGCTGAAGTTTAGTTCGTCGTGCACCTGAAGTATCATTGTCGATTGCAGGTTAAGCTCCCTCATACGGCGGTAGATATTTATCATTGCTACCTTTATTATGTCGGCAGCACTACCCTGTATCGGGGCATTTACTGCGTTGCGTTCGGCATATCCGCGTACCACTGCATTGCGTGAATTTATATCGGGCAGGAAACGTTTGCGGTTGAATATTGTCTCGACGTATCCGTTCTTCTTTGCCTCCTCTTTGCACTGCTCTATATACTCTTTTACACCGCTGTAGGTTGCGAAATAGTTCTCGATAAGCTCTTTTGCTTCGCGACGGTCGACGTTCATACGCTCGGCAAGACCAAAGACCGATATTCCATATATTATTCCGAAATTGGCAACCTTTGCCTTTCTGCGCTCATCCTTTGTAACCTCTTCAATAGGCTTCTTGTATATTTTGGCGGCTGTGGCGGCGTGGATATCGTGTCCGCTACAGAAATCCTCAATCATATTCTTATCGCCGCTCAGATGGGCCATTATGCGCAGCTCAATCTGTGAGTAGTCGGCAGAGAGGAACAGACACCCCTGCTCGGGGACAAATGCTTTGCGCACCTCCTTGCCATCCTCGTCGCGTATGGGGATGTTCTGAAGATTGGGGTTACTCGAACTCAGTCGTCCTGTGGCTGTCACTGTCTGGTTGTACGACGTGTGTATCTTTCCTGTCTCGGGGTTCACAAGGGCGGGTAGGGCATCGACGTATGTACTCAGCAGTTTCTTCAATCCTCGGTATTGAAGAATTTTCTTTACAATGGGGTGACGGTTCTGTACCTGTGCAAGCACCTCCTCTGATGTCACGAATTGTCCTGTCTTTGTCTTTTTGGGTTTCTCAATTATTTTCAGCTTGCCAAAGAGAATGTCTCCAACCTGCTTGGGTGACGCAATATTGAACTGTTCGCCTGCAAGAGTATAAATCTCATTCTCTATCGTTAGCAGTCGTTGACCGAAGAGTGCCGATGTCTCGGCAAGTGAGTTGCTGTCGATGCGTGCACCGTTACGTTCCATATATGCAAGTACGGGAACAAGGGGCATCTCAATTTCATAGAACAATTTTTCGACTCCCTCTCTCTGTAGCTCTTTCTCTAAAATATTTTTCAGGCGCAGGGTGATGTCGGCATCTTCGCAGGCATAGTCGCAAACATCTTGCGGTGTAAGGTCGCGCATATTTTTCTGGTGCTTTCCTTTTTCTCCGATAAGCTCTTCAATTTTTATTGTGTTGTAGTTGAGGTATACTTCGGCGAGGTAGTCCATCGAGTGATGTAGCTCTGGTTGCAGAAGGTAGTGTGCTATCATTGTGTCGAAGAGTGGGCCACGAAGCTCGATGCCGTAGTTTGCAAGCATCGTAAGGTCATACTTTATGTTGTGTCCCACTTTTGTAATTGTCTCGCTCTCGAAGATTGCGCGCAGTGGCTCCAATATTTTTTTTACTTCGTCGCGATTTTTTGGAACAGGAATGTAAAATGCCTTTCCCTCCTCGGTCGAGAGGCTCAAGCCAACCAATTCGGCCAAAATTGCGTTCGTTCCTGTAGTCTCAGTGTCGAAGCACACAGTTTGGCAATTTTTTATAGCAGTGGTTAAATTATGTATATCCTCTTCTGTATCAACGAGTTTATAGGTGTGATTGGTGCTTTTTAAGCTCGCGAGAGTCGAATTTTTTTCTTCGCCCGCATCCTCGGTCGGAAATAAATCAAAGAGAGTGCCTTTAAAAATGTCGTCTTGTTGAGGCTTCTTGTTCTCGTTTGTCGTTCCTGAATTATTCTCATTTTCTTCGGGGGTGTCGAATAGGGTGGGGGCGGCGCTTCTTTTTTTCACTCGCTCTTTCAGTGCACGAAGCTCGTAGTAGTCGAACAGTCGGGTGAGTTCCTGTTCGTTTGCCTGCTCGCGACGCAGCTCCTCTAAATTAAGTTCTATGGGAACGTCGGTTTTTATCGTTGCAAGGAATTTGCTGAAAATAATCTTTTCTCGGTTCTCCTCTATTTTAGTGCGTAATGCTCCTTTTATCTCGGCGGTGTGTTCAAGCATCTGCTCGATGCTGCCGAACTGCTCCAATAATTTTTGTGCAGTCTTTTCTCCCACTCCGGGGCAGCCGGGGATATTATCGCTCGAGTCACCCATCAATCCCAACAGGTCGATTATCTGCATCGTGTTGCTAACGCCGAACTTTTCCTTTACCCGTTGGGTGTCCATTATCTCAAATTCTTTGTCGCCATATTTGGGCCGGTAGATAAATGTCCTCTCCGATACTAACTGTCCGTAGTCCTTATCGGGAGTCATCATATATGTTAAAACTCCCTTTTCTTCGGCTTTTTTTGCCAATGTACCAACGACGTCATCTGCCTCGTACCCCGGGACCTCAAGGATTGGAATATTATATGCCTTTATGAACTCCTTTATCACAGGTACCGACTCGCGAATAACCTCGGGGGTCTCCTCGCGCTGTGCCTTGTAAGCTTCGAATGCCTCGTGGCGAAATGTTTTTCCTTTAGGGTCAAAAGCAATTCCAATGTATGTGGGGTTCTCTTTTTTCAGAACATCTTCCAATGTATTTATAAAGCCCAATATCGCCGATGTATTGAATCCTTTTGAATTGATTCGTGGATTTCTTATAAGGGCGTAGTAGGCACGGTATATCAACGCGTATGCATCCAATAAAAATAGTTTTTCCATCTTTAGAAGCTTCTAAAATTTATTATCGAATGTAAAAATACAGAAAATTTGCTTTTAACACTATACTTTTTATTACTTTTGCAATACTAATGCAAAAATAGGCTCTGTTTGTTCACTGTTCCTTTTTGTATTTCCAATGTAAATGTTTCCAAAATATGGATATAAAAAGTATAATAAAAAAGCCCATTGTAGAGGAGTTCGAGGCATTCAGGCAATTCTATCTGCAACAGTTCAGCAGCAATCAGTCGCTGCTCGATAGTGCGCTGAAACACGTTGCGAGTACCTCGGGTAAGATGATGCGCCCTATGCTCATTCTTTTGTCGGCAAAAAGTTGTGGCAATGTCAATGACTCGGCTTTTGCTGCTGCCGCTGCATTGGAGTTGCTACACACTGCCAGTCTGCTTCACGACGATGTTGTCGACGAGAGTAATATGCGTCGCGGTGTCTCGTCGTTGAATGCTGTCTATAGTAACCGTATCGCAATTCTTACAGGTGACTATCTTCTCTCGACCTCGCTTTATAATGTTGCACAAACAAAAAACAACGAAATAATCGAGGGTTTGTCGCAGTTGGGACGCGTTCTCTCTACCGGTGAGATGTTACAACTCGAACTTCAACGTTCCGGCGACTTCAGCGAGGAAAAATACTTTGATGTGGTGCGTAATAAGACCGCTTCTCTTTTTGCTTCTTGTGGACGCTTTGGTGCACTGGCAGCGGGTGCCGATGTTTCTGTCGTAGAGCGCTTCGACCGCTTTGGTGAGATTTTGGGAATATGTTTCCAGATAAAGGATGATATTTTCGATTACTATTCTCAGGATGTGGGTAAGCCTACCGGCAGTGATATAAGAGAGGGTAAGGTGACGCTTCCGGCGCTCTATGCACTATCGCATAGTGCCGATGAGAATATTCTATCTATTGCCAAAAAACTTAAGAATGGTACCGTTTTAACCGAAGAAGAGATTGCTTCGCTTATAGAGGCTGCAAAGAGTGTCGGAGGAATAGAATACTCGCTTAAACGTATCGAGGAGTTCCGCACCGAGGCACTTGCTTTGCTTGCTTCTTTGGATATCCCCGATGATTGTCGCGCGGCACTCGAAGCCTACCTTGAATATGTTATTTCAAGAGAAAAATAAGTAACTGTGTGTAACTTTCGGGCGATTGCAAATCGCCCCTACACGCAATGATTCTCTAATGGATTGCATAGCCGTTTTAAAATAGAAAAAGTCCGCATTTGAGCGGACTTTTTTTGTGTAGGGTGGGGTAGTGTTGTTATCAGAAGAATTTTGTCTCCTCGCCAACTATCTCACTAAGCAGCAGGTTGGCCAGACGGCTTGTGCCCAGACGGAATAGTTCATTTGTGAGCCACTCCTCGCCAAGAACCTCTTTAACGATTGTGTAGTACACGAGTGCATCGTTCACGCAGTTGATTCCTCCTGCGGGTTTAAAGCCAATCTTTGTACCTGTCTTTGTATAGTACTCTTTTATGGTGTTGCACATTACGTATGCTGCTTCGGGAGTTGCTGCTGGGCTCTCTTTTCCTGTGGATGTTTTAATAAAATCGGCACCCGAATATATCGATAAAATCGATGCCTTTTTAATGTTCTCCGAAGTCTTTAATGCGCCTGTTTCAAGGATGACTTTAAGGTGCTTTTCGCCACAGATGCTCTTCAGCTCCTGAATCTCGTCGCACACGCTCTCGTAGTCGCCGCTGAGGAATTTTCCAACACTCAGAACAATATCAATCTCGGTGGCACCATCGTGCAGTGCGAGAGCTGTCTCGGCAACCTTTATCTCTTGAAAAGTCTGTGACGAAGGGAAACCTCCCGATACGCAGGCGATACCAACCTTCTCTACCTCGAGCGATTGGCTTACTATCTTTGCAAAGTTGGGATATACGCATATTGCTGCTACATTTTCAAGGTCGGGGTAGCGGTCGTCGAACTCATTTACTTTCTCGGTAAATGCAAGCACACTCTCCTCGCTGTCGGTGCATTTCAGCGTTGTCAGGTCGATGCAGTTGAAGAGGAATCTCTTTACCTCGGGAGTGTTATTCCCCGCTACCTTTGTGTCGATAATTTCCTTAACTTTTGCAGCTACCTCGGCATCGCTCATTGCTGCTGTATACTCCTTAAGTACATAGTCGTACTTGCTCTCTTCTTCGGCGTGATGATGGTGGTGATGTTCACCGCATCCGCAGTTACAATTCTCGCTCATAATGATATTTTTTTTGATTATTAATACTCCTTTTTAACGCTCTTCTTGCTCCTTTAGTTTAGGATTATCGAGGTGTCGTCTGTTATCTCTTTTTGTCTTTTTATCGATGTTTCTTTGTAGCGCTTCGGTGAGGTCTACCCCTGTCTGGTTGGCTATGCAGATAAGTACCCAAAGTACGTCGGCAAGCTCGTCCGAGAGGTCGCTTTTCTCTCCCTCTTTGAACGACTGTTCGCCATATTTTCGTGCCATAATCCTGGCAACCTCGCCAACCTCCTCGGTGAGTATTGCAAGGTTTGTCATCTCGTCGAAATAGCGCACGCCATACTCCTTTATCCAGCCGTCGACTATCTTTTGTGCTTCACTTATTGTCATACTCTATTCGCGATTTTTCGAGTCAATGAATATCGTTACAGGGCCGTCGTTCAGCAGCTCCACTTTCATATCTGCACCGAACTCCCCGGTGCCAATAGGTTTGTTTATTGCGCTCTCCAATGCAGCGCAGAATTTCTCGTATAGAGGAACCGATATTTCGGGCTTTGCTGCTTTTATGTACGATGGTCGGTTACCCTTCTTTGTCGATGCCATAAGTGTGAACTGGCTAACTGCGAGCAGCTCTCCGTTTACATCTGTTACCGAGCGATTCATCACCCCGTTTTCATCGTCGAAAAGGCGGATATTTGCTATTTTCTTAACAAGCCATTCAATATCTTCGTTGTTGTCCTCTTCGCATATTCCGACGAAGATAAGCAGGCCGTTTCCTATGCTCGATTTTATATTTCCATCGATAGTTACCGATGCTTTTTTTACTCTTTGTATAAGTACTCTCATAATCTAAGTCTCTCTCTTATGCGAACAGCAAAGATATACTCTTTTTTTATCTTTTTACCGATAAAACAGATATTTCTTTTTCTCTCTAAAAATCTTTTTTCAGCGCCTCGAAAATAATTTTAGCCTTAGATTCACCGATGATATTGGATAGCTGTTCAAGGCTTGCTTCTCTTATTCTTTTTACGCTCTTGAACTCTTTCAGAAGCGCACTCTTGCTCTTCTCTCCGATGCCCTTTATAGTGTCCAATTTCGATGCTGTCTGGCGCTTGCTTCGCTTGTCGCGGTGGAATGTTATGGCAAAGCGGTGAACTTCGTCCTGTATCTGTGTCATAAGTCTGAAGAGCGTTGTCTGCTGCTTAAGTCCGATACTCTCTCCACACTTTCCTATTATCAGTTCCGATGTTCTGTGTCTGCCATCTTTTACCAGTCCTGCGATAGCAATATTAAGATGCAGTTCGTCCTCGACAATCTCTCTTATTGCCTCCATTTGCCCCTTTCCTCCGTCGGCAAGAATGAGGTTGGGTAGGGGAGTTTGCTCTTCAATCGCACGGCTGTAGCGGCGTCGGACAACCTCGCGCATCGAGGCGTAATCATCGGCTCCCGTAACGGTTTTTATGTTGTATTTACGATAATCCTTTTTCGATGGTTTCAGCTTTTTGAATACGACACAAGCTGCAACAGCATCGGTGCCTTGTATGTTTGAGTTATCGAAACACTCTATGATTAGCGGCAGATTTTCCATCTTTAAATCCTGCTTTATTTCGCTCATCAAGCGTGTTGTTTTTTGCTCGGGGTTAAGTTTGTCCTCCTGTTTCAGTCGGTCGGCCTTATACTGTTTTACGTTCAGTTTTGATAGCGATAGCAGGCGCATCTTTTCGCCTTTTTGGGGAATGGTGAGTGAGACTCCGTCGAGTGGAAGATTAACCTTGAACGGCACGATTATCTCCTTTGCTTCGCTGTGAAAACGCTCACGCATCTCAACAATTCCTAAGACAAGAATCTCTTCGTCGCTCTCGTCTAATCGCTTCTTATATTCAACGGTGAAGGCCTGGTTTATGCATCCGTTTGTAATGTGCAGGAAGTTTATGAAGGCGCTTTTTTCGTCGCTCTCGATGTTGAATACATCAAGGTTTGTGAGCGATGAATTTACAACCTCGCTTCGCGTGCGGAAGTTCTCGATAAGCAGGTATCTCTCTTTTATTTTCTGTGCCTCCTCGAACTTCATTTCCGATGCCTTTGCCTGTATCTCTCTCATCAGATTCTCTTGCAAAGGACGGATGTCTCCCTTTAAAATTGAGACAATTTCAGTTATGAATTTGTTATATTCGTCGTGCGAAATGCAGCCTATGCAGGGGGCGCAGCAGTTGTGAATCTGGTGTTCAAGACAGGCCGAGAATCGTCCCTCTCTCACTCCCTCGGGAGTTATCTTAAGGTTGCAGGTGCGCAGTGGATAAAGCTCCTTTATCAGTTGCAGCATTGCGTTCAGTGCGCCGGCATTGCTGTAGGGTCCGAAATATCTTCCTGCTCCTTTTATAATCTTTCTTGTCTTGAAAATTTTTGGAAAATATTCGTTGCTTATGCAAATAGATGGGTAGGTTTTGTCGTCCTTAAGCAGTATATTATAGCGAGGCTGATGCTGCTTTATAAGGTTGTTTTCCAAAAGCAGTGCATCGGCCTCGCTGTTTACTACAATGTATCTTATATCGCAAATTTTGGATACCAGCAGACGGGTCTTTAGTGTCTGCTGTTCTTTGTTGAAATAGGACGATACGCGACGCTTCAAGTTCTTTGCTTTTCCTACATAAATTATAGCTCCTTTGTCGCTCAGATACTGATAGCATCCCGGCGACTCGGGCAGGTTGCTTACTATGCCTTTTAGGTAAGCTTCTCTTTTATCGCGCTCGTCGTTCCTCATCGTTTTTTATTCGTCTACCTCTACAACCAACAGAGTCTTTACGTCGGCCTCTTCGGGGAAAATTGCACGACCGCCTAATCCGTCAAGCTCTATTATGAAGTTTATCATAACCTTTTTTGGATTCAATTTTTTTACGAGGTTGTATGCCGCAAGCATTGTTCCTCCTGTTGCCAAAAGGTCGTCGTGGATGAGTACAACGTCGCCCTCTTCAATGGCGTCTTTGTGTATCTCTATTGTGTCGGTGCCATACTCCTTGCTGTAGCTTTCGCTAATTGTTTCGGCGGGTAGTTTGCCGGGCTTACGGATGGGTACAAAACCGGCGCCTAATCTTACAGCAAGTGCCGAACCCATAACAAAACCGCGTGACTCAATTCCTACGACTTTTGTGATGCCGCAATCTTTGTACATTTCGTACAGCGAGTCGTCGAGCTCCTTAAGGCAAGCCGGGTTCTTGAAGAGTGAGGTTACGTCTTTAAACTGTATTCCTGGGATGGGAAAATCGGGGATGTTTCTAAGGTTTTTTAGTAGTAGTTCCTGGTTCATAACATATCTGTTTTTATTAGTTCTTTTTTCTTCTTTTTGTACTGTTCCACGTGGAACAATTTGCTATTTGTGGGCAAGCACCATTAGTACATTTATGTCGCTTGGAGAGACTCCGGGGATGCGACTTGCCTGTGCTATTGTTTCGGGTTGTATGGCGGTGAGCTTTTGTCGTGCCTCGGTCGATAGCGACTCGATGCTGTTGTAGTCGAAGCGTCCTTTTATTCGGATGTTCTCTAGGCGTTGCATCTTCTCGGCAAGTTCTCGTTCGCGTTGAATGTAGCCGCTGTATTTAATCTCAATTTCTGTTGCCTCTACAATTTCGTCGCGGCTGTTGCCCAACTTTTTTAAACGCGATTCCAATTGTCCGATAAATGGCGCGATGCTCTCTATAGTCACTTGCGGGCGTTCTATTATTGACGCTAGTTTGCATCCGCGAGTGAGTGGGGTAGTGCCTAAGCTTTCGAGGCCCTCGTTTATGTATTGTGCTTTCACCGAGAAGTTCTCGATAAACTCGGTGAGTTCGGCAATCTTCTTTTGCTTGTCGAGCAGACGGTGATATCGCTCTTCGCTTGCGAGTCCAATCTCGTAAGAGCGTTTGGTGAGTCGTGCATCGGCGTTGTCCGACCTTAGCAGTATTCTATATTCGGCACGTGAGGTAAACATTCGATAAGGTTCGTCCACGCCTTTGGTAACAAGGTCGTCGATGAGTACTCCAATATATGCTTCGTCGCGATGCAGAATAAACGGCTCGTTGCCTTTTAGTTTTTGTGCTGCGTTTATTCCTGCAACGATACCCTGTCCGGCCGCCTCTTCGTATCCGGTTGTTCCGTTCACCTGTCCGGCGAAATAGAGGTTTTCTATTATCTTCGATTCCAACGTGTGCTTTAGTTGTGTGGGGTCGAAGTAATCGTACTCTATTGCGTAGCCGGGACGATAGGCAACAGCATCTTTCAGCGCAGGAATTTTGCGCAGTGCGTTGAGTTGAATTTCCATCGGTAAAGAGGATGAAAAACCATTTACATAAATCTCTTGTGTTGTCTCGCCCTCGGGTTCAAGGAAAAGCAGGTGACGGTCGCGTTCGGCAAAGGTTACAATCTTTGTTTCGATGCTGGGGCAATAACGCGGGCCGATGCTTTGTATCTGTCCGTTGTATAGTGGCGACTCATCGAGGCCGCTGCGCAGTGTCTCGTGTACTTCGGGATTGGTGTAGCAGCCCCAACAGGGATTTTGTTTCAGTTTTCTCTCGATTGGTTCGTAAGAGAAACGATGAAAATCGTTGTCACCTTCTTGAATATCAGTGAGTTGTAGGTTTATTGAGCGCTTGTCAAGCCTCACGGGAGTGCCGGTTTTCATTCTTTCGGCCAAAATACCGTGTCTTGTGAGCGATTCGGTGAGTCCTTTTGCGGCAGGTTCGGCAATTCTGCCTCCTTCAATCTGTACGCGGCCAATGTGCATAAGTCCATTAAGGAATGTGCCGGCTGTGATGATAATACTCTTTGCGCGAAACTCGGCGCCGAGTTGTGTGCGCACACCGACGGCTTTACCCTCCTCGACGATTAGTTCGTTGGCGCAGTCTTGCCACATATAAAGATTGGGTATGTTCTCTAGTTTCTCTCTCCAGAGGATGCTGAACTTTGTTCGGTCGCACTGTGCTCGGGGGCTCCACATTGCAGGGCCTTTCGAACGGTTCAGCATACGGAACTGTATCGAGGCTTCGTCGGCAATAATTCCTGTGTATCCGCCAAGCGCATCAATCTCGCGTACAATCTGTCCTTTGGCAATTCCTCCAATAGCAGGGTTGCAACTCATCTGTGCAATCTTGTTCATATCAATTGTCATCAGGCAGGTCTTCATTCCAAGATTCGCTGCCGCTGCCGCCGCCTCGCATCCCGCATGGCCGGCACCAATAACCAATATGTCGTAATAGAATTTCACTCTTATCTGTTTTTTCTTGGGGAAATAATACCCTCTTGATTAAGCATACAAAAGTAATACAAGTTGCGGTTAATACCAAGATGTTGAAATTTTTTTTGTTCGCTACTTTATCTTCGAATTAGAGTGCAGAGGTGATAGAGTATTCTCTTTTTTTGCCCAATAGGTATAAAACAATTTGCTTTGTCGAACTTCTCTACACGGTAGTTTTGTTATTATGTGATTATCTCCTATTCCTGCAATTTGTAGCAAAAAAACAGTGTAATTTTCCTTTTTTATAAAAAAAACATTTATTTTTGCTATTTGTAAAAGGTATATAATGCGAATTTATAAACAATTTATTCATTAAATAATTTAATATCAATTCATTATGTGGTTACTTAATTCTTCTGTGGGAAAAAAGGTAATTATGAGTGTATCGGGCGTTGCCCTTGTTCTCTTCCTTCTTTTCCACATGTCAATGAACTTGGTCGCACTTTTCAGTGGCGACGCTTACAACATGATTTGTGAGTTCTTGGGTGCAAACTGGTATGCACTTGTAGCAACAGCCGGCCTTGCTGCGCTTGTTGTTCTGCACTTTGTTTACGCCTTCATCCTCACTATGCAGAACCGTAAGGCTCGTGGTGAGCAGCGCTATGCTTACACCAAGCAGCCCAAAGAGGTTGAGTGGGCATCACAGAATATGTTTGTTCTTGGTGTTATCGTTCTTTTGGGTATGGGTCTTCATCTTTACAATTTCTGGGCTAATATGCAGCTTGTCGAGGTTATGCATATGCTTGGTGCTAATGTCGATGTTTCTCTTGCTGCCGATGGTACACATTACATCAAGGAGACATTCGCTTGTGTTGTGTATGTAGTTCTTTACCTTGTTTGGTTGGTTGCTCTTTGGTTCCACCTTACACACGGTTTCTGGAGTGCTATGCAGACTCTCGGTTGGAACAATCAGGTATGGTTCAACCGTTGGCGTTGCATTGGTAACATTGTTTCAAGCGTTATCATTCTTGGCTTTGCTGCCGTAGTACTTGTTTATGCTTTCTGTCCCTGTGCAGGAGGTTGTTAAGCACAATTACCAATTTGTAAATTTATAAAAACATTATATTATGGCTAAGATTAGTTCAGTTAAACTGGATTCTAAAATTCCCGAGGGTCCCTTGGCCGAAAAGTGGACCAATTACAAGGCTCATCAGAAATTGGTGAACCCCGCAAACAAACGTAACCTCGATATCATCGTTGTTGGTACAGGTCTTGCAGGTGCTTCGGCTGCTGCATCACTTGGTGCAATGGGTTTCAACGTGCTTAACTTCTGTATTCAGGATTCTCCCCGTCGTGCACACTCTATCGCTGCACAGGGAGGTATCAATGCTGCCAAGAACTATCAGAACGATGGTGACTCGGTTTATCGTCTTTTCTACGATACTATCAAGGGTGGTGACTACCGTGCACGTGAGGCTAACGTTCATCGTCTTGCCGAGGTTTCGGGTGCTATTATCGACCAGTGCGTAGCTCAGGGTGTTCCTTTTGCTCGTGAGTACGGCGGTCTTTTGGCTAACCGTTCATTCGGTGGTGCTCAGGTATCGCGTACATTCTATGCTCGCGGTCAGACCGGTCAGCAGCTTCTTCTTGGTGCTTACTCGGCACTCAACTATCAGGTGAACCTCGGTAAGGTTAAGCTCTATACACGTTACGAGATGCTCGACGTTGTTGTTATCGACGGTCGTGCTCGTGGTATCATCGCTCGTAACCTTGTTACAGGTAAGATAGAGCGTTTCGCTGCTCACGCTGTTGTTATCGCTACCGGTGGTTATGGTAATACATTCTTCCTCTCTACAAATGCAATGGGAAGCAACGGTTCGGCTGCTCTTCAGTGCTACCGCAAGGGTGCTTATTTTGCTAACCCCTGTTTTGCACAGATTCACCCCACCTGTATCCCCGTACACGGCGACAAGCAGTCGAAGTTGACTCTTATGTCCGAGTCACTGCGTAACGACGGTCGCATCTGGGTTCCCAAGAAGTTGGAGGATGCAAAGGCGCTTCAGGCAGGTACAAAGAAGGCAAGCGATATTCCCGATGAGGATCGCGACTTCTACCTCGAGCGTCGTTATCCCGCATTTGGTAACCTTGTTCCCCGCGACGTTGCATCACGTGCGGCAAAAGAGCGTTGCGATAAGGGCTTCGGTGTAAACAACACCGGTCTTGCTGTGTTCCTCGACTTTAAGTATGCTATTGAGCGTTTGGGTAAAGAGGTTGTTAAGCAGCGTTACGGAAACCTCTTCGATATGTACGAAGAGATTACCGACGTAAGCCCCTACGAGGCTCCTATGATGATTTATCCCGCTATCCACTACACAATGGGTGGTATCTGGGTCGACTACGAGCTTCAGACTTCAATCCCCGGATTGTTCGCAATTGGTGAGGCTAACTTCAGCGACCACGGTGCTAACCGTCTTGGTGCTTCGGCTCTTATGCAGGGTCTTGCCGACGGTTACTTCGTACTTCCCTACACAATGCAGAACTATCTGAGCGACCAGATTCAGGTTAAGCGCTTCAGCACCGATGCTCCCGAGTTCGTTGCTGCCGAGAAGGCTGTTAACGACAAGATTGCCAAACTGATGGCTATCAAGGGCAAGCGCAGTGTCGATTCTATCCACAAGGAGCTTGGTCACGTAATGTGGGAGTATGTAGGTATGGCACGTACCAAGGAGTCTTTGGAGACCGCAATCAAGAAGATTGCCGAGGTCGAGAAGATTTTCTGGAGCGAGCTTCGTATCCCCGGTGTTGCCGATTCACTGAACGTAGAGCTCGAGAAAGCACTTCGTCTGCTCGACTTCATCGAGATTGGCAAGCTTATGGCATACGACGCACTCAACCGTGAGGAGTCTTGCGGTGGTCACTTCCGCGAGGAGCATCAGACCGAGGAGGGTGAGGCTAAGCGTAACGACGAAGAATTCTCTTACGTGGCTTGTTGGAAGTACACAGGCGAGGGTAACGAGCCCGAACTTCTCAAAGAGGACCTCAACTACCAGTATATTAAGGTACAGCAGCGTAACTACAAGAACTAATTAAAAAAGATCGTAACAATGGACAAGAATATCAGTTTTAATTTGAAAGTATGGCGTCAGAGAGGTCCCAAAGAACCCGGAAAGTTTGTGACCTATCCGATGAAAGATATCCCCGGTGATACCTCATTCCTTGAGATGCTCGACATCCTGAACGAGGAGCTCATCAACAAGGGCGAGGAGCCCATAGTATTCGACCACGACTGCCGCGAGGGTATCTGCGGTATGTGCTCGCTCTATGTAAACGGCCATCCTCACGGCCCCGCAACAGGTGCTACAACTTGTCAGCTCTATATGCGTCGCTTCAACGACGGCGACACAATCACTGTAGAGCCTTGGCGTTCGGCAGCATTCCCCGTAATCCGCGACCTTATGGTCGACCGTACTGCATTTGACAAGATTCAGCAGGCAGGTGGTTATGTATCAATCAACACAGGTGGTATCCCCGATGCTAATGCAATTCCCATTGGTAAGGACATTGCCGAGGAGGCTATGGACGCTGCTGCTTGTATCGGTTGCGGTGCTTGTGTAGCTGCTTGTAAGAATGGTTCGGCAATGTTGTTCGTTTCGGCTAAGGTGAGCCAGTTTGCGCTCCTTCCTCAGGGACAGGCCGAGGCTGCACGTCGTGTTAAGTCGATGGTTGCCAAGATGGACGAGCTTGGATTCGGTAACTGTACCAACACCCGCGCCTGCGAGGCCGAGTGTCCCAAGTGCATCTCAATCAGCAATATCGCTCGCTTGAACCGCGAGTTCATCAAAGCAAAATTGGGTGACTAATTTTTAAATCCCGATAGTATCTTGGATGGGGGCTGCACGTGCAGCCCCCATTTTGTGTATAACCTCTATAAAGGAGTGTGAAATGTAATTTTTATGGTGGTTCGTCGTCTTTTTTAGATAATCTTTTTATTCTGTGTAAAATAATTATCGAAAAATTTGCACATTTGAAAATAACACTATATCTTTGCACTCGCTTTCAGATGAGAAAAGCAGACATATTGGTGCGTTAGTTCAGTTGGTTAGAATACATGCCTGTCACGCATGGGGTCACGGGTTCGAGTCCCGTACGCACCGCAAAAGCCTTTCAGTTACACTGAGAGGCTTTTTTGTTTATATAACACAACGACCCGAGACCTAGGGTCAGGGTTCTTTGCAAGCAAAGCGTCCAAAGGACGATTACGAGTCCCGTACGCACCGCAGGAAGAGTTCCAAAGAAATTTGGGACTCTTTTTTGTTTCAATAAAGCAAGGGGGGAAGGATGGAGTATAAAGACCACCCTTCTCAACATCCCAATAGCAAACACAGTTCACAGAGTCACGTGAAACGCCTCTGCCGTTTACATTTGCCTTAACGAGGTTGTTTGCAGTAGTACCCCACGCCTCGCGCAAAGAACCGTCTTTCTTGAGGAACAAAAAGTGTGCTATGCCACTCTGCAACTTTGCTTTTAGCACATCAATCATCTGTGCCTTAACAACACCCATTACATCGCTGTTTGTACGCTTAGCGATTACGTTTGCTCTGCGACTTGTACTGCTGTTGATTACCACTGCATTGTTGTTAACTATTGCTATCATAATATCTGTTGTTTGAAGGTTAATACTCTGTGTTTGTTTGCTGTGTTCATTATTTACACAGCAAGGATATGGAATATATTTAATATAATCAAATGTTTCGCAATATTTTTATGGAATATTTTGATTATTTTCCATAAACGACTATATTTGCCATAAAACATATAGATAATGGAGGCGAATAAACAAGAAAGGTCGGTGATACACTTGGAAATCGACGGACAACACCACTATTTTGGTAGTGTAAAAGCACTTTGCGACAACTTTAGCAAAGAACAGATAGGAATAGGATATAAAAGTCTTGCGAACTATGGTATTACAGCAGAGAAACCATATAGGAACAAATATTGCACTGTTCGCAAAGGTGTATTGATAACCGCCCCAAAGGCAGAATAAAGTAATAGAGATATGAATTTGAAATGTACATATAATATACCAACATTGCCATTCGATTTCGATGTTGAAACAAAAGAGATATTAAAGCAACTTAGCAAATCCCGTGGAGCACTTGCAGAACTAAAAGGATTTGCAAGAATTATACCCAACGAAGAGATTTTGATAAGCACGCTTACATTACAAGAAGCAAAAGAGAGCTCTGCCGTTGAGAATATTGTTACCACCCACGATGAACTATACAAAGCGGATTTGAATGTAAAAGACTATTATTCGGCAAACTATACAAATACGAACTTCTGAATAACCTTTTCTTTCACCCATATACTAAATTTGAATATATAGAAAGGGATATGCAAGTTACTAGAAATACCGCATCAAAATATCTTCAAATGATAATAAATACAGGATTGGTAGAAAAGGTAAAGGTTGGGAAGACTAACTATTATTTTAACACAAGACTTATAGATTTATTCCTAAATCATAATTCAACAGAAAAGACTAGCGTTGAATCTATTGAATCTGTATTAGATATGTAATATGCACAAGAAATGGCAAAAATTTGTGCATATAAATAATAATATGCACAAAAAATAGTCAAACCTTGTGCATAAGAATAGGAAAAGAAGGTCTATCTTTACCAATAATAAAACAGACTAATTTTTGAAATAAATATAAGCGTTTACGCTAACAATATAAAACTGCAAATATGCCTACACTAAATTGGATAGGAAAAGATAAGGTTGTAACACACCATCAAGAAGTTCCATACAAAGTTTTGGAACATCAATATGGTTTTCGCTCAAATGACAAAGACAACAAGAGCGAAACCAAAAGTGGCAATATGATTATTCACGGTGATAATCTTGAAGCACTGAAATCTCTGTTGCCTAAATGCGAGAACAAAATCAAATGTATATACATCGACCCACCTTACAATACGGGTAACGAGAAGTGGGTATATAATGATAATGTAAACGACCCTAAAATTAAAAAGTGGTTAGGCGAAGTTGTGGGTGCGCAAGGCGAGGATTTGAGCAGACACGATAAATGGTTGTGTATGATGTACCCACGCTTGACACTGCTACAAAAATTATTGGCGGATGATGGCGTTATATTCATTTCAATAGATGATAATGAATTAGCAAATCTCAAATTACTTTGCGATGAAGTTTTCGGGATAAATAATTTTGTAGGACAATGGATGTGGTTTAAGTCTAAAACACCACCAAACCTTTCTTATAAAATAAAAAAGAATCTTGAGTATGTACTATGTTATGAAAAGAAACGCAATAACAATAGATATAGAGGGGTTCAAAAAGTAAGTAGTAGTGATGACCCAATGACTAAACCTCAGAACTCCTTTAAGGTTTTGACATTTCCACCCCATAGCATAAATGTTAAGGGTGAAGATAGAGTTATACCTGAGGGAGTATATGGAACATCAAAGTTCCCTAACAAACTGTTAAACCAACTAGTTGTAAAAAATGGAACAAATGAAAATGAAGTTTCTTTTGAGAATCGTTTTATATGGTTGCAAGAAAAATTAAATACAGAAATACAAAATGGAACAGTAATAAACTGCTCTAAATCACTAGTACTTTCATATAAAAAATCAAATTACGACCCAGAAGTTCCACCTAATCTAATTGATATATCTGTTGGAGTAAACACAACAGAAGAAGCAGGGAAGGCATTATTCAATATATTTGGTAAAACAGTTTTTGATTATCCTAAAGATGTATCATTGGTAGAGTATTTAATCAATTTTATATGTAAAGATGATTCTATTATCCTTGATTCCTTTGCAGGTTCGGGTACAACTGCCCACGCCGTATTAAACCTCAACAAGAAAGACGGAGGCAATCGCAAATTTATACTTGTTGAAATGGAGGATTACGCTGAGAGTATTACAGCAGAGCGTGTACGCAGAGTAACACAAGGGTATGGCGAAGGTGCTAAGGCGGTTGAAGGAACAGAGGGTGAATTTGATTTCTACGAGTTGGGAGAAAAACTGTTCAAAGATGATAATCATTTGAATGAGAATGTAGATGATGAAAAGATTAGAGAGTTTATATATTACTCTGAAACCAAAGAAGCATTAACTAGGGAGCGTACCGAGGAGGCAAAATATCTACTAGATACATACAACTCAACAGGGTATTATTTCTATTACGAAAAGAATAGATTGACAACTTTGAGTTATGACACGCTCAATATTGTAACAGAGAAGGCGGAGCAGTATGTAATATATGCAGATATATGTACATTGCCACAAGAAATGATGGCAAAGAATGGTATTGTATTCAAGAAGATTCCACGAGATATAAAGAAGTTTTAAGTTATGGAATTAAAGAAATATCAACAGGAGGTTATCACAGACCTTTCAGATTTTATTGATGAAATAGATAAGCATAATCGACTTGATATAGCGTTTAGAGAGTTTTGGGCGAAAAAGGGTATATCTGTAAACGATTATGATAATGACTATCTGCACCCTTACGACAATAGTGTCAAGGGTGTACCTCGTGTAACTGTAAAGGTGCCGACAGCAGGAGGAAAAACATTCATTGCTTGTAATGCTTTACAGACAATTTTCAAGAATATGCCAATGGGTAAACCAAAGGTTGTTGCTTGGTTCGTTCCTTCTGACACAATTCTTAAACAGACATACAAGAATCTTAGCGACCCTTCACACCCTTATAGACAGAAAATAGACAGTCATTTCAATGGCAGAGTTCAAGTTGTGGATAAGGAAGGGGCGTTAATGGGACACAATATTAAACCTAACCAAATAGGCGAACAACTCACGATATTTGTGCTTAGTGTACAATCTTTTGCCACTAACACCAAAGATGGCAAAAGGGTCTATCGAGAAAACGAAAACCTTGAAGAATACACAAAGTTATATGACAGTATGACTAAGCGTGTAGATGGTTCAGATGAAACAGGTTTTATTCAGGTTCTTTCGTATCTTAATCCCGTTGTTATTATAGATGAAAGTCATAATTTTGAGGCAAACTTGCGTGTTGAAATGCTCAACGCTATCAACCCTTGCTTTATTATAGACTTGACTGCAACACCTCGCAAAAAGAGTAATATAATAAGTTTTGTAGATGCTATAAAGTTGAAGCGTGCCAATATGGTTAAACTCCCTGTGATTGTATATAACCACCGCTCAACAGATGAAGTTATCTCAAAAGCAATCAACCTACAAAGAAGTCTTGAAATAAAAGCAAAAGAACAAGAATCCAATGGTGGTAGATACATAAGACCTATTGTTTTGTTCCAAGCACAACCAAGAACTAACGATGACAATATAACATTTGAGAAGATTAAGCAAAGATTGGTTGAAGTTGGCATACCCGAAGAGCAGATAAAAATAAAAACGGCAGATAAAGATGAATTGAAATCTGTTGATTTGATGGGTAAGGATTGCCCCGTACGCTATATTATAACAGTAAATGCGCTGAAGGAGGGTTGGGATTGCCCATTTGCTTATATACTCGCCTCGCTTGCTAATAAGACTTCTCGTGTAGATGTAGAGCAGATTTTGGGTAGAGTGTTAAGATTGCCATATACTACGAAGCACAAAGATGATTTGCTGAATCTATCCTATGTGTTTACGGCGTCTAATGACTTCAAAGATACGTTAGAAAATATTGTAAGAAGTCTAAACAAGGCGGGTTATAGTAAGAGAGATTATAGAATCTCTGAAACCCAAGAAACACAACTGAATGATAATACACAAGAATTATCACTTAGTGATTTGTTTGGAACAGGTACCGAACCACAACCTTATAAAAGCAACGATGAAACCACATCTATTCTCTGCGATAATGCAGAAGTTGAGTTCAACACAGAAGCAATAAAGGCATCAATCAATAGTGTAGAAGCTCAAAGCGATATAGATGAAATTGAACAGTTTGCCAAGAATACAAATAGTCTATTCGAGGCAGAAATGAATGAGGCGGAAAAAGAAAATGATGATACTCCAAACGAAATTAAAGATATGACAAAATACTATAAGATAAAGGACGCTTTTGCTGAATATGCAAGTAATGTGAAACTGCCTATTTTTGTCAAGAAGGTAAATACTGCATCTTTTTTTGAACCTGAAGGTGCAGTTGTTCCTCTTGATAAGAAAATGCTTTCTGAAGGATTTGACTTGAATATTGCTGATAAAACAATAAACTTTGCTAGAACAGAGGCGGAGGCACGAATGATTGATTTGGATTCAACGAATGAATATATTCCTGTACCAAAGAAAATTAATTCAAGTATTTTAGAAAACATTAGAAACTACTTCAATGCACTGCCTGCAGAAAGTAAAAAGAAAGAATTATCAAAATCTATTGCAAAAGATATTAAGATAGATGAGATTTCGGAACCACAGATAGCAAACTACATTTATGATGTTATAGAAAAGTTTGATGATGAGGCATTGTCTGATATGATGTTCTATCGAACGGAAACAACTAAAAAAATCAAACAGAAGATAGATTCCCTTTTGGCAGCACATCAAGAAAAGGTATTCAATGATTTGCTCGATATTGGAGAAATCAAATGCGGTATGCCTTATGAGTTTCCACCTCGTATTACACACAAGAAAATCGCTATTGGAGTATATAAGGGATTATACACAGAGGAGGAAGGCGATATGAATGATTATGAATCTAAAGTCATCGATGCTGTTGCAAATCTTGACAATGTGGTTTTTTGGCATAGAAATCCACAATATTCAAAAGGATTCTTAATAAATGGGTATATAAATCACTATCCAGACTTTATTATTTATTTAAAAAGTGGGATGACTATTGTTTTGGAGACTAAAGGTGATGACAGAGATAATTCCGACACTAAAAAGAAAGTTGATATTGGAAAGAAATGGGCAAGCAAAGCTGGTGATAAATTTAGATATTTTGTGGTTTTTGAGAAAACTAAAATGGAGGGCACGATGACTTTTCCCGAGTTTGTTGACAAAATAAAAAGAATGTAAATATGCCAAAGGTTTATGAGTATGCAACCTATGTTGCAAATAAGGAAAGTAACAAAAAGGTCGGTGCACCATATTATGATATTGCAACTGATGTAATCTTCGAATGGGAAGAAAAGGGTATTAAATTCGATAATGAAAAAGAACATATTGAATATATAAGGTCGAAGCGTTGTGGCAATGATAAGACAAATGCAATAAACGCTTTTATACGCAATTATAAAAATTGGAGCAAACACCGTATCGGAAAGCACTGAAACTGTGGTAAATTTTAAGTTTCCAAAAAATATGTTGTTGTATTAGCGTTTAATTAGCAAAAACGCTAACCAAAATAAGAAAAATAAACATTATGACTACCGCAGATAAAATAAGGGAACTGATAGAGGAAAAAGGAGTAACTCAGCGAGAATTTACCGAGTTAGTCGGCATACATTATATAACACTATGCAACAACCTCAAAAACGACAATTTCAGTCATAACAGCATTGAGAAGATTGCTAACGCTTTCCATTTGTCTATATATGATTTACTTGCCGATGAGGCCCAAAGCAACCTTCTCGAATGTGGAAGGTTATATTGAATATAACGGCAAGATTCAAAAGATAATGGATTTCAGAAATCTTAAAAAACTTGTCAATGACATCGAACAACAAGAGTTATATATGAAGGCAAGGCAAGCGAAACTGCCCAAACAGAACGCTATTGAACTAGAAGATATAACCCTTCTGCAATGGGAGGAATATAATGCTACACAAGTAGAGGTAAAGAGTTTCAGGCACAATTACGATATTGTTGATGAAAGCGTTTTCAATGTTGGCAATATGTGTGCCGGATACCCATTTGAACTGAATGGTATCACTTTCAACAACTCAGAGAGTGCTTATATTGCAGGAATTTACTCCAACAACACTGCCGAACATCGCAGATTAAAAGAGGCGTTGATTGCCAACAATGACGGTTACAGAGCAAAAAAGGAGTATCGACACAAGCAGAAGTGTAAAGGTAATCAAGAGTTTGCAAACCTACTTAAAACAATACCCGACACAGCAATGATTGTGGAGAACTCTACGTGTATGACGGGAGCAACAGCACAAGTATGGGGTTGTTTCAATAAAGAGTTGGAAGAATTAAGAAACGCCAAAGAAACACGATTTGAGATAGAACACTCCAACGATAAGGAGTTCAGAAATAAAAAGTCCACTATGCTAAACATTGAACGTAACAAGTGGAACAACTATGGTATTTGGAGTGGCAAGAACTATATGGGAAAGATTATAAAGATGTGTTCTATATGCCTTAAAAAGGGCATTGAACGGCCTATTGACTACGAACTGTTAAGAAGCAAGCATATTCACCTATTAGGGCAAGAAATTTTATTCTAATCAAAGCATTTGGTAATGCGATTTTATCACTTTTAAGTTGTTTTTCGTACGTTTTATACAAAAATCGTTTAAACAGTTTGCTTTTTTGGTTTGTTTATCATTATATTTGCATAACAAATCAGATAACAGAATCAATAAAAGATTCTATAATACACAGATTACAACTAACCTAAATATTATGATTCATTCTTTTTATGTAGAGAATTTCTTGTCTATTAGAGATAGACAGGAGATTTCTTTTGCAACCACATCTGATAAAACCGTAAGGGATTTTGTGGCTGTGGAGGTTAAACCCAATGTATATATTAATAAGTTGGGTGTATTCTATGGTGCAAACGCTTCTGGAAAATCGAATGTTCTTTTTGCAATGGAGGCACTGTTCTATTTATTGTACGCTCCTCAATATGATAAAAGTAATGAGGTTGCAAAATATCTGCCGTTTGCATTATGTAAAAACAAACCAACAACTTTGGGAGTAGTCTTTTTTAGGAACGGAATTAGATATGATTATGAGGTATCATACTGCAATACTCATATAATTAGTGAGAAATTAGAGTTTTATCCTACTAGAACTCGTGCAGAGTTCTATACAAGAGAGTTTATTGGTATAGACAAACAACCAAAAATCAAAATTGGGGGCAAAACAAAAGTATTGTCAAAAACAAGAAACGATATAATCACAAACACCTTTAACAATCATACAGTGTTAAGCACCATTGGAAAAACTTCATTAAATGATGATGCCTATTTGTTTGTTGATTTATACAATTGGATTAAAACAAATGTGCATAATGTTGATGGAGATTCTAAAGGAAAATCAATGATAACAGAAATCAACAAGGTATGTAAAGATGGTACAAAGAAGGATTTCTATCTAAGTCTTCTACGTAAAGCAGACTTTAACATTACCAACTTTTCTGTTGTTGATAGGACCGATAATTTGCCATCTGACTTTGTAAAAGAAATAATCTCTTCTGGTTTATCAGATGAGGATAAATTCAGTATATTAAATGATGTTGCATTTACCAACCATTCACAAAATGGAGATTTTGATATTGAATCAAGATTCCAATCGGATGGAACAAGAAGATTTACAGAACTGCTTAAGTATCTATATGATTTGGTAAGCGAAAATCATATTTACTTTTTTGATGAGTTGGGTAATCGTATGCACTATGATTTAATGGTATATTACATTGCACTAATGTTGCATAACTCTGACCAGTCGCAGTTATTTTTCTCTACACATAATATTTTATTATTAGAGGAAGATTTTATTCGTAGAGATATGGTCTATCTTGTTGATAAAGATAAGGAAAATGCCACATCTTCGTACACTCGTGTTAGTGATATGGGATTACATAAGAATCTGTCATTGTATAATGCCTACAAAATTGGCAAATTGGGTGCAAAACCCGAATTAGGCTCTCCTTATATAGATGACGTGAACGAGTGTTGAAATATTATCGCTATGAATAATGTTGAGATTATAATCGGTGAGGGTATAACTGAAGAATATTATTTCAAGTCGGTTAGGGATGTTGTATATATCAAACCCCTAGCAAAGCGCATAAAACCATATAACTTAAAAGAATTGGAGAAAGCAATAAAACAATATGCAGGGGGTGGGTATACTACGATTCATTGTCTTATTGATATGGATAACAAAGTTAAAAAGGCAGAAACGCTTTCAAACTATATAAAACTAAAGGAAAAATATCATAACAAAACAATATCCGATGGCAAAAAAGGAGTAAACTGCAAAGTTTTCTTCTATGAATCATATCCTTGTACAGAAGCTTTCTTCTACTATTACTTTGAATATTCTACCGCTGAAAAAACAAACGAAGGATTAAAAAGTTGGTTGAACAATAGGTGTGGATATGAAACAAGCGAAAGATATTTAAGCACCCATTCTCTACACAAAGAATTCAAAAAGCACGGTGGTTGTCTTAAAAAGGCAATTGAAAACTCAAACAAATCGGTTAAATCTAGAGAAGAAGGCAATTACAGCTTTACATATACCGAAATTGGTGGATTAGTAGAGAAACTTGGAATAAAAGAATAGTATCCTCTTATGTAGATATTCAAACGGTTACAAAATGTAACCATTTGATATAATAACAAGATATTGAAGGGGATGACCCAAAAGTCGAAAATTTACAAATTTGAGGTTGATTTATTCGGACACCTATCGGAGATAGTTTTCAAATATTCAATTCTCGCGAAGTAAAAAATACTTTTGGGTCAGCCCCTTTTTGTTTATATGCTTGACAAAGTTTCTTTGATTCATTATTTTTGCATATCACGCAGCTTTGCAATAGTAGTGCTATATTATTTGGTATGAAAATTACGCTTGCTTTCGATTCATTTAAGGGTTCGCTCTCGTCACTCGAGGTTGCTGAGGCTTTCGAGGAGGGTTTGCGTACTGTATATGACGATTGCGAAATACTAAAATTTCCCATTGCCGATGGCGGCGAGGGCACTGCCGGGGCGCTTGTCTCGGCACTTGGTGGTGCTATGGTCGAGTGTAGCGTGGGTGACCCCTTGGGACGCCCTGTCGCTGCACGCTACGGAATAATCAATGATGGGTCGACTGCTGTTATCGAGATGGCCGAGGCGAGTGGATTGACGCTTCTTCGGCCCGAGGAGAGGAATCCTCTTTATACTTCTACCCGAGGATTTGGTGAACTTATTCTTGATGCTCTTTCGCGCGGTTGTCGTCGTCTGCTTTTGGGTATTGGTGGTAGTGCTACCAACGACGCAGGAATGGGGATGATGCAGGCTTTGGGGTACCGTTTCCTCGATTCGTCGGGCACCGAACTTCCTGCTTGTGGTCTCTCTTTAGGGAGCGTCGCCAAGATAGATGCCTCGCTGGTGCCCGGTATCGTCAGAGAGGCCGAGTTTATTGTTGCGTGTGATGTTGTTAACCCTTTTTGTGGCAGGGAGGGTGTAGCATATATTTTTGCGCCACAGAAAGGTGCCGACGATGCTATGGTGTCTCTCTTGGATAAGGGATTGTACCATTTTGCCAAGCGTATAAAAGAGTATACGGGAGTTGATGTGATAAATATGCAGGGAGCGGGTGCTGCCGGAGGGGTGGGCGGTGCTCTCGCTGCGATGCTTGGTGCGCAGCTGATGCCCGGTGCACAAATGGTGCTCGATGCTCTTCATTTTGACGAGCGTGTAACAGGCAGCGACTTTATAGTCACAGGCGAGGGGCGCATTGATGCTCAGACGCTTATGGGAAAGGCTCCCGCAGTAATTCTGCAAAGAGCCTTACGCCTTGATATTCCTGTTATTGCAGTTGGTGGCACTGTGGTGTGGTGCGACGAACTGCGTAAAAGCTCTTTTAAGGCAATAGTGCCGCTTGTCACCGATGACACACCGTTAGAGGAGGCAATGAAACCTTCTGTTACGCGCGAGAATCTTCGTCGTGTGGCAAGAGAAGTTCGTTAAGGAGTTTAAGATAGGTATTCATTCCCTGTTCAATCTCGCTGATAAGGATATACTCATTTGCGGTGTGCGAACGGGTAGAGTCGCCCGGGCCTATCTTCAGCGTGGGGATGTCGAGCAGCGCCTGGTTCGATAGAGTGGGCGAGCCGAAGGGTTTTAGTCCAAGCTCTACAGCGCGTTGAACAATGGGATGATTCTCGGGGATGCTCGATGAATTAAGACGCAGCGAGCGTGCTGTTACATCCGACTGAGTGTGTTCCTTGATAATATCCAACAGACGGCTGTTGCTGTAACATTCGTTGCTGCGCACGTCAACCACAAATGAGCAGCTGTCGGGGATAACATTGTGTTGTGTACCTGCGTTAATCTGTGTAACACTCATACGCACGTCGCCAAGAAGTGGTGAACTCTCGGGGAACTTATAGCTGCGCAACCAGTCAATATCTCTCATTGCTTCGTAGATGGCGTTCTTGCCGTTGTTGCGCGCTGCGTGTCCTGCAATACCGTGTGCAACGCAGTCAAGCACCATAAGTCCCTTTTCGGCTATGGCGGGTTGCATTGCGGTTGGTTCGCCAACAATAGCACAAGATATAGGTGGTAGCAGCGGCAGCACCGCTTCGATGCCGTTTTTTCCCGATACCTCCTCCTCGGCCGAAGCAAGGAATATGGTATTATATTTCTGTTCGCTCTTACAGAGAGTATAGAATACCTGCAGCAGGGCTACCAACGAACCGCCGTCGTCGTTACTGCCAAGACCGGTGATGCGGTCGCCCTCTATTTTGGGTGTAAAGGGTGGTGTGCTCCAGTTGGCAACAGGCTTGACGGTGTCGATGTGTGCGTCGAGCAATAGTGTGGGACGGTTAGCATCGAAATCGGGGCAGATGCACCATACATTATTAAAGTGTCGGCGAACATCCACTCTGAAAGGAGCTCCCCTTGTGATGAATGTTTGCAGTCGGTCGGCAGCATCGCTCTCTTCGCGGCTTGTCGACGGAGTACTGATAAGTACCTGCAATAGCTCTATTGCCTGTTGTAATTGCTGATGTGTAATCTCCATTCCCTGTAATACGTTAGACGTTGTCTGCTTTGCGGACACGAAGTTACGAAACATTTTTCATTCTGCATACAAAATAACCTCCTTTTGTGTCGAAAGGTGCTCGGGTCTCTCTTTAATCTCAAATAAAAGTTGTATCTTCGCGCTCGGAAACTAAAGAAATAGAATGTAATATGATAACTTCCGATCAATTAAAGGATATTAAGGATAGGACAGCGGCGCTTAAGCAGTATCTGTCTATCGACGAGAAGATAATACAGGTCGAGGAGGAGCAGTTGCGTACACAGGCCCCCGGATTCTGGGACGACGCTAAAGCTGCCGAGGCACAAATGAAGAAGGTTAAGGCTTTGCAGGCTTGGATAGATGGCTACAAAGAGGTAAACAATAATACCGAGGAGGTTGAGATAGCAATGGAACTGTGCCGCGAGGAGGTTGTCACCGAGGCCGAGTTGGATGAAGCGTATGCTCGTGCCCTGACATCTATCGAGGAGCTTGAACTAAAGAATATGCTGCGTCAAGAGGCTGATGAGATGGATTGCGTGTTGAAGATAAACTCGGGTGCAGGTGGTACCGAGGCGCAGGACTGGGCTAGTATGCTTATGCGTATGTATATGCGTTGGGCCGAGGCCAATGGTTATAAGGTAGCTGTTGCCAACCTTCAGGAGGCCGAGGACGCAGGTATAAAAACCGTTACCCTTGAGCTTCAGGGGCCCTATGCATACGGCTATCTGAAGGGCGAGAATGGTGTGCATCGTTTGGTGCGTGTGAGTCCATACAATGCGCAGGGTAAACGTATGACATCTTTTAGTTCGGTGTTTGTCACCCCCCTTGTCGACGATAGCATCGAGGTTGTTATTGAGCCTGCACGTGTGTCGTGGGATACTTTCCGAAGCGGTGGTGCCGGTGGACAGAATGTGAACAAAGTGGAGTCGGGAGTGCGTCTGCGCTATCAGTATAAAGACCCTTATACAGGTGCCGAAGAGGAGATTCTCATCGAGAATACCGAGACTCGCGACCAACCCAAGAACAAAGAGAATGCTATGCGTCAGTTGCGTTCAATTCTTTATAACAAGGAGATGCAGCACCGTATGGAGGAGCAGTCGAAGGTCGAGGCCGGTAAAAAGAAAATCGAGTGGGGTTCGCAGATTCGCAGCTACGTGTTCGACGACCGTCGAGTGAAAGACCACCGCACAGGACACCAGACGTCGGATGTGGGCGGTGTGATGGACGGCAAGATAGACGGCTTTATAAAAGCCTATCTGATGGAGTTTGGCGGCGAGGAGTAAAAGTCTATGGCTGTAGAGATTGAGAGGAAATTCCTTGTCGAGGGAACCGAGTATCGAGAGATGGCATATAGCAGCGACCGCATTGTGCAGGGATATATTTGCCGCGCTGATGGAAATTCGGTGCGTGTTCGCATACGTGACGGACGAGGCTATCTTACCATAAAGGGCCCCTCGTTGGATGGTGGACTCAGTCGCTACGAGTGGGAGCGCGAAATTTCGCTCTCCGAGGCCGAGGATTTATTATTACTGTGCCGGGATGCAAAAATAGATAAGCGTCGCTATCTTGTAAAATGTGGTAATCACACCTACGAGGTGGATGAGTTCTACGGCGACAACGAAGGACTTGTAGTTGCTGAGATAGAGCTATCCGATAAAGATGAGCCTTTCGAGCATCCATCGTTCTTGGGGCGCGAGGTTACGGGTGAGGCACGATATTACAACGGACACCTCACACGTTTCCCTTATAAAGATTGGTAAAAACGAGCAAAATAATATCAAGCTTGCTTGAATATTTTGCAGCGGCAACGCGAAAAAAGCGTTGCTTGCGACGACTGAACCTTTAGGTTCACAAAGGAGTGTCGCTTGCGACCCCAAAGGTAAATTTTCGAGTTTCTCTCAAAGATTGCTAAAACGAGCCTTGCAAGGACGTAGGTCGTTAACCTACGGATAGGGTTCGAGTAGCAATGCTGTCCTGTGAGGACGAAATTGTATTCTCTTGATGGATGTTTCTATTTTCACTAGTGCAAATTCAACGAGACGTTTATAATACAAAGGAGGAGTGAGCCGGGTTACTCCTCCTTTATCTGTTTTTTGTAAAGATGGTATTTCTTTATAATGGGCCTCGATACATAAAGACTGAATAAGATGGCCGACAACACCCCGAGCGTGTTAAAGAGAAAATCGTATATATCTCCTTTGCGTGTTGTCGTTATTGTTGACTGTGCAATCTCCAGTCCTCCGCTAAAGAGAATGGGCAGTACCACCGCTCCTAATGTTATGTTTGTGAAATTGATTCTTTTGTGCGAACACATATACTCGAACCACAGCACCGAACATAATCCTGCGTACATTGTAAAATGCACTATTTTATCGAGGTGCTGAAAAGTTGGTGTTTTGTCATCCGACTTGTAGAATAGTGTGAGATAGATTATTACAGCTATTGTCAGAAGCGAAAGAGGATAGCGGTATAGAATATTGTATATGTTTTGGAATAATTTCATTGTATATTCTTTGTATTTAATGTGAAGCTGTATACATTTGCGAATAGATGTTACCAATTCATTTGCAAAGGTATAACAAAAAGAGTGATATATAATTGTATTACAATATTAAAAAATGAAAGAATATCTTTATTTTTCAAAAAGTCAGCGTCGGGGGATTATAATTTTACTTTTGTTGATTATTCTGCTTGTTTGTGCAGTGCATATTTTTTGATACTGCTGTTTTGTTTTACATAAGGTCTTTTTTGTAAAAAACTCTGAAATTAATTTTATTATCGTTAATTATATATAATGAGATGTAATTTTTATTTTCGCTTGTTGTATATTTGCCTAATGCGCCGATATTCGGCAACTGTGCATTTTTTTAGTATCTAAACTATTTTTAAACAGCTGCTAATTACCTTTAAACAATAACCTATGAAAAAACTTTTATCTTTTACACTGCTTCTTTTTGCAGCAGTGCAAGCGTGGGCTGTAGCTCCCGAAGAGGGAAAAGTTTACAAGATTGTAAGCCCTACAAGAGGTAATCTTAAGATTGCCGAGGATATTTTGGAACACACAGTCTACTGTCCTGTCGACCTTAATGGTAAAGTCTATCAGTATTGGATTCTCGAGAAGAGCGGAAGCCTTTGGACAATAAAGAATGCCTACACCGGTCGTTACCTTCAGAACCACAACACTTTCTATCAGAATTTTACAACAGGTACAAACGCTGCAACATTCGATATTATAGAAAATAAAAGTGTAGGTGCCGACTATTACACAATTAAGAACGGCAACGGTGGTATGGGTCTGCACTGCGATGCAGGTGCAGCTCTTGTGCCTTATATGGCCGACTCGGACTCTCCCGGTGGTTCGTCGTGGAAGTTCGAGCTTGTAAATATCAGCGACGAGGAGCTTGCTGCTGCACAAAAGGAGTATGCCGACTTTGCTAAGGTTTCAGAAGGAACCGAAGCTCTTGTGGCAAACTACTCGTCATTTTTTACCGACGAGCTTTGTATGCAGCTCAAAGGTGAGTATGCTTCGATGAGCGACGAGCAGCTCACTGCCGCAATGGCCGAGATTCCTGCCGACCTTGTGGCTGCTGCACTTAAGGTAAAGAACGATAAGTGGGCCGAGTACGAGAAGGAGTTCCGCGTACACACCTACGAGCCCTATACCGACCCCGATACCTGGGGAACAAAGCTCCTTACCAAGAAATTTACTTGGCAGAACAACCCTACAGGTATCTATGCCAATACAGCCGAGATTCTTTATGTATTTGTAAAGGAGGATGTCCCTGCGGGTGCAACATTGGAGATTGAGACTCTTACCGACAATGGTTCACGCGGAAACCGTACTGCTGTTGTAAAGGGTATGAATGTTATTCCTGTATCGCGCGACCTGCAGACAATTTTTGTTATCTACAATGCCAATACAATGAACGGCAAGGCAATTGCCGACTATCCCGATATTGATATTCGCATCGAGGGTGGTGTGCTCAACGGTTATTGGGATGTCGAGCGTCACGACGATGCCGACTGGGTAAACATAAGCCAAAAGTTGGCTACACACCCTTATATCATTGTAAAGGGTCGTAACTTCATCTTCAATATGGTTCGCGACTATATGATTCTCGATGGCTACTGCAAGAACAAGATTACCGATGCTATCGGTTGGTGGGACAATATGGCCGATTGGCAGTGGAGCATTATGGGCCTTGAGGATGTACGTCCCTCGCATTTTAACAACAAATTGTGTGCACGTACACTGCCTACAGGCTATCAGTCGGCTACAAACTACTACACACAGTATCTTGCATCGTACATAAACAATCTGCTTCCCTACGAGCAGATGATGAGCAATGCCGACAACTGCTGGGGCCCTGCGCACGAGAATGGTCACGTGCACCAGGAGGCTATCACTCCCATCAACTGCTCCGAGGTGTCGAACAACCTCTTCTCGAACCTTGTACTCTACAAACTGGGTCGTTGGCAGTCGCGTGGTGGTTCAATCAGCGAGATTGCCGCCGAGTATGTAAAGGGGCTCTCTTGGCCTTCACACTCGAATCACCTTATGCTGCGTATGTATTGGCAGCTCTATCTCTACTATCACGTAGCAGGTAACAATCCCGACTTCTATCCCACGCTGTTCAAGCTTTTGCGTGAGGATCCCATCGTAAAGGTCGGCAGTTCGAACAAATCTTATATCAACAAGGGTAGTGACGACCTTCTTCACTTTGCCGAGAAATGCTGCGAGGCTTCGGGCGAGGATATGACAAACTTCTTCGAGGCGTGGGGATTTTTTGTTCCTATGCACGAGAATCACTATGGCGACTATGCCGACTACTATCTGACATCTACCGAGGAGATGATTGCCGAAACAAAGGCTAAGATGGCTACATATAAGAAGAAAGCCGGCGCCATTGAGTTTATCGAGGACCGTGTAAAGGGTGTTCCCCGTACCGATGGTGGCAGTGGTAACAAACTATCGCACAGTGCAAGTGTAAGCAACGCAGGTGAGCTGGGACACTTTACCGATTTTACTCCCGAGAAGCAGAACGTGGTGGCTAAGGATTATGTGTATACAAAGAGCTCTACCGTTGTAACTATTACATCGGGAACAGGTGCTGTCGGATTCAAGGTGATTGGTGCCGATGGCAAGATGCTCACCTACTCTAACACGCATAAGATTCAGCTTACAGCCCTTCAGATGGCAAGCGACTTTACCGTTGTTGCAGTGCAGGCAAATGGTGAGTATGTAAATGTTCCTTCGGCTGCCGAGGCCGGCACCGAGGAGCAGCAGCTCACAGCTCTTAACAGTGCTCTTACTGCTGCCAACACCTGTATCTCGAATGTTTCGGCTACAGGAACTCAGGTGGGTTATTTCTACAGCGAGGCTGTCGAGGAGTTAAAGACCCTCTATGCACAGGCATTGGCCGCTCGCGACAATAAAGACCAGAGTGTAAATACATACGGTAAGTGGGCTGTATTGCTCGAAGAGGCTGTAAAAGAGCTTAAGAACAACAAATATGCATACATAGGCATTAAAGAAAAGAATATCCACACACTCATTAACCGTGCCTATCCCGCGTATGGTGTTGCTTGTGACAACGGCATACTTGCCGGTGCAGCGACATCGGCTGTTCCTCGCGATGACGAGCGTCGTAATTGGGAATTTGTATCGACAGGTACACCCGATGAGTTCTATATAAAGAGTTCAAACGGAAGCTATATCTCATCGGTAGCAGCCGATGCACAGGTCTCTGCAACAGCAAAACAGCAGAGTTTGGCGGTTATCTTTGTTGCACAGAACAATGGCGATGCAACATACAGCTTTAGTCTAAAGAGTAATCCTGCTCTCTATCTTGGAATGAACAAGGACCGCGATGTAATAGGTACAAGCAACAGCAATACAAAATGGCGCTTGACCATTGTCGAGGATAATGCAACAGCTTACGAGAAAGAGTTGCTTGGCGAGCTTGTTACACGTGCCAATAACATTATTGTAGAGCTTGGTGGCAGGGTTGTTCCTCTTGTTGATAATATCGACGGATACAAGGCTGCCCTTCAAGCTCTTGCCGGGGAGGCCGAGGCTGCAAAGACACCTATGGCAATAGCAAAGGCTCTTGACGCTCTCAAAGCCGAGAATGCCAAGGCCGAGGAGATTTATATTTTATTGCCTCAGGAGAGTGCAAATGGCCTTGTATGGCGTTATCGCATAAAGAGTGCCGATGGACTCTATTGCTATGTTGATACCGAGAACACCGCTTCGACATACTCAAATACAATCAGCCTGACATCGAATCCCGAGGATGAGTATTCTGTTTGGGAGGTTCGTGCCACAGAGAACGAGAATGAGTTCTACCTCTATAATGTGAGAGCCGATAAGCTTGTATATTCGAGCAATCGCTCTTATATAAAGGTCGATGGTAAGGAGGATGCTACTCCCTATCTCTTTGAAGCAGATAAAGAGAATGGTGCTCTTGTAATAATGGAGGGTAAAAAGTATTGGGGAGTACTGAATACAGGTTACATTAAGCTTATGACACAGGTCGCAAATTGGCGTTTGGAGTATATAGGCAGTGTAACCGAGGGTATCGAAGAGGTTCTTGGCGACGATGCTGCTTCAGAAGGTGTATATGACCTGCAGGGCCGTCGTATCAAGGATATTACCGCTCCCGGACTTTACATAGTTAATGGTAAAAAGGTCTTGGTTAAGTAAGTCCAACCCGTACTGGTAAAATAAGTAAAAAATAATGTACTCGACTGCTGTTAAAAGTGGTCGAGTACTTTTTTTAATTTAAGTTTCTTATTTAACGAAGCTGCCCGATAAAAACGTAAATATTCTATTAGTTGTTTATTATTCAAGGATTTTTGCAGTAATAAAATAGTAATATACATTGAAAAAACCTCTTGTTTTAAAATTGTTTTACATTTCTTGTAAAATGTGGTTGAGATTAACTATCTTCGCATTTGGTAGCTTCTTATATTATAACTTTTGACCAATGAAAGAACATAAGGATGGATGCGATGCCGGGCGTCGTAGTTTTTTAAAGCATTTGGGTGCGGGTGCAGCTGTTGCTGCCTCTTCGTCACTTGTTGGCTGCAATGAAAATAATGCAAAAGTAAAATATGTTGCCGAGGGTGTCGGCGGCGATGTTCCTAAGGATAAGATGGAGTATCGTAAACATCCTTGTGGCGATAATGTATCGTTGCTGGGCTATGGTATGATGCGTCTGCCAATGAAAAAGGACGATTCGGGTGCCGATGTAATTGACCAGGAGAGGGTTAATGAGCTTGTCGACTATGCCATTGAGCACGGTGTGAACTATTTCGATACGGCACCGGTGTATTGCCGAGGAAAATCAGAGCAGGCTACGGGAATCGCTCTCAGTCGCCATCCGAGGGATAAATATTTCGTTGCCACCAAGCTCTCGAATATGCGCGGAAATAACACACTGGAATTTGGTAAGGAGATGTTTAACAACTCTTTAAAGGAGCTACAGGTCGATTACATCGACTACCTGTTGCTGCATAATCTTGGTAATCTCGATGCCTATAAGAAACGCTTTATCGATAATGGCCTGCTCGACTATCTCTTGGAGCAGAAGAAAAAAGGTGTCATAAGAAATCTAGGATGGTCGTTTCACGGCAGCAAAGAGTTCTTCGATTATATGCTCGATGAAGCGGGTGTTCATTGGGATTTTATACAGATTCAGATGAATTACGTCGACTGGGAACGTGGTAACCCTACTGCCGAGTATATGTATAAGCGCCTCACCGAGAAGAGTATCCCTGTGGTTATTATGGAGCCTCTTTTGGGTGGTTCATTGGCTACGATGAATTATCAGGCGATGGCGATGCTCAAAGAGCGCGAGCCGCAGCTTAGTGTTGCTTCGTGGGCCTTCCGCTTTGTGGGCAGCTTCGATAATGTGCTCACCGCTCTCAGCGGAATGACCTATATGGAGCATCTGCAGGATAATATTCGTACATACTCGCCATTAAGATGGCTCAGCGACGAGGAGTTTGCTCTTCTTAGCGATGTTGCCCGCCGCAAGATGAGTTTCCGAAATGTCGATTGTACCGACTGTAAATATTGTATGCCTTGTCCCTATGGTCTTGATATCCCATCTATCTTCAAGCATTACAACCGCTGCCTGAACGAGGGTACTATGCCGCAGAACGAGCTCGATGAGGATTACCGCGAACAGCGTCGAGCTTTCCTAATCGGTCTCGACCGCACTGTGCCCCGTATGCGTCAGGCCGATAAGTGCGTAGGCTGCCGCGAGTGTGAGCCGCATTGTCCGCAGAAGATAAAGATTGCACACGAGATGCGCCGCATCGATGAGTTTGTGCAGACGGTAAAGGGTGACGGACTTATTTAATAACCAATATTACAGTTTGAATATTATGTTACGCAAGATAAGAATATTTTTTGCAGCGCTGTTTTTCCTCTCGATAACAGCTGTTTTCCTCGATTTCACCGGTGTTCTTCACGTGTGGTTGGGGTGGATGGCAAAAGTTCAGCTTCTGCCGGCTATCCTCTCGCTTAATGTGATTGCTATTGTGGCGGTCTTTCTTCTCACGCTGCTCTTCGGCCGTGTCTACTGCTCGGTAATATGTCCGCTAGGTGTGATGCAGGATATTGTCTCCAATCTGTCGGGACGACGCAAAGGAAAAAAGATGCGCTTCAGTTTTTCAAAGGAGAATCGTTGGCTGCGCATAGTGGTGCTTGTGCTGTTTGTCGTAGCTCTTGTTGCAGGATTCTCGTGGGTGGCAGCGCTTATAGAACCTTATAGCGCCTACGGACGTATTGTGAATAATCTGCTCTCTCCGCTTTATTTTTGGGCGAATAATTTGCTTGCTTATTTTGCCGAGCGTGCCGATAGCTATGCCTTCTACTCGGTAGATGTGTGGATGCGCAGCGGTATTGCTCTTGCAGTGTCGGTGGTCACATTTCTTCTGCTTGCATTGCTTGCGTGGCGCGGTGGCCGCACTTGGTGCAATAATATCTGCCCTGTTGGTACGCTGTTGGGATTTGTGTCGCGCTTCTCGCTCTTCAGAATGGTTGTCGATACCTCAAAGTGCAACGGTTGTAAGGTGTGCGAGCGCAGTTGTAAGAGTTCTTGTATAAATTCGGCCGAGCATAGCATCGACTACAGTCGCTGTGTGGCTTGTATGAACTGTGTCGATAAGTGTAAGCGTGGCGCAATCTCGTATAAATATGTCGGCTTTAGTAAGACGGTGACAGAGAACGCTGAAAATACTGACGCAGCACGTCGTTCGTTTCTTGCCATCGGAGGCGCCTTTGTTGCATCGTCGCTGATGGCACAGAAAGATAAAAAGGTCGATGGTGGATTGGCTGTCTTAGAGGATAAACGTGTGCCAGAGCGCGCTGTCCCCGTTGTTCCTGTGGGTGCGCAGAGTCTGAAATCATTTACACAGCACTGCACCTCGTGTCAGCTGTGTGTCTCTAAGTGCCCCAATGATGTATTACGCCCCTCGCAGAACTTAGAGCGTCTTATGCAGCCCGAAATGTCTTTTGAGCGCGGATTCTGTCGTCCTTCGTGCAATATCTGTTCGCAGGTGTGTCCCAATGGCGCAATAAAACCCATTGAAAAGGAGATGAAGAGTGCTGTTAAGATAGGTACAGCTGTGTGGATTGCCGATAACTGCATATCGTACCGCGACGGTGTGTCGTGTGGCAACTGCGAACGTCATTGTCCCAATGGCGCAATAAAAATGATTGAGTGCAAGGATAAACCCGGTACTGCTAAAATCCCTATGGTCGATGCCGAGCGTTGTCTGGGTTGCGGTGCCTGCGAATATGTCTGTCCTGCCCGTCCTTTCAGTGCAATATTTGTCGAGGGTATCGAGGTGCATCGCACTATATAATCTCACGTATTATAATAAGAACATAATAGATATATATGAGTCTATTAAGCCGAAAAGATACCGCCTCGATGAGAGGAGTTGCAATATTTTTTATTGTTGTTCATAATCTAATACATTTGGTGCACCCAATTAGTGTGTTCATATTTTATTGTTTGTGTATTAGTTGCTGTAGGCTATAAGTTTTTGCATAAAAAAACTTTTTGCGAGCCGATAATCAAGAAGTCCAAGAACTTTGCTCTTAGACTTCGTCAAATTGCCCCTATGTGCAATGGGTTTTATCAATGAATATAAAGTGTAGATATATCGCGGACAGTAGGGGGGTGACCCAAAAGTCTTTTTTACTTCGCGAGAATTGAATATTTGAAAGCTATCTCAGATAGGTGTCCGAATAAATCAACCGCAAATTCGTAAATTTTCGACTTTTGGGTCACCCTCGCAACCTAAGTGATGAGCAAAGCAAAGATTCGAGGCCGGGTCAAAAGTGTTTTTGCTCCGGCCTCTCTATTTTTGCTTCATCGGTCAGATTTTAGTCAAAAAATCGTATTTCGGCTTAAATGAGCTCTTATGCAGCCATATTGCACTCCATATACGTACCAAAAGCGCCGATAATGGGTTTCTTATAGCTGTTATTGCCCATATTTCGACCAATATACTTCCTTAGATTATGGGCAATGGCCACGAGTCCCCATTCGACTGTTACTTTTTCAGTCGATTTCAATCTGAAACGCTTAAATCCGTGATTGAACTTTATGTTTCCGAATAC
>JAGBBX010000044.1 GCA_017938245.1 Bacteroidaceae bacterium
TCTTTAAGTTCGCGGATGGTTGCATCGGAACCTATACCAACATATAAGTCGCCATACGTAGCAGCCTCCTTAAAAAATGCCACGTGTCCCGAGTGTAACATATCGTAACATCCCGAAACAAAAACTTTCTTAGCCATAATAATATGTGTTTATTCTTTTGTAGCAACCGGTGGAATTGAACCACAAACTTTTCACAAAGTCCCTCCTGTGCGGTTGCTCACACCCTCGATAATTATTGTTATTATGGATTTTTTTTTCCTTTGGAGCAGAGGGTGTGTTTTCCTATATTATACCTGGTTACCCAAAAATGGCTGTTGCAGTGTTTAACCATTTTGGCGTTTGGTATTGTTTTTGATTTTGTATAAATCTCGTTTGTAATTTACTCTTTGTAGCAACCGGTGGAATTGAACCACGAACTTTTCACAAAGTCCCTACCTGTGCGGTTGCTCACACCCTCGATTATTGTTATTATGGAATTTTTTTCTTTTGGGGCTGAGGGTGTGTTTTCCTATATTATACCTGGTTCCTTAAAAAATGGCTGTTGCAGTGTTTTAACCATTTTGGCGTTTGGTATTATTTTTGAATTTGTAAAAAATCTCGTTTGTAATTTATTTTTTGTAGCAACCGGTGGAATTGAACCACGAACTTTTCACAAAGTCCCTACCTGTGCGGTTGCTCACATCCTCATTAAATGTTATTATGGATTCGACGTTTTTTAGAATTGAGGATGTATGTTGCTGTTTTTATCTAATGTTCCGCAAAGTTAGCTAAAAAGTTTTATTTTTGAGGTATGTCTCCTTTTATTTAAGTTCTATGACTCTGTTAATATCGGCAATATACCCGGTTTCGTCTTTGAAGCGCGCTCTGGCAACATTACAGGCTGTAACTGCTTTTGGCCTTTGTTTATTGCATAATTGTGCTTTAATGGTTGAGGTGCACAATATCTCGGGGTGTGCTTTCTTGAAATGCTCTATGCTTGATTTTAACTGTAAAAGCCCATCGCTAACCCAGCCTTGTGAGTCTCTGTCTTTCAGTTCTATAAAGATAAGATTGTTGTCGTGCTTTAAAAGACCATCGCAACGGTTATCCATAGAATTATCGGGGCGCAGAGTAGTAATGCAATTATCTATAGGGTAGAACGTTGCTGTTTTATTCCGGTGGTTTACTACTTGGGCAACCCACTTGCTGATATCTGTAATGTCAATATATGCAGGTGTCAGGTTTTGATCGTCGCATAAACCAAAATCTTTTGCATTGGTGGTTTGGGCATATATGCTGTTAAAGAAATTTACTTGCATAGGTCTTCTAATTCTAAAAGTTTGGTAAATCTCTCGTTGCTGCCTGCCAGGCTGTTATTGAGGAGGTTCTCGTCCGATGGCATTCCTTTGTAGCTGTCCAATAGCGAGTATTTGCCAGTGGCATCATTGAACTCATATACATGCAGTTGGGACGGATGTATATATGAACCGGATGGTACTATCTGTTCAAGTTGTTCGGTTTGCTCGGAATTTGCTATTTGTTTTATTGAGTGGGCCTTGACAAATAGTGCCAAATAGTTGATGATGTATGGACTGTGTGATGTCATTATCAACTGGTTTTTATCGCATATATTGTTCATGCGGAGCAGACTGGCAAGAACTTCCCATTGGCTTGAGGGAAAAAGATTCTGTTCGGGTTCTTCGACAATGTTTATGAAACTGGACTTGTTGAACCGTGCCGGAAGTGTAGAGATGGCGGCACGCCTCTGTTCTTCGGTAAACTTTTTATTCTTGACAATGTCAGATAACAATTTCTTGAATCTCTCTCTTTCGTCTTCGGACATTGGCGTCTGTTCCGATTTAGTCAATATTGATTGTGATAGATTATCTGAAACTATATAAAGAGGTATAAAAGACTGATAGCCACTGGAAACTTCGCTAACGCGCAGTTTGTAGTCTTTGCCTTTTAGATGGAGAATGTCGTTTTGACGGTCGTACTCTAAACTGGCATCGGCTATTGGTAGCTTGTACTGACCTTTGATGTTTTTTTGAGCATTTTTGTATTCATCGCGAAACTCTCGTAAAGATGGTGATGATACTTTGAGTTCTTTGAAGGTTTCGATATATGTCAAGAAGTTGCGCTCGGCCGGAACATACATTATCTGGGGCAGTTCAAAGGTTGTATTGTTTTTAGTCCTGGTAATGTGTAGATTTCCCTCTTCGAATGTGAAGTTATAGGAGTCACCTATATATTCGATTCGAGTATCAGGCATCAGATAGTTATGGATTCTATTATAGGACAAGAATGTGTTCTTGAATTTCGATTTGCGCTCAATGTTCTTGATTGTATAGTCGCCTCTGTTCAGTGCTTTCTCTATCCACAAGAACGTAGAAATGAGCTTGGCTACTGTGCTCTTTCCAGAACCTTGGTTGCCTATTAGAAGGGTTACTTTATCTATGTCGATCCAATTATCGTTATCTTTTAAAGGACCGAAGTTCTGTACTCTTATTTTTGACATATCTAGAAAAGGTTACAAATGAGTGATAAACAAATTGATGCTTATAACATTCGCATAACAAATATTGTTGTATAATGATATATTACGGGTTGTGTGTATATCATTGCTTCTTATTTCTTGTATATTCCGCAGAAATCGAGTATTACTTTGTTCTTGTCGTAGGGTAGTGTCTTGAATTGGTCGTGCGCGGTGAGCATTACAACGATGTCGGCTTTTGCAAAAGCATTCTCGTAGGGAGTGAGCTTGTATACGTTGTGTTCTTTTACATTGGGCTCGACAACGAGGATGCTTGCTCCATTGCATATTTGCATTACTTTGCCTACTATGTGGCTCGAGGGCGACTCGCGAAGGTCGTCGATGTTGGGCTTGAAGGCGAGGCCCATCATTGCTACAACGGGCTTGCAGTTGTTTTTCAACTCGAACTCGAGTATGGCGCTGCGTACTTTCTCGGCACACCACATCGATTTATAATTGTTTATCTCGCGTGCTGTGGCTATGATGCGTGCTTCGGCAGGGTAGTCGGCTGTGATGAAATAGGGGTCTACTGCGATGCAGTGGCCGCCTACACCGCAACCGGGTTGCAGAATGTTCACGCGGGGGTGTTTGTTGGCGAGGGTTATCAGCTCCCATACGTTGATGCCTGCTTTTTCGCAGATGAGCGAGAGCTCGTTGGCAAAGGCTATCTGTACGTCGCGGCTGCTGTTCTCGGTGAGCTTGCACATCTCGGCGGTGCGGCAGTTGGTTCGGTGTAACTCTCCTTGTACAAATTGTGAGTAGAATTCTATTGCTTTTTCGGTGGACTCGGGGGTGAGACCGCCTATAACGCGGTCGTTATGCACAAGTTCGTATATTACATTTCCGGGGAGTACGCGCTCGGGGCAGTAGGCTATGTATATCTTATCTTTTAGCTCGGGGCGCTCGGTGAAGATGATATCGGCCATCTTCTCGGTGGTGCCTATGGGTGAGGTCGATTCTATGACGTAGAGGTCGCCCTCTTTTAAATAAGGTAATACGGCACGTGTGGCTGCTTCGACGTATGAAACGTCGGGTTCGTGGTCGCCTTTGAAGGGGGTGGGGACTACCATAAAGTAGGCATCGCTCTCCCGAGGTGTGGTGTAGGCTTTGAACTTGCCTGTGGCGATAACCTCTTGTAACATCTCTTCCATTCCAGGCTCTATAATGTGCAGAATGCCTTGGTTCGTTACTTCAACAACTTTTTCATTTATATCAACTCCAATAACGTCTATTCCGTGTTTTGCAGCTATTATCGAGGTGGGAAGGCCGATGTAGCCGAGTCCCATAAAACAGGCTTTCATTATGCGTATCTTATTTTTTCTGTTTTTTATGGTTTATATGTGTACTTATTTCAATGCTTCGACTATTCTGCCGCAAGCGAGTCCGTCGCCGTAGGGGTTGACGGCTTTGCTCATTGCATCGTAATGTGTAGGACTGTCGAGCAGAAGCGATACTTCGCTTACTATCTTGTTGTAGTCGGTTCCAACGAGTTTTACTGTGCCGGCTTCGAGGGCTTCGGGGCGCTCGGTGGTGTCGCGCATAACCAGTACGGGCTTACCAAGGCCGGGGGCCTCTTCCTGAATACCGCCGCTGTCGGTGAGGACAATGTGGCTCTTTTCCATAAGGTAAACAAAGGAGAGGTATTCCAATGGCTCGATGAAGAACATATTGCCAAGGCTGCTGAGGTCTTGCCCGAACACTTCGTGGATGGGTTTGCGTACGTTGGGGTTCAGGTGCATAGGGTAGACAAAATCTACATCGGGATACTTCTGTGTCAAGTTTTTGATGGCTGTGCACATACTGATGAATCCATCGCCGAAGTTTTCGCGTCGGTGACCGGTGATGAGAACTAATCGCCGGCCGCTTTCGAGACGTGTTACATCGTAACCTGTTTCGGCAAGATGGCTCTTGAGTCCGCTTGCCAAGGTCTTGTTCTCGTTTATCTTGTTTACAACCCAATGGAGGGCATCAATTACAGTGTTTCCTGTTACGGTTATGCTTTCGGCTTTGATTGCTTCGCACAGCAGGTTTTGTTTGCTAAGGGTGGTGGGGGCAAAGTTGTAAGCTGCTATTCGGCTTGTTATCTGCCTGTTCATCTCCTCGGGCCAGGGGCTGTATATGTTGTGTGTGCGTAGGCCTGCCTCGACGTGTCCGACGGGTATCTGTTGGTAGAATGCTGCGAGGGCTGCTGCTGTACTTGTTGTTGTATCGCCGTGAACAAGAACGACATCGGGGGTGGACTCTTTCAGTACGTCGCGCATTCCTGTGAGGACGCGTGCTGTGACATCGTAAAGGTCTTGTCCCTGTTTCATTATGTTCAGGTCGTAGTCGGGGGTTATCTCAAATAGCTGTAATACCTGGTCGAGCATCTGACGGTGCTGGCCCGTTACACATACTATTGTCTTGAAGGTTTCGGGATGTTTCTGGAACTCTTTTACAAGTGGGGCCATCTTAATGGCTTCGGGGCGGGTTCCAAAAACCAACATTACTGTTTTCAAATTCGCTAATATATTATTAAATGTTTGTATTTTGGTTATTGTCGTCTCTTGCGAGATGAGTAGTTTAATCTCTTTGGAATATATCTCGGGTGTATACTTTATCTCTTACATCGTCGAGACAAGTATCGTAGCGGTTGGCTATAATGGCTTGCGACATCTCTTTGAACTTGTCGAGGTCGTTTACAATGCGGCTGCCGAAGAAGGTGCTGCCATTCTCTAATGCAGGCTCATATATAATAACTTCGGCACCTTTGGCTTTTATACGTTTCATCACTCCTTGAATAGAGGATTGACGGAAATTGTCGCTGTTGCTCTTCATCGTCAGTCGGTATACGCCTATTATGCACTCTCTTTCGTCGGTGGCGCTGTAGTCGCCTTTGCTATAGTAGTCGTAATAACCGGCTTTTCGCAGCACTTGGTCGGCAACGAAGTCTTTACGGGTGCGGTTGCTGTCGACAATGGCGGTCATCATATTCTGGGGCACGTCCTGATAGTTGGCAAGTAGCTGTTTGGTGTCCTTAGGGAGGCAGTAACCACCATATCCGAAGGATGGGTTGTTGTAGTGGTCGCCGATGCGTGGGTCGAGGCCTACGCCTTGGATGATTGCCGCCGAGTCGAGTCCTTTTACCTCGGCGTAGGTGTCAAGCTCGTTGAAGTAGCTTACACGCAGCGCTAAATATGTATTCGCGAAGAGTTTAACAGCCTCGGCCTCCTTGAGTTCCATAAACAGGGTGGGGATATTCTCTTTTATCGCTCCTTGTTGCAGGAGTTTTGCGAAGGTGTGTGCTGCCTCTTCGAGGTGATTGCCGGCAATGGCTTTTATGGCTTCGTTCTCTTCGCCGAACTTCTCTATCATCTTGGGGTAGCCAACGATAATGCGGCTGGGGTAGAGGTTGTCGTAAAGTGCCTTGCTCTCGCGAAGGAACTCGGGTGAGAAGAGCAAACGGAACTTATGTGTTGTGTCCCAACCTTGCTCCTTGAATTTCTGTGCATACTTTACATATAGGCTGCGGCAATAACCTACGGGTATGGTACTTTTAATAACCATTGTTGCCTCGGGGTTTGCCTCAAGTACAAGGTCGATAACATCCTCGATGTGATGTGTGTCGAAGAAGTTCTTCTGTGGATCGTAGTTTGTTGGTGCTGCAATAACCACAAAATCGGCATCTTTGTATGCTGCTGCTCCGTCAAGTGTGGCTGTGAGGTCAAGTTCCTTCTCGGCAAGGTATTTCTCGATGTATTCGTCCTGAATAGGCGAGATGCGATTGTTTATCATTGCTACCTTTTCGGGGACAATGTCTACCGCAATAACCTTATTATGCTGTGCCAAAAGGGTGGCTATGCTTAACCCTACATATCCTGTGCCGGCAACTGCTATTCTCATAAAAATGTGATGCTATTTGATGGCGTACTGTTTTTGTACTCGATTTCTTTGTGAATTATGGGTATAACAAAGGGACGCCAAAATTCAGCGAAACGTGGCTTTATAGTATAATCGGGGGACATCGATAATCTTGTATTTATTTGATTATCAATCTGTTGCGCGCGAATATATGCTGTTTTTTGTTTCTCTGTTTTTTGATATTCGGCGCACTATGCAGGTACTTAGTCATACCAATATATGGCAAAATTAACTTATTATTTGAAACCTTGCAAATTATTCGCAATATATTTTGTTTTAACTATTATTGTGGTAATTGGTTGTAATTGGAATTGTAGAAACGCGATTTTAATGAGAATAACAGTTTTTTTGATTTTTTTTCTGAAATAGCAACCTTGTGAAAAATTATTGTTGTATCTTCGCAACGCAAAGAAATGTTTGCGGTAGTAGCTCAGTTGGTAGAGCATTGGCTTCCCAAGCCGAGGGTCGCGGGTTCGAGTCCCGTCTACCGCTCAAAAAAGATAATTGATTATTTTCCAATAATTTACATCGCGCAGAGAATAAAGACGACTTCACAAAAAGCCTTTTTTGTGTTTTTTTTCACCTAAAATCGCGCAAACCTGCATACAAATAGCTTGCAAATTTCAAACCGTCAGTGTGGAGCCATTTTGTTGTTCTCCTATAAATGTTCTCTATACACAATCAAAGCACGACATTCGGTGGACGATGATTTTGAATACTACGCCCGCTTCGGTGTCGAAACATTTATGGTAAAAATATTATACAATATTCTCGAGTAGAATTGCGGCGCCCACAGTCATACATCCTGCCACTGCAACAGAGAGGCTGCTCATTGCTCCTTCTATCTCGCCAATCTCCATAGCCTTAGATGTTCCCATTACGTGAGTAGAGGTGCCTATGGCAATACCCTTTGCTACAGGATGCTTAATACCGAATATATTACAAAGAATATCTCCTGCTATATTACCAAAGAGGCCTGTGATTATAATTGCTGCAACTGTTATTGCAATGTATCCGTCGAGTTCTTGTGATAGTCCTATGCCAATAGCTGTGGTAATTGATTTTGGCAACAGGGTGACATACTCTTTATGCCCCAAAGTAAATAGAATTGACATTGCTGCTATTGTTACGCCGCTTGTCAGCACCCCCGATGCAATGCCTATGAGAATTGCCGTTGCATTCTTCCTCAGCAGTTGAATCTGCTCGTACAGAGGTATTGCCAAGCATACGGTGGCGGGTGTAAGCAGTGTGCTTATTTGGCTTGCTCCACTATTGTATTTGCTGTATTCTATACCTGTGATTGCAAGTACCGAGATTGATATTGCTATGGCAACAAGTAGGGGGTTGAAAATGAATATATTGAATCGCCTTTTCAGTACAACGCCAAGAATATAGGCACCCAAAGTGAGTATAATGCCAAAAAAGATGGAATTCTCGAAAAATTCTTTCATTTGCGGCCTCCTTTCTCTTTAAGCCTGATTATAAGCTGCGTTATTCTTCCCGATACAGCGAGTACAAACACTGTCGACACCAGCGAAATTATTATTATTGCAGCCAAAAACTGTTGCATCACCTCCCACGACTCGATGAGTCCGACTGTCGGTGGTATGAACATTATAGGCATAATGTATATAAGAAATTTACCCGTCTCCTTCACAGCCGAGAGTTTCAGCGCTCCTGTGCTGAGCAGTGTGAAAAGAATAGTCATACCATATATGCTTGCAGGGATAGGTAATGGAATTATCTTGTTGAGTAGTTCTCCTATAAGCGATATTGCAATAATAATTGTAAATTGTCCTATGTACTTCATTTTATGTGGCGGCAATATTTTTCGGTGCAAAGATAGTCACAAACGAGCAAGAAATATCAAGCTTGCTTGAATATTTTTTTCAGCGAGTGCCGTAAATCTTATTTAAAGATAGTCACAAACGAGCAAGAAATATCAAGCTTGCCGGCACTTCAACTTGTTATACCTTTTCTATCGTTTGTAAAAAAAAGTTTTAATTGTGATAAATTTTTACTATCTTCGCGCGGCATAAAATAAAACCCATCCAATGAGCATAGAAGATAGAAGAAAAGAGGCATTGTCAAACCTTAAAGACGATTTTAAACTATTAGGAATTGCATTTCAACGATTGTGGCGCGATGTCGTAGAGTTAATAAAATGTATAAGAATAGGGAAAATTGAACTCGGAAGAATCAACAATCGATTACTGTTGATGTTACTTCTCGTAGCAGTTGTTGGAGTGATTCTTTTCTTCACAATGCGCAGTTGCGATAGCAACGAAGCACCCGAAGACCCCGTCTCGACCGAGACGCGCCCACCTTATGCATTTAAACGTCAGCCACGTGTGCAGCGTCCCGAAGTCAAGCATAGAATTTTAGGAGCGAGCATAAGAAAGCATTTCAACGACCTTAACGATACCCATTTGGCAGTGGCAAAAAAGATTGGTATTGCACCATTGGCATCACGTGATGCTGTTGACGACGCAAGCCGCAAACTTGTTGAGGTAAACGATTCCGACGCATATATTGTAGACAAACTTACACATTCGATTCCCTTTCTGGTTCCCGAAGCAGCAGCACTGCTAAAGCGTATTGGAGAGAATTTTCAGGATTCACTTGTGATGAAACACCTGCCTCCGCATAAGATAATTGTATCGTCGGTGTTGCGTACACAAAGTGATGTAAAGAGGTTGGGTCGAAACAATGTGAATTCCTCGAAGAATTCGGCACATTGTTATGCAACAACAATGGATATTACTTATAAGCGCTTTTTCTCGGAGTATGGCGAGGAAATTGACAAAACAGGTAAACTTAAACACGTCCTCGAAGAGGTTCTTCGCGATCTTAAACTGCAAGGATGTTGCTACATTAAGCACGAAAAGAAACAGGCCTGTTTCCACATTACAGCACGAAGATTCCCGAAAGAGTAGTGGGGTGAAAAAACAGTGGCACCGAGAATATAGAACCTAAAAAAGGAGAGCAACGTTGCTCTCCTTTTTATACAATGCAATTATTTCAATAGTCTAATTAAATAGCTCGTCTCGCTGAACGTAAGCAATAATGTCACCTCGGTTGACGTGTGCGCCTTGCTTTGCGCAAACCTCTACCACACGACCGCCAAGACCTGTGGCAACGGGCTGAAGTTCGCCCCACGATGTGATAATAGTGCAGAACTCCTCATCGGCTGCAAATTTCTTTCCTATTGCAGGGGGTAGTGAGTCGCCATCGGTAGAGACCTCCCACAACAGCTGTCCCTTTACAGGTGCTACAATGGGGTCGGCCTTAGCGTGTTTGATGGCAAGAATCTCCTCGGCGCTTACACCCTGTTTGGCAAGCTGAGCCTCCTTTGCTTTCTCAATGTCGGCAAGGAAACGCTCCTTTGCAACACCGCTTCTGAAATCGCGATATTGGCGATCGTGCATAGCAAACTCGAACAACTCTTCGTCATCCTCGCCTGTATCCCAACCAAGCTCTTCCATCTCTTTGCGATACTTGTCAAGTGCATCGGGATAGAAACTCTGCGGGTCGGCAGTGGTAAACTCATAGCCTTTCTCTTTGGCAAGCTCAATAATCTCGGGAGCAAGTTCGCCGGGCAGCTTACCGCTCTTACCAAGAATCATACCCCACATACTCTCGTCCATACGGCTGAAACGTGGCTCGTCCTGTGCGTTGCTGAGAAGGTTCATCAAAGCGATGTTTTTGACATACTGGCTGAAAGGTGTAACGAGTGGGGGATAGCCTACGCGGGGCCATACGTATGCAACCTCGTTGAATAGCTCAACCATAAGCTCGTCGAGTGTGTATGTGGGTTTTCCTTTGCTTGCGAGAATACCGTTTATGCCTTTATGAACGCCTGCGAGGTCGGACATCATTGAACCCATCATACCGCCGGGAAGTCCGCTGGTAAGCAGCAGTGAACTCATCAGCTTATTATTGCTATCCATAAAATGACCCATCCATTCGTCTATGAATTGCTGTGTTAAACTACGAGCTTTCATATAAGCATTCATATTGATTTCAGGGACTTTAAAGCCTGCATCTTTAAGCATTGCTTGAACACTTATTATATCGGGATGAACCTTACCCCAAGATAGCGGTTCGATAGCAGTGTCGATGATATCACAACCATTTTTACATACCTCGATGATAGATGCCATAGAGAGGCCGGGGCCGCTGTGTCCGTGATACTGTATAATGATAGAGGGGTGTTTCTCCTTTATACTCTTTGTCAGGCGTCCGAGGAAATCAGGACGTCCTATTCCTGCCATATCCTTTAAACAAATTTCGGCAGCTCCGGCTGCAATAAGCTCATCGGCCATATTGCTGTAATACTCTACAGTGTGTACCGGAGAAGATGTTATACAGAGCGTTGCCTGAGGAATCATTCCTGCCTCAAGTGCATATTTAATCGAAGGTATGATATTTCGTACATCGTTCAGACCGCAGAAAATGCGTGTAATATCGGTTCCTTGCGCCTTCTTGACCTTATACATCAGACGGCGAACATCGGCCGGCACAGGGAACATTCGCAGCGCGTTGAGTGCGCGGTCGAGCATATGTGTCTGTATTCCTGCTTCGTTAAAAGCTTTTGTGAAACTGCGTACAGCCTTGTTGGGGTTTTCACCTGCCATCAGATTCACCTGTTCAAATGCACCTCCGTTGGTCTCGACACGTGCAAAGCAACCCATTTCGACAATAACGGGGGCTATTTTTTCTAACTGTTCAGCCAGTGGCTGGAACTTACCCGACGATTGGAACATATCGCGGTAGACCAAACTGAATTTTATCTCTTTTTCCATAGTTAGAAGTTTTTTAGGTTAAGCATAGAGTGGTGTAGCTCTATGCCGTCTTTTATATTCTTTCACCGCAAAGTTACACGTAATATTTAATTTTCATAACTTTTAGGTGTGAATTTTGTTTTTTTTAGAAAATCGGTGATAGATGTCTGTTTGTCTGTTGTTTGATAAATGGTTTAAGAAAGCGCAAACTATGCAATGAAAGCCACTGCATTAATTGAACTATTTAAAAAAAGTCCCTTTTTATTATCAAAATTTCACCCCTAAATACTATATTTCGCCACTAATATTTGGTTTTAACCACTAAAAGCTTGTTTATATCGTAGAAAAACGAAAAACTAAAAAGTAAGTGTTTCCTTTGCAGAAAATATGAGAGCAAGAACCCATTTTACTTCGTATCAGTTATATTAAATTTGAAATAAACAATCATTATTACAATCAATAAAAACTACTATTATGTTGACACATTATTTGACTTTTATCAGCGAGGCCATAAAAACAAATTGGGATAAGCCCGCTATAACTAATTACGGTGCCAATACATTTACTTATGGACAGATGGCCGAAGGTATCGAGAAGATGCATATTCTTTTCGAGAAGTGCGGTATAAATAAAGGAGAGAAAATTGCTATATGTGCAAAGAACTCGGCCGAGTGGTGTGTCGTGTTTTTGGGTATTGTTACATACGATGCCGTAGCAGTGCCTCTTTTGGCCGATTTTCTCCCTCAGAACATAGCCGATCTTACAAAAATATCAGATAGTCGTCTGCTGCTGATTGACAAAGGTGTTGCAAGCAGTTTCTCACGTAACGGTATTTTTGAACAGTTCAAGGACGTTGAGGATTTTTGCGGAATCATCAATTTTGTAAATGAAAAAGTTGAGTTCGATAACGGAAATTTGCAGGGCATAGGAAATTACATCGATGAGACATTTGCGCAACGTTATCCCGGTGGGCTGACTGCTGCCGATGTTGATTATAGCCGAGGAGCAGAGGCACTCGAAGATTTATCTATAATTAGTTATACATCAGGAACAAGCAGCGCTCCGAAAGGAGTAATGCTTCAAGCAAAATCACTCTCGGGAAATATTCGTTTTGCACGTGATTATGTGCCTACTGTCCCCAATGGAAACACCTTCTCCATTCTGCCTTTGGCACATATTTTCGGACTTTCGCTCGACTTCCTGTTTATGTTCTCAAAAGGATGTCACATCCATATATTCAGTGCAAAGCCCGTCCCTGCACTTTTGCTGAAAGCGCTTTCCGAGGTTAAACCTTTCCTTTTCCTTACCGTTCCTCTGCTGATAGAGAAGATTTTCAGAGCAAAGGTAATCCCCGTGCTTCGTAAGCCTGCAATGCGCATACTTACCGCTATCCCCGGTGTGCGTAATGTAATATATAAAAAGATTAGAAAAACCGTACTCGATGCATTTGGTGGGAATCTTCATATTGGCGGATTCTTTATCGGTGGCGCTGCCATCAGCAAAGATGTAGACGAGATTATGCGTAAGGTGAAGATACCATACGCTGTTGGTTACGGAATGACCGAGTGTGGCCCGCTTATCAGTTATAAAGGATGGAACCACCCTGCACTTAAGAATAATGCAGGTATCATACGTCCCGATATTGAGGTTCGCATCGATTCTTCATCACCTGCCACAATTCCCGGTGAGATTCAAGTGCGTGGCACACACGTTACAGCAGGATATTATAAAAATCCCGAGGCTACAAAAGCCGCACACACCGATGATGGCTGGTTCAAGACGGGTGATATGGGCACAATGGATGCAAATGAGTATGTAATTATTCGCGGACGTTGCAAGAATATGATTCTTACAGCAAACGGTCAGAATATATACCCCGAGGAGATTGAAGAGATAATCAATCAACAGCCTCTTGTTATGGAGTCGCTTGTGGTTGGTCGCAAACACGGTCTTGTTGCTCTTGTTGTTATAAATCAGGAAGCAGCCAAGAGTATGGGAGTAGGTGGCGAAGAGCTTAGAAAAACAATAGAGGATGCTGTATTCGCTATGAATGAGCAACTTCCTATCTATAGCCGAATTGCCAAATGCGAGCTACGTGAGGCACCTTTCGAAAAAACTCCAAAGCTTAGTATTAAACGATTTATGTATCAATAAATTATAGTGGTGATAATGAAACACTTTTTGTTTTATATTGGAGAGTCAATAAAGGAAAATTGGAATGCACCTGCGCTTAGTAACTATGGTGCAAATACATTCACTTATGGCGACGTAGCATCTTTCATAAAGAGATACCATATTCTTTTCGAGAAATGCGGTATAGTAAAAGGAGATAAGGTCGCATTATGTGCACGCAACTCGGCCGAATGGTGTATTGCTTATTTTGCCATTGCATCGTATGAGGCAGTTGCCGTACCTTTGCTTCCCGATTTTTTACCACAGAATGTGTTGGACTTGACAAAACTTTCTGACAGTCGTCTGTTGTTGACCGATACTTCGATATTAAACGGACTGAAACGTGACAAGGTACTTCCTCAATTCGATAATATCGATAATTTCTGCGGTGTTGTCGACATAATAACATTAAACTCTGTTTCCGAGTGTAAATGTGTAGTTCCGGAATTGAGCGACGAAGTCGATAAGTGTTTCAAGAGCCGTTATCCCAACGGTGTAACACAAAAGCATATCGATTTTGGAAAAGGCAGCCTCGATGCAATATCGGTAATAAGTTACACCTCGGGAACAAGCAGCGCACCCAAAGGTGTTATACTGCCCGCACGTGCTATTTCGGCCAACCTCGAGTATGCACGTTCCCATATGTATGCCGAGCAGGGATATACAATATTGTCAATTCTCCCATTGGCACATATATTTGGCCAGGCATTTGATTTTATTTTCCCATTCTCGAAGGGTTGTCACATATATATATATACCGAGAAACCTATTCCGGCGAAACTACTCAAGGCTCTTTCCGAGGTTAAACCTTTTATGTTCCTCACAGTGCCTTTACTGGTCGAGAAAATCTTCCGTTTGAAGATTATGCCTCTGCTCGAGGAGAGGTCGATGCGTATTCTTACATCACTCCCATTTGTAAAAGGAATAATATATAATAAGATACGTGCAAAGCTAATTGAGACATTTGGAGGTAATGTTGATAAAGGAGGTCTGCTCATAGGCGGCGCAGCCATCAATAAAGAGGTTGAGAATGTAATGTGTTGCATAAAATTCCCCTATGTGGTAGGTTACGGAATGACCGAGTGTGCTCCTCTTGTGAGCTACACACGTTGGCAGGATTTTATTCCTCACACCTGCGGCGCTGTTGCCCATCCCTCGGTAGATGTGAGGATAGACTCCGAGAATCCCGCCGAGGTTCCCGGTGAGATTCTTCTCAAAGGCGACGCTGTTACAACAGGTTACTATAAGAATCCCGAAGCCACAAAAGCATCATTTACCGTTGACGGATGGTTCAGGACAGGAGATATGGGTACTATGGATGCCAAGGAGAATATTGTTATTCGCGGCCGTTGCAAAAATATGATTCTCACTGCCAACGGACAGAACGTATACCCCGAGGAGATAGAAGAACTGGTAAACCAATTACCATACGTAGTTGAATCGTTGATAGTTGGTCGCAAACACGGTCTTGTCGCTCTTATTGTTCCCGATTACAATGCCGCAGGTGAATCAAACATATCTGACGAAGAACTTTGCAAGCAGATAAAAGAGGCGGTTTTCGGCATTAATTCCAGACTGCCTTTGTATAGCAAGATTACCGATTGCGAGATTATGAAAGAGCCTTTTGAAAAGACACCAAAACTGAGTATAAAGAGATTTATGTATAAATGATATATTAGTTTGATTGTAGATTGTTAGACCCCGATTTCCCCAATGATGCCTATGCCTTGTTGGGGAAATCAATTATTTAAGTAACTTTATCTAATAAATGTTAATGTAGATGTAAAAAAAACTTTAATTTGTTCAAAAAAGTACATATTAAATGTTAATTTTAGGCTGAAATATTCTTTAAAACAAAATATTTAAAGATATTTGTAAAAAATTTAGTTTCAGAAATTTAATATTACAGATAATACATTATTAAAACAATAATATTATGCAGCACTATTTAACCTATTTGAATAATGCCATTAAGATGCATTGGACAAAACCGGCATTCAGTAACTTTGGTGGCGAGACATATACATACGCTCAGGTTGCCGAAGGAATAGAGAAATACCATATTCTATTTGATGCCTGTGGATTGAAGAAAGGCGATAAGATTGCCCTATATGCACGTAACTCGGCCGAGTGGGGTATTGCCTATTTGGCAGTGGTGTCATACGATGCAGTTGTAGTTCCTTTCTTGCCCGACTTTCTTGCGAGTGCGGTTGTTGAGTTAAGCCGTTTCTCGGAGTGTCGTATGATGATTTGCGACAATGTGGCATTCGATATGTTGAAAGCCGATAAGGCTCTGCTTGACGGACTGAATGCGATTGAGAACTTTACTTGCACAGTCAACGTAAAGGATATTTCTCTTTTGAATACCGAGTGTAAAAAATGCGAAGAGGTGGCAACCAATCTCAATTTGGCATTTGCCGAGCGTTTCCCTCAAGGCGTAAAGCCCGAAATGGTAGACTACTGCAAGACCGATATGGAGGCTGTAGCTGTTATCAGCTTTACTTCGGGTACAACAAGCGCAACCTCCAAGGGTGTTGTGCTTCCGGCTCGCAGTCTCTCGGCCAATCTCGAGTTTGCACGTCGCGAGATTCCTATGTGCGAGGGTAACACAATTTTCTCGGTTCTTCCGATGGCACATATGTTTGGCCAGACATTCGACTTCCTGTTCCCTCTCTCGGGCGGTTGTCACATAACAATTCTTAATGGTAAGCCGGTTCCTGCACGTCTGTTGGCCGGATTGGCAGCAGTTAAGCCCTTTATGTTCCTTACCGTGCCTCTCGTTGTAGAGAAGATTTTCAAATCGAAGGTATTCCCCACACTGCGCAAGCCGCATATGCGCGTGCTAATGGCAATCCCCGGTCTTAACAAGATTATTCTTGGTGCTATACGTAATAAACTTGTTGCTGCATTCGGCGGTGGATTGACAACAGGTGTCATCATTGGTGGTGCAGCGCTCAACAAGGAGGTAGAGGATTTGATGAAGAAGATGGATTTCCCCTATTGTGTCGGTTACGGAATGACCGAGTGTGGTCCGCTTATCTCGTACAGCGACCGTTCGACATTTGTGAAAAACTCTTGCGGACGTCGTGCCGACCCTCTTGAGGTTCGTATCGACTCTAAGGATCCCCGTCGTATTCTTGGTGAGATTCAGTGCAAGGGCGATGCTGTAATGATTGGCTATTATAGAAACGAAGAGGCAACAAAAGCATCATTCACAAAAGATGGTTGGCTTAAGACCGGTGATATGGGTATTATCGATAAAAAGGGTAACATCTTTATTAAAGGTCGTTGCAAGAATATGATTCTCTCGGCAAGCGGCCAGAATATTTACCCCGAGGAGATTGAAGATAAGATAAATAACCTTCCTTACATTACCGAGTCATTGGTTGTCGGCCGTAAGAATGCGCTTGTAGCACTTGTAGTTGCCGACTATGAGGCCGGTAAGAAAGACGAACTTGACGAGGCTGCGGTAAACAAAGCTATCAGCGAGAATGTTCAAGGACTTAACAAAGAGCTTCCTGCTTATAGTCAAATTGCTTCGACTGAGATACGTGTAGAGCCTTTTGAAAAGACTCCTAAGCAGAGTATACGTCGTTTTATGTACTCATAAGAATTGCTCTTTAAAACAGTTTTTTCGAGCAGTTTTACATAAAAACAAAAAATCTTCAGAAAATTTTCTGAAGATTTTTTGTTTTTATGTGTTCACTTTTGCTATCTATTGCGTCTTATATATGTAACACATAAAAAAGGTGCATTTGTAGAAGCAGGACGATGAGTTTCGAAGAGTTTTATAGAACAAATTATATATCATTATACCGTATAGCAATTGGTATACTGCACAACGAAGAGGATAGCCGAGACGTTGTTGCCGATACATTTAAAAAACTTTGGCAGGTATGGGATAGTGCCGACGACCCGTTGGCATTGTCAAAATCGATGTTGCGTAATGCCTGTGTAAGTCACATAAGGCATTTGGAGGTTCACGAGAGGTTTGTAAGAAGAACCGCATCGGATAGCAGGATAAACGAAAGTACCGACCTTTCACACGAAAAACGCATTGAACTCTTGCGTCTTTATATGGCAACACTCGACAGAGAAGAGCAGCGCCTGATACATCTTGTTATATATGAAAAAAGAACTCTTAAAGAGGTTGCCGAACTTCTTGGATGCAGTTACGCCACCGTAAGACGTCATTTTGCATCATTGATGTGCACACTTAAGGAATATATGTCTGACTGCGAAATATGATGAGTATGGAAAAAACAGATAAAAACAGCAATATTGAACGCCTTCTGCAAGCTGTAGAAACACCCGATTACTTCGACGAGAAAGAGCTCGAGGCGGTTATGAACGAGGAGGAGACAAAAGATTTTTACTCGTTGTTGAGCGATATTGAGACAGTAAAATCAATAGATAACGCTCCGTTGCCCGACGTTAACGCCGAGTGGAACAACTTCGCACGTTGGTTGCGTATACGTCGTCTGCGACTACGTGGCAATAAACTGCGCAAAATACATAATTGGCACGCATATATATCTGTGGCGGCAGTCGTTCTGTTCGTCCTATTTATATCGGTACCACTTATGAATATAGACAGAATTGAAAATGATGCAGCTATAGTGCATACAACCGATGAGGTTGTAGTTGGTCTGAACAGTAGCGATAAATCTTTTTGCAAAAAGATTGGAGAGTGGGACAATGATATGTTTTTCGATTACAGGATTACTCCTGCCCACAGTTATACACTGCCAAAGAACTACTTCGATTTAGAAACAGATTTTATGGTCGACAAAATATTGGGATTATCGACTACAGGTCTTGAATATCTATTTGATAATTTTTCCAAATTCGACGAGATTAGTCCATTTAATATTACTATTGGTGAATTTACTCCAAAAGAATATTCATATACCGATGCTTTTTTTGTTGAAAATTCAGACAACAATTGAATAATAATGCAAATATTGTATCGTTACAATAATTATTGTGAAATAAATGTTGTATATTGCCATTCATTTTTAATGACACAATTCTGTTAATGATGAAACGTTTCTATTTATATCTGTTTTTGGTGTTTGCAAGTGTTCAACTTGCAGCTCAGAATTTTACTATCTCGGGTAGGGTGGTCGATGCCGAAAATAACAAAGAGACTTTGCCTTTTGCACAACTGCGTATTTTTGAGAAAGATACAGTGCAGGTTGCAACAGCCGTCTCGGACGAAGATGGCAATTTTTCCGTTAAACTCAAAAGTGCAGGCGACTATCGCCTATCGGTATCTTTCTTAGGATATAAGACTCTTTATAAGAGATTTAAACTAACTAAAAAGAGCCCTAAACTACGTATGGGGAAACTGCAATTATCTCCCGATAGCAAGATGCTTAAAGAGGCACTTGTTACGGGGCTTGCTAATGAACTTACAATAAAAGCCGATACGTTTGTTTATAACAGCAATGCTTATCGTGTTCCCGAGGGAGCTACCATAGCAGTGCTTATAAAACAGTTGCCTGGTCTTTCGATGGATAGTGACGGCAATCTAACCTTTCAGGGAAAGAAAATAGATAATATCCTGGTAAATGGTAAACCGTTTTTTGGGGATATGAAAACTGCAATGTCCAATATGACAACCGAAGCTGTGGACAATGTGCAGATATATAAAAAGAGCAACGAGGATAGTGATTTTGCAGGTAAGCACGATACAAATAAGTCAACGGTAATAGACCTTAAAATAAAAAAGGAGTATATGAGCTCGTGGAGTGTAAATGCCAATATGGGTGGCGGTACAAAAGAGCGTTATATAGGTAAGGTTTATGCTTCCAACTTCAGTGATAAGTATCGCGCAGCTGTTTTTGCACAGGCAAATAATATAAGTCAAGACGAGCAGGTCGACGAGAATGGCAATTGGTACCATTGGGGTGGTGGAAACGGTTTTTACACCTATCGTAAGGCAGGTGCGGTGCTCTCGTGGGACAACGGTCGCAAGAACAACGAAGGCGGATATATAAGAGGTAATCTTAATATTACAGCCTCGCACGACAATAGTAACAGAAATACAATCTCCAATACCGAGACGTTCCTCTCGCAAGGTTCGCATTTTGGCTATAGCAGTAGTAATAACAACGGTCGCGACCGAGACATTCGTGCATACGGCTCTCTTACGTGGAACATCGATACTCTTAATCGAGTGAATGTTGGTTTCAATTATGGTTATAACGACAGTAACAATAGTAATAACTCGAATAGTTCTATATATAAGAGCGCGCAGAGTATGCAGGATGCTCACTTGGGACTGATAGGCGAGAGTATCGACAGTGTATTGCGTGAGCAGGGAGTAAACTCTACATTGGATATTGGCGGTAGCGGTTCACGTTCTATAGATGCACGTATTAACGTCGATTACACACATCGTTTTGGCAGTTCGGGAAATTCTCTCTCATTGAATGCCTCTTATTCGGTTAATTCGAGCAGGGGTAGTGGAGACTATCTTTCGCACTACCGTTATTTCAGTCCCGATGCTCCAAAATCGGAGCACCTTATGCGCAGATATACACTCTCGCCCAATGACAACAGTAACTATGACGCCTCGGTAAATTTCTCGGGAAAGATAACCGATGAAATTCAGTATCATCTGAGATACTCGTATGCTCATAATGATAGAAATGGTGTAAACAGCCTATACGACCTAAACCGATACGATGCTTACAACTCGCCACTGTTACCACCGGGCATACACCCATCTACAGCCGATTCTCTGCGTGCTGTAATTGATATTGTAAACTCATATAATTCGGCAGAGTACAGTAATAATCACTCTTTGAATGCGGGAATGTCTGGACGATGGGAGAAAATTGAGACACATTTTAATGTTACCGCTGCACACAAGAACGAGCATCTTTATTACAGTCGCAACAATAACTTTTATGCTCCTGCACGCAAATTCATCGACTGGAGTGTAAATTATGATGTTACTTTAAGACCGATTAAAAATGGTGAACTTAACATCTACTATTATGGCTCTACAAGCCGACCTTCGCTCGTGAGCCTGTTACCGCTAACCGATACATCGAACGAGATGGTTGTCTCGGTTAACAATCCTAATCTTAAGACAGAGTGGAATAACTCAATAAATATGCACGGTAACTGGTTTAACGAAAAACGTGGCGATAACTATAGTATGTTTGGATACTTCAGTTGGAACCGCAATGCTGCAACATCAATATCACAGACCGATGAGACGACAGGTAAGCAGATACTGACGACAAAGAATGTAAATGGTAATTACCATACTCTTCTGCATATGTCAACCGAACAACCTTTGGATACGGCCCGACATTGGACACTCAGACTATCGGCGAATATATATCATTCACACCGTAAGAGCTACGTGGGTTCAATGGGCGACGACCTTGGACTCTCGGTGGTTAACAACTATACTCCTACGGCGCGAATATCGCTTAAGTGGAGAAAAGATATATGGAGTGTAAATCTTAGTTCGTCGTACAGCAAGGAGATTACGCGATATAAATACGATAAACAATATAACCAGTCGGGTAGTGTCTTCGAATTTAACTTTCAACCGCAGGTTGAGTTGCCGTTCGGTCTAAGGATAAACACAAGCTTCGGACTTTTCGACCGCTCGGGTTACGACTCCGAGATTCTTAATCACGGACAGTGGTTGTGGAATGCAACAATATCGCAATCGCTGCTCAAGAGCAAGGCGCTTACTCTGCAACTCGAGGCAGTAGATATTCTGCACGAAAGAACTTCGGAGTGGAGTTCTTCTACTGCAACATCGAGAAACTTTGGTCGCATAGAGACTTTTCATAGTTATATAATGCTTTCTGCAATATACCGTTTCTATCTTGGTGCGGGAAAATAAACAGGTTTGTAATAATAATCAGGTAGTTAAACTGTGTAAAAGGAGGGGAAATTAATTTTTCTTCTCCTTTTATGTCATTACGTGCTAATTATTATACAAAAAAGCAGTATCTTTGCAATTCATTATCGAAAAGGTGGTTTTTTAATGTAAAAAAGTAAACAATTAAATAAATACTATGAAAAGAGACAACACTGTTTTTCAGTTGATTGAGATGGAGCAGCGCCGTCAGCTCAAGGGTATCGAGCTTATTGCGTCTGAGAATTTCGTTAGTAATGAGGTAATGCAGGCTATGGGTTCTATCCTCACAAACAAATATGCCGAGGGTTATCCCGGCAAGCGCTATTATGGCGGTTGTGAGGTGGTAGACGTAGTAGAGGATCTTGCTCGCACACGTCTTAAAGAGCTTTATGGAGCCGAATGGGTGAATGTTCAGCCTCACTCGGGTGCTCAGGCCAATGCAGCAGTTTTCCTTGCAGTACTTAATCCCGGAGACAAGTTTATGGGTCTTAACCTTGCACACGGTGGTCATCTCTCGCACGGTTCGGCTGTAAATACATCGGGTATTATATATACTCCCGTAGAGTATAATCTCAATCCCGAGACAGGTCGCGTCGACTACGACCAGATGGAGGAGATTGCTCACCGCGAGCAGCCCAAGCTCATCATTGGTGGTGGCTCGGCCTATTCACGTGAGTGGGACTACAAGCGTATGCGCGAGATTGCTGATAGTGTAGGTGCATTGCTTATGGTCGATATGGCACACCCCGCAGGACTTATCGCAGCAGGTCTTCTCGATAATCCCTTGAAGTATGCTCACATTGTGACATCTACAACACATAAGACTCTTCGTGGTCCTCGTGGAGGTATCATTCTTTTGGGTAAGGATTTCCCCAATCCTTGGGGTAAGACAACTCCTAAGGGCGAGATTAAGATGATGTCGGCGCTTCTCGACAGTGCAGTGTTCCCCGGTATTCAGGGTGGCCCTCTTGAGCACGTTATTGCAGCTAAGGCTGTTGCTTTCGGCGAGGCTCTTCAGCCCGAGTTCAAGGAGTATCAGGCACAGGTTAAGCTGAATGCAGCCACACTTGCAAACGAACTTATGAGTCGTGGCTTCGGCATCGTATCGGGTGGAACTGATAACCACTCAATGCTTGTCGACCTGCGCAGCAAATATCCCGACCTGACAGGTAAGGTTGCCGAGAAAGCACTTGTTGCTGCCGATATTACAGCAAACAAGAATATGGTTCCTTTCGACTCACGCAGTGCATTCCAGACATCGGGCATTCGTCTTGGTACACCTGCAATCACAACTCGTGGCGTTAAGGAGACACTTATGCCTTTCGTGGCCGAGATGATTGAGACTGTTCTTAATGCTCCCGAGGATGAGAAGGTAATAGCAGCTGTTCGTCGTCAGGTAAATGAGACTATGGCCGAGTATCCTCTATTTGCTTATTGATTATATAATAGGAGATAAAAACAATATTGGCGCAACATCCTAAAGTGTTGCGCCAATATTGTTTATATTCTGTTTAGAAAATAATTCCTAACGAGAAACTAAGTAGGTTGTCGCTGCGTTTCGAGTAGAATTTCTCGCCACTCTTTTTTGATATAATTCCATTAGTGTTATTGTTAAGCCCTATATCATAAACAAAGTCGAAACAAATATTGGATATTTTAACACCAAAGCCAAGTTCCCAATAGTAAACAATTTTGCGTAACGACTCTTCGAGGTCGGTATATTTAAAGTGCTTGAATCGTTGTTTATCGTGTCCTGTAAATATGAATTTTGCTTTAGGTCCGGTAAAGAAACTCATTCCGTATGGGCCGCTATCTACAAACTTATAGCCGAAAAGCAGCGGTACTTGCGTACAATAGGTTATCAGATTATATTGTGGTTTACTGCATCCCTCTAGCTGTTCGTCGTTTTTGTAAGTTGTTTCGTTAAACTCAAAGTTGTGACGCGAAATGCTCATTGTAGCCTCGGTCTGTATGTAATATCTGTTTTTAGAGAGTCTAATGAATGGACTCACCGAGTAGCCAATCTTGTTGCTTTGTATTATGCGGTCGTCATATTCATAACCATCGATTTCGAATATGGTGGTATTGTATGTAGCTGCGTGAAATCCCACCTTAAATCCGTAATTGATGTGTAACTTGTCGCTCTTCCCTTGCGCTTGTAAAAGCAACGGTAAGAAGAGGAACACTATTATTGATGATAGACTATGACGCAGATGCATATTATCTCTTTTTATTTGTATCCTTCTTTACGCTCCAACCGAATTTGCCAATAAACTCGCCCAGATGGAAATATTTTCCGTGAGTATATACCAGTGGATCTGCTGCCGACAAATCCCATTCGCCTGTCTCGGGATTCAGCAGGCTGTCGTCGGCCTGCACATTGACAACCTCGGCAAGAAACATATCGTGCGAACCCAGCGGTATAATCTGTTTCACCTTGCACTCTATGCTGAGTGGCGACTCCATAATAACAGGTGCCTTAATCTCTTTCGAGGGGCCGTATGTCAGTCCGGTCTCCTTTCTCTTGTCGAAGTCTTTGCCCGAGCGTACACCACACCAGTCGGTGGCACGTGCCATCGCTGCCGTTGTAAGGTTGATGACAAACTCTCCATTTTCTTTTATTATAGGGTAGGAGTGGCGTTCGGGACGCACCGATATATAGCACATTGCAGGGTTGGTACACACGGTACCAACCCAAGAGACTGTGAGCATATTGTAGTTCTCGGGACAATTGCCGCAACTGACAAGTACTGCAGGTAGCGGATATATCATTGTTCCGGGTTTCCAGTTTAATTTCATTCTATTATTCTATTCAGAGTAGTTCAATATCTTTTACATTCTTTTCCTTTTCGCAGTAGTGGCATTTTAGTATGCCCTCGCTACGGTTGACAAGATGAAAGCGAGTAGCCATAGGCTCGTTGTTGGTAATGCAGTTGGGGTTGCTGCACTTTACAATGTTATTTAACTCGTCGGGCATATGTACCTCTCGTTTATCTACAACCTTGTAATCCTGAATTATGTTCAGTACTACGTTGGGAGCAACCAATGAAATGCGGTTTACCTCGTCGTCGGTAAAGTATTTGTCGGCAATCTTTATAAGTCCCTTTTTGCCGAGTTTTTTGCTCTCGAGATAGTTGCCGATAGTTACGTTGCTCTCCATCTCGGGGATGTTCAGCAGATTTACCACCTCGAATAGTTTGTCGGCCGGAATGTGATCTATTACTGTTCCGTTGCATAGTGCCGACACCTGCATTGCAGTCTTATTATCTTTCATAATTGCAGTTTTTTAGATGTTAATACCCAATACATCGCAGATGAGTGCCTCTCGTACGTAAAGACCATTTTGTGCCTGCCGGAAATAGTAGGCTCTGGGGTTGTCATCTACGTCATAAGCAATCTCGGTAACACGTGGCAGAGGATGTAGTATGCGCATACTCTCTTTGCAGTCGGCAAGCATTGCGTTGGTAAGGCGGTAGCAGTTCTTTACCTTTTCATACTCCATAAGGTCGCTGAAACGCTCGCGCTGTACGCGTGTCATATATATAATATCGGCATTTGCAATAACCTCCTCGTTGAATTCTGTTGTCTCGGTAAAGGCAATGTTATTCTCGCGGCAGAAGATGCGATACTCCTCGGGCATCTGCAGCTCTTGGGGAGCAATGAAATGGAATGTTGGGTTAAAGTGACGCATCGCGTGCAGAAGTGAGTGTACGGTGCGGCCATATTTAAGGTCACCTACAAGGTGTATGTGCAGATTCTCGAGCGTGCCTTGAGTCTTTTGGATAGAGTAGAGGTCGAGCATCGTTTGTGAGGGGTGCTGGTTGGCGCCGTCACCTGCATTTATAATAGGAACGGGGGAAATCTCGCTTGCATAACGTGCGGCACCCTCGAGTCGGTGGCGCATAACAATAAGGTCGGCATAATTGGATACCATCATAATGGTATCCTTTAGTGTCTCGCCCTTGCTCGTAGAACTTGTTGCCGCGTCACTGAATCCAATGACACGTGCGCCTAGACGCATTGCAGCAGTCTCGAAACTGAGTCGTGTACGGGTCGATGGCTCAAAAAACAGTGAACCTATGACTTTTCCTGCAAGAATGTCGCGGTTGGGATTTTCTTCGAATTTCTTTGCAACATCGAGCAATTGAAGAATCTTTTCGCGCGACAAGTCGTTGATTGATACTAAACTTCTCTTTTCCATATTGAGTGGTTTACGTGATAGAACTGAATAATTTCCCGTAAAGATATATAAAATCTCAGAACAAATCTGTTTTAAGGTCGATATTTATGCTATTTTTTTCTAATAATGGTTTTAAGGAAAAAAGCTCGATGTTTTTAATCTCCATCATATCCTTGTATTTAAATTTTTATTATTAACTTTGCATTTTAATATATTGGAAAAGTAGGGCTGTTTGGGTCGATGACAGACTTTGAATAGTGTAAACCTTGCTTTTGCTGTTTTTTGGAAATAATGAGGTTTCTTTAATTGGTAATTCGCGACAATCTATGATAAAGAAGATAATAATAGCGTTATGGGCACTGCTTGTGTGTGGAATATTATCGGTTGTTTTTGTATTCTATGCAATAGCTAAAGGGTGGATTGGATATATGCCCGATATGTCCGAGCTCGAGAACCCCTCTTACAAGTATGCGGCACAGGTTATTTCGGCCGATGGAAAAGTAATGGGAACTTGGTCATACAGCAAGGAGAACCGTACCCTTGTAGAGTATAACGAGATTTCGCCAAACCTTATCAAAGCTCTTATAGCTACCGAGGACGAGCGCTTTATCGAGCACTCGGGAATAGATGCGCGAGCTTTAATGCGTGCTATAATTAAGCGCGGAATATTAGGACAGGAGAGCGCCGGTGGCGGTAGTACAATTACACAGCAGTTGGCAAAATTGCTCTATACTCAGGTTACGGCCGAGGACGAAATGGAGCGTATGATGCAGAAACCCATAGAGTGGGTCATTGCCGTTCAGTTAGAGAAACGCTACACCAAAGAGGAGATAATTACAATGTATCTGAATAAGTACGACTTTGGATACAATGCAGTTGGTATACGCAGTGCTGCACAAATCTATTTTGGTAAACATCCCAAGGATTTAAATATGCAAGAGGCTGCTATGCTTGTGGGAATGTGCAAGAACTCATCGCTCTATAACCCACGTCGCCGTCCCGAAAAGACGAAGATGCGTCGTAACGTGGTATTCGGACAGATGGCAAAGGCAGGATATATTACTGTTGCCGAGGCCGACAGCCTTAAACAGACCGAGCTGACACTGAATTTTCACTCTTCCGACCACAAGGCAGGTCCGGCTCCCTATTTCCGCGAATATCTGCGTCTTATGATGAATGCAAAAAAGCCCGAGAAGAAGAACTATCGAGGCTGGGAGATGCAGAAATTCTACGAAGACTCGCTCGATTGGGAAAACAACCCTCTTTTCGGATGGTGCAACAAGAATAAGAAGGCCGACGGCACAAACTACAACCTATATACCGATGGATTGAAAATATACACGACAATTGATTCGCGTATGCAGCAATACCTCGAAGAGGCTGTAAAAGAGCACGTTGCCGACTATATGCAGCCCCGCTTCTTTAAGTCGAAGAAAGGGCAACGTACAGCGCCCTTTACCGACGAACTGACAGTAGAGGAGGTAAACAAAATTATGGACCGTGCAATGCGCCAAAGCGACCGCTACCGCATAATGAAAAAGAACGGTGCAAGTGAGGAGGAGATAAGAAAAGCTTTCAACACCAAAGAGGATATGCAGGTGTTCAGTTATAACGGCTCTATAGATACGGTTATGACACCTATGGATTCTCTAAAATACTACAAATACTTCCTAAGAACCGGCGTTGTGTCTATGGATCCGCATACGGGCGAGGTTAAAGCATACGTAGGTGGAACAAACTACTACAATTTTAAATACGATATGGCTTTTAGCGGTCGTCGCCAGGTTGGTTCTACAATCAAACCCTACCTCTATTCTTTGGCGATGGAGAATGGCTTTACTCCCTGTGACGAGACGCGTAACGTAGAGCAGACACTGCTCACCGAGGATGGGAAAATATGGAGTCCAAAGAATACCTCTAAAGCACGTTATGGCGAGGTGGTGACACTGCGCTGGGGACTTGCCAACTCGAATAATTGGATTTCGGCTTATCTGATGAGCAAACTCAATCCCTATTCATTCAAAAAGCTGCTGCACCAGTATGGATTACGTAATAAGGAGATTGAACCTACACCGTCGCTCTGTCTGGGTGTGTGTGATGCATCGGTGGGCGAGATGGTAAGTGCTTACACCGCATTTGTCGGTAAGGGAATACGCACAGCACCTCTTTTCGTAACAAGAATCGAAGATAATGTTGGTAATACTATTGCCACATTCACCGCACAGAAGAATGAGGTTATCAGCGAAGAGAGTTCTTATAAGATGATTGAGATGTTGCGTGCCGTTATCAACGAAGGAACAGGAGGACGTCTGCGTCGCGTATATAAACTCACTGCCGATATTTGCGGAAAGACAGGAACAACACAGAATAACTCGGATGGATGGTTTATGGGCTTTACTCCCTCGCTGGTGACCGGTTGTTGGGTAGGTGGCGAGGAACGTGATATTCACTTCGACCGTATGAGCGATGGTCAGGGTGCATCTATGGCGCTGCCAATTTGGGGAATATATATGAGTAAGGTATATGCCGATAAGACTCTGCCATATTCACAAGAAGAACGGTTTGATATACCAAAAGGTTGGGACCCCTGTCTGGGACAGATATTTACTATGACCGAGGAGGGCGATACTATAATGCTTAAAGAAAATGATTCTCAGCCGATTACTCCATCTGCAACATCGGGCGGATTCGACGACCTTTTCCAATAACATATCAACAGAAAATCAATAAGAACCTAACTCAATTACAATTATGAGAAACACTGTTCTTATCAGCTCGTATTGTAATTACCCCCAGATGATTTATAAAATCATAAAATAAATACAAGATGTTTAACCGGTCTCAGACAATAATGAGACATTAATAGAAACAGATACTATGAAATTTGCAGGAATTATCCCGGCTCGATATGCATCGACACGTTTTCCCGGCAAGCCATTGGCAATGCTTGGCGGTAAGACTGTTATTCAGCGCGTTTATGAGCAGGTAAAGGATTGTTTCGATATTCTTTATGTTGCAACCGACGACAATCGCATTGCCGACTGTGTAAAGTCTTTTGGCGGTAATGTGGTTATGACATCCGAGGATTGCAAGAATGGCACCGAGCGCTGTTTGGATGCCTATCGTAATCTTAATCTCGATTGCGACGTAATTGTAAATATTCAGGGTGATGAGCCTTTTATACAGCGCAAGCAGGTCGAGGCTCTTATCGCCTGCTTCGACTCGCCCGAGACCGATATTGCAACACTCGTAAAACCCTTTGAGAAAGAGGATGGTATAGAGCGTCTCGAGTGTCCCAACTCGCCTAAGGTGGTAATGGATATTAACGGCTTTGCTATGTACTTCAGCCGTTCGGTAGTGCCTTATTTGCGCGGGGTTGATAAGTCGGAGTGGCTCGAGAAACACACTTTCTACAAGCATCTTGGAATATATGCCTATCGTACCAATGTACTCGAACGCATAACAACATTGCCACAATCGCCCCTGGAGATATGCGAGTCGCTCGAACAGTTGCGTTGGCTCGAAAACGGTTACCGCATCAGAGTGGGAAAAACCGATATCGAGACAGTGGGTATTGACACTCCCGAGGATTTGGAGCGCGCAAAGGAGTTTGCAGCCTCTATAGGTCTCGACTGGAAATAATAGGGAGGATTATGCCGCAGCCGCCGATAATCAGACCAATGGAAAAACCCTGTTTGATAATGCCGCATAAAGCGGTGTTATCAAATGGTGTTCCCGTATATATTATAAAAGGAGGAACACAAGATGTGTTGCGAATAGACCTTCTTGTGCGTGGTGGCTACTCTATACAGGAGCGCCCGTTGCAGGCACTCTTTACAAACAGAATGTTGCGTGAGGGGACAAGCGACTACAAGGCCGAAGAGATTTCTCGACTGCTCGATTACTATGGCGCTTGGATAGAGATGTACTCGCTGCAAGAGTGCAATAGAATAACCCTTTACACGCTTGGTCGCTATTTAGAACCAATGCTCGATATGTTGGAGTCTATGGTTAAGCGTCCGCTTTTTCCATCCGAGAATTTAGAGACGATAAGAGCCAATAACAAAGCATTTTATCATATTAACAGCCGAAAAGTGGATGTCGTTGCGCAGCGACACTTCGAGAAGGCAATCTGGGGCGAGAATCATCCGTTGGGACACATTGTCTGTGCCGAGGATTATGATGCTATTACAGAGGAGCTGTTAAGAAAGTACCACTCGCTGTATTATGGTTCGCAGAGTATGGCATTCTTTATCTCGGGAAATGTTGATGACAAATGCGTTGCGGCAATAGAGAAACGCTTTGGCGACATTTGGGGAAGCAATGAGAATATCGATTTTGCAGTAGCGCCCCCTGTCTCTGTTCCCGGTGCATCGAAAGTGAAAATCAATGGAGTGCTGCAAAGTGGAATAAGGGTGGGGCGAATGGTTATGGATACCTCGCACCCCGATTTTCATCGTTTTCGCTTTCTGACAGTTATATTAGGCGGATATTTCGGTAGTCGACTAATGAGTAATATACGTGAGAGAAACGGATATACCTATCACATCGAGGCCGAAATTGATGCTTACGGCTGTAGAAACGCCTTTATGATAAGCACCGAGACTGACAACGAGTATGTCGAACCATTGCTTGCCGAGGTCGATAAAGAACTGAAACGTTTGAGAGACGAGTATGTTCCCAAAGAGGAACTCGAACTTGTACGAAACTATACCCTTGGCGAATTATGTCGCGAATACGAGGGTGTATTGCCTAAAGCCGAGGTCTTTATCACTCTTTGGCTCTCGGGGCAACCTTTCGAGGCTGTTAACGACTATCTCGATACTGTTTGCAGCGTATCGCAAACTGAACTGCGCTCATTGGCACAGGAATATCTTTCTCCCGAACAGATGTCTCAAATAGTCGTTGGAGAATAATCGGGGGAATCCATTGTTGACCGGAACATTTATACTGTATAAATGCGCTTGACAATGTTCTTTTAAAAGATTTTTCAAAGAGTTTCTTAAACGGCTATAATTCGGGCGATTGAAAATCGCCCCTACAAGCAATGAGTTTTATCAATGAATATTAAGCGTTTATTTCGCGAACAGTAGGGGCGATTTTCAATCGCCCGCAACACGCTCGCAACACGCCCGCAACACGCCCGCAACCGCGAAGTAATGAGTAAAGCTTCTTAAAATTTCTCTTTTTTTTTTGTCATTTATTGAGTATATTTCGTATCTTTGAGATAAATCTCGAAGATTTAATGCACTCGCTGCAAAATATTCAAGCAAGCTTGATATTATTTTGCTCGTTTTTCGTATATTTGAGATAAATCTCGAAGATTTAATGTACTCGCTGTAAAATAATCAAGCAAGCTTGATATTATTTTGCTCGTTTTTCGTATCTTTGAGATAAATCTCGAAGATTTAATGTACTCGCTGTAAAATAATCAAGCAAGCTTGATATTATTTTGCTCGTTTTTCGTATCTTTGCGGTAAACGCAAATATGCGCTGCAAAGAGTAGATGTTGTGGTGAGACTGTACTATTGGTGATGTCCGGCTACTTTGTTTGCTGTAATACAGAGTGTCAATTTTGGCGCTTGCTACATACAAAAAAGACAAAAATGAAAAAGAATATATATCTATTTCTATCTTTATTGCTTCTTTCGGGTGCCGTATATGCCGATGCACCTATAACCGATACGGCAATTTCTGCCCCTGTCGATGACAAAAAGAATGAAAAATCGGGGCAGAATGTTAAAGCACTGAGACTTAAAGACGGCTCATCATATATTGGCGAAGTAAAAGGTAAGCGCCCGCACGGCAAAGGGAAGCAGATTTTTCTTAATGGTGATGTTTACGAAGGCTCCTTTGTAAAAGGCAAGATGCAGGGTAAAGGCAAATACCGTTTCCACGATGGCGAGACATACGAAGGCGATTTTTTCGAAGGGCGTCAGCAGGGGAAAGGTATCTGTCATTTCGTAGATGGAAAATGCTACGATGGCGAGTGGTACTGCGATTATCAGCACGGATACGGTAAAATGACATATCCCAACGGAGATGTCTACTCGGGCAACTGGGTCGAGGATAAGCGCGAGGGGGCGGGCAGTTATTTCTATGCCAACGGTGCCTCATACGTGGGTGAGTGGAAAAATGATGTTCACGAAGGAATGGGAACATTCATCTGGAGCGACAACAGCAAATACATTGGAATGTGGAAAAACAATCTGCGCGAGGGTGAGGGTACCTATACCTTTGCCGAGGGTGCTGTTTATGTTGGCGATTGGAAAAATGATATGCGTCACGGAAAAGGAAAATTCACATTTCCCAACGGCGACACCTACGAAGGTAACTATGTAAACGGTGAATGGCACGGTGAAGGTGTCTATAAAAGTAACTCCGGCGTAACATATATAGGCTCTTTCGAGAATGGCAAGCGCAATGGAAAGGGTACAATGACTTTTGAAGGTGGTGCTGTTTATGTTGGCGAATGGAAAGACGATATGCGCCACGGAAAAGGAAAATACACTTGGGCAAACGGTGATGTGTACGAAGGCGATTGGCAGAACGATACAATGCACGGTGCCGGAATATTACGTCTGTCGAGTGGTCTTAAATATCGTGGTGGATATTTCGACGGTTATGAGCACGGAACAGGCATTGCAATTGACGAGAATGGTTACCGTTACGAGGGTACATTCTCCGAAGGACAGCGACACGGCCTTTTTACGGTAAAGGATAGTATAGGAAACGTTGTCCGTGAGTGCGAATATAATCTTGGGCAGCAGGTCGATAAGAAAAATGTTAACGAAAAGAAAAACGTTAAAAAGAAATAAGAAATTTACTTTATAATACCGATTCTAACTTAAAATCAACAGATATGATACTCGATTCATTAGAAAACATCAAGGCCTACGAGGCTATGAATCCTAATTTTGTCAAGGCAATAGAGTTTATTCAGAACACCGACCTTGCAGCGCTTCCATTGGGACGTAACGAGGTTTGTGGCGACCTTGTATTTGCCAATGTTATGGAGGTTGGGCCCCGTTCAAAGGAGGAGGCGCCCATTGAGATACACCGCAAATACATCGATATTCAAATTCCTCTGACTGCCGACGAGGTGATGGGTTACATTGCCAAGAACGAGCTCCCCGAGCGCGAATATGACGAGGCAGGTGATGCTTCGCTATATCCTTTGGGAATGTTGGCAACCGACTATGTAAATGTGAAACGCGGAATGTTTACAATGTTCTTCCCACAAGATGGACACGCACCCGCAGTGACACCTGTAAAACTTAGAAAGGTAATCGTAAAGGTTGCCATCTGAGAAAGCACAAACCAATAGAGTAGAAAACAAATTATTAACTAAACCTTATATCTTATGCTGAATCTTATTGCACGTGACAGCTACCTCGAGCCCTACACGCTGGAGATTGACGGACGTTACCGCTATTTCCTGCAAAGAGAGAAAGAGTTAACAAAGAACGGCAGACAGACACTGTCGAGCTTTGCATCGGGCTATCTTTATTTTGGATTGCACCGCACATCAACAGGCTGGTGCTTCCGCGAGTGGGCACCAAATGCTAAAAAAATTGTCCTTGTCGGAGACTTCTCGAATTGGGAGGAGCGTCCCGAGTACGAACTGAAAGCTCTACCCGGTGGAGTGTGGGAGCGTCGTCTTCCACGTAAAGCACTTGTACACGGCCAGCACTACAAGATGAAGGTATATTGGGACGGTGGCTGTGGCGAGCGTATTCCCGCTTGGACACGTCGCGTTGTGCAGGACGAAGAGACAAAAATCTTCAGTGCACAGGTGTGGTGTCCCGAGGAGGAGTACAAGTTTAAACACACAAAATTCACGCCAAAGACAGCGCCTCTGCTCATCTACGAGTGCCACATCGGTATGGCACAAGAGGAGGAGAAGGTTGGCTCATACAAGGAGTTCCAAGAGAAGATTCTTCCCCGTATAGTTGCCGACGGATACAACTGTATTCAGATTATGGCTATACAGGAGCATCCTTATTATGGCAGCTTCGGTTATCACGTATCGAATTTCTTTGCTCCTTCATCGCGTTTCGGAACACCCGAGGAACTGAAGGAACTCATCGATACTGCACACGGAATGGGCCTTGCCGTTATTATGGACCTTGTTCACTCACACGCCGTTAAAAACGAACTCGAGGGACTTGGACTGCTCGATGGCGACCCTGCACAATATTTCCACTCGGGCGAGAGACGTATTCACTCGGCTTGGGACTCTCTTTGCTTCGACTATGGCAAGAATCAGGTTGTTCACTTCCTGCTCTCGAACTGTAAATATTGGCTCGAAGAGTTCAAATTCGATGGTTTCCGTTTCGATGGTGTAACATCAATGATATATTACAGTCACGGTCTTGGTGAGGCATTCTGCAACTATGGCGACTACTTCAACGGACATCAGGATGGCGATGCAATATGCTATCTGACGCTTGCCAACCGCCTTATTCACGAGGTTAACCCCAAGGCAATCACTATTGCCGAGGAGGTATCGGGTATGCCGGGTCTTGCAGCTCCCATTGAGGATGGTGGTTACGGCTTCGACTACCGTATGGCAATGAATGTTCCCGATTATTGGATTAAGGTTATCAAAGAGTGCCGCGACGAGGATTGGAAGCCCTCTTCAATATTCTGGGAACTTACCAACCGTCGTAAAGACGAAAAGACAATCTCGTATGCCGAGAGCCACGACCAGGCGCTTGTGGGTGACAAGACAATCATATTCCGTCTTATCGATGCCGATATGTATTGGCACTTTAAACGTGGCGATGAGACAGGTACCGTAACACGTGGTATTGCGCTGCATAAGATGATTCGCCTCATAACCCTTGCTACCATCAACGGTGGTTATCTTAACTTTATGGGTAACGAGTTTGGTCATCCCGAGTGGATTGACTTCCCGCGCGAGGGTAACGGCTGGAGCCATAAATATGCACGTCGTCAGTGGAGTCTTGTCGATAATCCCGACTATTTCTACACCGTTCTTGGCGAGTTCGACAAGGAGATGACAAAGATTATCGGTGGTGCAAAGAATTTCCAGGAGCGTCCTGTGAAAGAGATTTGGCACAACGATGGCGACCAGGTACTTGCCTTCTCGCGTCGCGACCTGATTTTTGTGTTCAACTTCCATCCCACACGCTCGTTCACCGACTATGGTCTGCTTGTCCCCGAGGGCGATTACTCTATAGTAATGAGCAGCGACAACGAGCGATTCGGAGGATACGGACTGGTCGATGAGACACAGACACACTTTACACAGTACGACAAACTGCACGCACGTCGCAAGAAGGGTTGGCTACAACTCTATCTGCCGGCTCGTACAGCCCTTGTGCTTAAGAAAAACCGCAAGAACAGTAAATAAATGAGAGATCAGCGAGGCGAAAAGAAATTGCAACGTAGTGTCAGCCTTTTGTGCGCTATAGTATTTGCCATATTCAGTTTTACATTTATAGCAGTATATCAGTCGCCGTTACTCGAGGCACTCTACGACAAGGTTGCAACAGGAAAGCTGAACTATAACGGATATGTGGTGGCAGCAACAGCCACCACTATCCTGTTGTTATTATCGTGGTGGATGAACCGTATAGCCCGTTTCCAGCGCGAGTGGACGGCAATGGCCTATCTGCCGGCAACACTGTTGTTGGCATTTATGACCGATATCGACCGTAATATCTACACAGCAGAAACCGAGTATCTATCTTGGACGATAATTCTGCTTATAGGATTCCTTATATATGCCTTTTTTGCCTTTCTGCTGCAAAGAATACTGTTTGCAAAGATTAAAAACCCCAAGATGGAGGGTAACAGAATCGTATGGCGCAATCTATTGCTCTTTACGATGATGTTTCTTCTCACAGGATGGCTATCGAATGGTCACGAGAGCATAAAGTATGAGGCAACTGCTTACAGTCGTTTCAAGCAAGGCGATATTGACGGAGCGTTAAACGTAGCAAGCCGCTCATTGAATTCGACCCACGAACTCACCGCAGCACGCGCCTACTATCTGTCGCAATGCGGCAAGATGGGCGATAAGCTATTTACCTATCCGCAATATTACGGTGCCGAGGGACTTCTGCCGCCTATGCACCAGTTGACACCCCTCTCGCCCGACAGCGTATATGCAGCCATAGGAGTAAAGCGCAATGCCGACGAAGATGCTATGGAGTACCTCTTTAGAGTAGTGAGGGCCGATAGCGTATCGCGCATTGCAGCCGACTATTTCCTGTGTGGACTGCTTTTGGAAAAACGTCTGACCGATTTTGTCGATTATCTTCCCCGGTTCTATAATCTTGAACAAGGCAACTGCCTGCCGCAACACTATAAAGAGGCACTTATCTATTATGCGACAGTAATGTCCGATATTGAGTTGCCATTCGACTCCGAAGCTATGCGCGCCGGACTCATCACTATGGGACTTATGAATTGGCAGTATGGCGACGAATTGCCTAAGCATTATGTCGAGGCATTCCGAGATTTTGCCATCCCAACGGAAAAATTAGCAAAGCTTTTCGACCTTGCGTCTCTTGGCAAGGAGTTTGCTGCAATGCTCGAACTCGAACGCCAACATCCCGAGCTGCAGGTGCGCTCAAATTACATTAGAAAGAACTTCGGACACACCTATTGGTGGTACTACGGCTATAGCGAGTAGGATAGGGTAGCTGTTGTTTGGTGTAGTTATGTTGTTTGCCCACTTTTTCATAAAATCATAAGGTTGTTCATTGGTGCGCCGTATGAAAATTAGTAAAATGGTAGATGTTTTTTGGATTAAGTGCGAGGATGTTTGAGCGAAGCGAGTTCCGCAGCACCCAAAAAACATCGTGAGCA
>JAGBBX010000045.1 GCA_017938245.1 Bacteroidaceae bacterium
CGTAGATTAATATGGCATTTCAAGCAGATCAACAACAGATTAGTTTCTTGTTAGGAAAGAAGATTTATTCTATACCTAGAAACCAACGAAAGTACGTTTGGAAGACAGACAATTGGAAAAATTTATTGGAAGATTTGGACTGATGAAGCAAAAACAGAGAGGCCGGAGCAAAAATACTTTTGACCCGGCCTCTTTTAGTATATGGTAGCAGACAATTATTTTTGTTTGTAAACTCTATTGAGGTCCTGAGAGACATTAATCATAAAATCTCCCATTCGCTCCAGTTCATTTACAATGTCCATATAATAGACACTTGTTTGATAGTTCTTTCGGCTATTTTCAAGGTCTTCAATCTCTTTGTCTCTTAAATAGTTTCTAAGATTGTTTATACGCTCTTCGGCGCTATAAGCATTTGTTATGTCGGTGAGGGTGCCGCTGTGTGCTGCCAATAGGTTGGCAATCATAACATTGTATGCATTCTCCACCGCATCAGTCATATTGTTAAGTTGCTTTATAGTCTCTTCATCGAAACTTTTTCGGTGGATGTTGCGTCTCGAAAGAATTCGGCTTATAGCCTCGCCCGAGTCGCCAAGCGATTCAAGCTCGCCTATAATCTTATACATTGCCTTTATCTCTATTGAGGTATTCTCGCTAACCTCTGATGCCGAAACATCGTTCAGAAATGCTGCAATCTCATATTCTATGCGGTCGGATATCTCCTCATATTTTATAAGTTTTTCTCTTAGCTCCTCGAATTTATCGGAGTCTTTCTCGCTTATAGCGTTTTTGACATACGAAAGACCATTCTTGGATATCTGAGCAAAATGTATAATTTCATCAAATGCCTGTTCGATAGCAAGTTCGGGTGTTGCCAATGGGCCTGCCGAGATATATTTAAGACGGAATGTATCACTCTCTTGGTTGGCGGGTGTCTTAATGAGCCATACAACAACCCTCTCGATGTATTTAATAAACCATATAAGAATAAAGGTATTTATTGTATTAAAAAGGGTGTGCAGCATAGACAATCCGTAGAGCGCAGCAATTCCGCTTTCTGTATTGGGGCCTGTTACGGTAAATCCTTCTGCTGAGGGATTGGGCAGTCCAAAGAGCTCAATGATATTACCTATAAGTCCAAGGAAAGGAGCAAACAGAATCAACGCCCACACAACACCAAATACATTAAAAATGGTGTGCGACATAGCGGCTCTTTTGGCCTGAGTATTACCTACTGCAGCAGCAATGTTGGCGGTGATAGTCGTACCAATGTTCTCTCCAAGTACCATTGCACAAGCCATATCAAATGGAATCCACCCCATACTTAACATAATAAGGGTAATAGCCATTGTGGCCGATGACGACTGAAGAATAAGTGTCAGTATAGTACCAAGAGCAAAGAATATTAGTACCGAACCAAATCCGTGTCCCGACCAGGCCTTTACAAATTCAAGAACCTCAGGAGTCTGTCCAAGGTCGGGTACCGACTCCTTCATAAATGATAGACCAAGGAAAAGTAGAGAGAATCCTACAATAAGTTCTCCAATGTTCTTACGCTGATCTTTTTTTGAGTTCGAGAACAAGAAACCGAATAGCATCAGCGGAACTGCAAGGATTGATATATCCGACTTGAATCCCAACCAAGAGACAAGCCATGCTGTTACTGTTGTTCCAATGTTGGCACCCATAATAACTCCTATGGCTTGTGCAAGTGTCAGAAGTCCTGCATTTACAAAGCTCACAACCATTACAGTCGTTGCCGAGGAGGATTGTATTATAGAGGTGATACTAAGTCCTGTCAATACACCTTTGAAAGGGTTGGAGGTCATTGCCGATAGTAGTGTGCGAAGCTTGTCTCCGGCTGATTTCTGAAGACCCGAGCTCATTAGATTCATTCCATAAAGGAACATTCCTAATGCTCCCAAGAGTGTGAAAATCTGTAATATTCCCATTGTATTTAAGGTTTTTGAATTTAACAATATAGTTGTTTCGAGTGTTACCTGTTACAATATCTATTTATTTAACAATCTTCTCAATCTTGTTGTACTCACACTCTGTTATCTCGGAGCAAGGTTCGTATTGATAAGGGACATATTTATAAAGCTGCAAAATTGCTTTGCCTGTTTTCTTGCTGTAGAAAATTTCAAGGCGCAAAGTGTTGCCTTTGTCGGCATCGGTGATGTCAATGTTTTCGGGATTGTTTTTTATTGCAGCGAGTAATTTCTCTTTTTTGTTATCCTCGAAATAAAACTCTTTTTTACAGAAAGTCTCTCCTGTCTCTACGCATTTATAGTTGCTTTTTAGAGCAAAAATTAGAACGATACCTGTAATGAAGAGAACGACCCCTATAAGGTTGGCCACAGTGACCATTGGTATCGCAAGGAGAATACAGCCTGCTATAATTAGCGATATTGATATTATTTTGTTGTTAGTAGATGATACTTTCACGAATTTATCTTCCATTTTTGTGCTATTTATTTGATTTGTAATGTGATGATTGATGTCTCTCTCTTGTTTGAGAGATACAATAGATGGTTTGCGCGCATTATGCGGCAGTTCGACTGTATGGTGAATATTACAGCCTGTTAAGACCTGTTTTGTGAAAGGCCTGATAATCAAATAAACTGCTAAATAATGAATTTCCCGAAGCGTAACAGAATGTTTTGCGGTTCGGAAAAGAAGGAGTCTTTTAATTTGAAAGTATTATGAAAACCGAATATGGTACTTATATTTACAATTCTGCCTGCTTTAATGAATGAGAAGTTGTTTTTTTGCTCGGTATCGACTCTTCGCGAAGAGTGCTGCAGTCGCGTAGCGTGCGTAACTGAAGAGCGCTGATGTGTTATCTGTGAGTCGAAAAAGATAAAGTCGTTTGAATCGGAAAGAATAGGTTCGTTTGTGGTTTCTAACGACTCAATAACGGTTTTGTTTACCGTGCTTTCCATTGCAGAGACAAAACTGTTTCCGCCAAGCAGAAAGAGCACCAAGCAGAAAATAGTAAATATGTGTTTTTGCAATGTCTTCATAATTTCTTCGCAAATGTAATGATAAGTAAGGAAATTACAAAGAATGATTAATGTGTTTGATGTATGTTTTAATTTTTTTTTAAATAAATTTCCTAAATTGTTTCTCGAATTATGTCGATGTTAAGAGAAATCCTAAAAATAGAGCTGTTTTTACGTTAGTTTTCACTATCTTCGCGAAAAAATTGTATACTGCACTTAATATGTGCTATAAATATATAAAATTCAAAAAATAAATAATAGAATATGGCAACAGTTGATGACAAGAAAATCATCTTTTCGATGGTGGGTCTAAGCAAGACCATTAAACAGACAAACAAGCAGGTGCTTAAGAATATCTATCTTTCGTTCTTCTATGGCGCAAAGATTGGTATTGTGGGTATGAACGGTGCCGGAAAATCTACCCTTATGAAGATTATCGCAGGCCTTGATAACGATTTTCAGGGAAATGTAGTGTGGTCGCCCGGTTATTCGGTAGGATATCTTCCCCAGGACCCGCATCTTCAGGATGGAAAAACCGTAATGGAGTGCGTTAAGGAGGGTGTACAGTCAATCGTTGATGCCCTTGCCGAGTATGAGGAGATAAATATGAAGTTCGGTCTTCCCGAGTATTATGAGAATGAGGATAAGATGAATGAACTTTTCACTCGTCAGGCCGAGTTGCAGGATATTATAGACGCTACCGATGCTTGGAATCTCGATAGTAAATTGGAGCGTGCAATGGCGGCGCTTCGTTGTCCTGCTCCCGATGAACTCGTCGACCATCTATCGGGTGGTGAGCGCCGTCGTGTGGCTCTGTGTCGTCTGCTGTTGCAGAAACCCGATGTTCTTCTTCTCGACGAGCCCACCAACCACCTTGATGCCGAGAGCATCGATTGGCTCGAACAGCATCTTAACCAGTACGAGGGTACGGTTATTGCTGTCACTCACGACCGTTACTTCCTTGACGATGTTGCAGGATGGATTCTCGAACTCGACCGTGGAGAGGGAATTCCCTGGCAGGGTAACTACTCATCTTGGCTCGACCAAAAGACCAAGCGTATGGAGCTGGAAGAGAAGAGCGCCAGCAAGCGTCGTAAATCTCTTGAGCGCGAGCTCGAGTGGGTGCGTATGGCGCCTAAGGCACGTCAGGCAAAGGGTAAGGCACGTCTTAACTCATACGAGAGAATGCTTAACGAGGACCAGAAAGAGCGCGAGGAAAAACTCGAGATTTTCATTCCTAACGGTCCCCGTTTGGGTAACAAGGTTATTATAGCCGACCATCTTGCAAAGTCATTCGGAAGCAAGACACTGTTTACCGACCTTAATTTCACGCTGCCTCCCAACGGCATTGTAGGTGTCATTGGTCCCAACGGTGCAGGTAAGACAACGCTGTTCCGTATGATTATGGGGCTTGAAACTCCCGACGGTGGTACATTCGAGGTGGGCGAGACTGTTAAGTTGGCATACGTTGACCAGAATCACAAGGATATTGTTGCCGATAAGACTGTATACGAGGTTATGAGTCAGGGCAACGAACTTATGCGCTTGGGTAGCAAAGAGATAAACGTTCGTGCCTATCTGTCGCGTTTCAATTTCTCGGGTGCCGACCAAGAGAAGAAGTGCGGTGTACTATCGGGTGGTGAGCGCAATCGTCTGCATCTTGCTATGGCACTGAAAGAGGGAGGTAACGTACTTCTGCTCGATGAGCCCACCAACGATATTGACGTAAACACACTGCGCGCACTCGAGGAGGGTCTTGAGAATTTTGCAGGTTGTGCCGTTGTTATCAGTCACGACCGTTGGTTCCTCGACCGTATCTGCACACATATCATTGCATTCGAGGGCGATGGTAACGTCTATAGCTATGAGGGTTCTTATTCCGATTACGAGGAGCACAAGATGAAACGTCTTGGAATCGAGGAGCCTAAGAAGGTGCGTTACCGTAAACTAATGGAGGATTAATTTCTCTATCCCGTTAGGGTATCGACAGATATAAAGAAGGATGGTGTCGTATTAGAGTTTGCATAGCGCTATGCAAACTCTTGACGATACATAATATTTAATAAGATAATGAGTGTTATTGACCCAAAAGTTGTTGATGAGGTTGCAAAAGAACTCGAGATAAAGGATATTGCAAAGGCATCTATCAGGCAGATAGGTGCTCTTGTGCGTACTATTGAGGAGCGTTTTGGGGTAGAGTATATCCATTTCGAGATGGGAATACCGGGGCTTCCTCCATCGGCGGTGGGCGTTGAGGCCGAGTGCGAAGCACTTCGTCGTGGTGTTGCATCGGTGTACCCTATTATAGATGGTATACAACCGGTGAAAGAGGCTGCCTCTCGTTTCGTAAAGGCATTTCTTGATGTAGATATAAACCCTTTGGGGTGTATTCCAACAGTCGGTTCAATGCAGGCCTCTTTTGCCTCTCTTATGTTGTGTTCGCATCTCGATGTAAAGCGCGATACAGTGCTTTATATCGACCCTGGTTTTCCGGTACAGAAGATGCAGGCGCAGGTAATAGGTGTTAAGGTGCAGTCGTTCGATATTGCCGATTATCGCAAAAGCGGTCTTGCCGAAAAGATTGAGAGCTGTTTTGCTCAAGGAGATATATGTGCAGTAATATATTCAAGCCCCAATAATCCTTCGTGGATGTGCCTTAATGAGCAAGAACTGGAGATTATCGGTCGATTGGCCAAGAAATACGATGTTATTGTAATTGAGGATCTTGCCTATATGACAATGGATTTTCGTCGAGACATTGGAAAGCCTTTCGAGCCACCTTACCAGCCTACTGTTGCAAAATATACCGACAACTACGTGCTTATGATGAGTGCGTCTAAGATATTCAGCTACGCGGGGCAGAGGATTGCGCTTGCCTGTATCTCGGATAAATTGTATCATAGGCATTACGATAGCCTTGCTTCTCGTTACGGAATTTCTCGATTTGGAGCAGCATTTGCCTATACTTATCTTTATACATTTTCGTCGGGTGTGTCGCACTCGGCACAATATGCTATGGCTGCAATGCTGAATGCAGCTTGCGACGGCAGTTACAGATTTGTCGAGGATATAAAGGAGTATGCGGTACGTACGGCAAAGATAAAAGAGATTCTTTATAGAAACGGCTTTCACGTTGTTTATGATAAGGATAACGATGAACCTGTGAGCGATGGATTTTTCTTTACTATAGGCTACCGTAATATGAGTGGTGAAGAGCTCATCAAGAATCTGCTATATTATGGTATCAGCGGCATCGACCTTGCAACAACAGGTAGTAGCAGGCAGGGAATACGTGCCTGCTCGTCGAATATAAAACAACATCATTATGCTCTGCTCGAAGAGCGGTTAAAGGCTTTTGACGAGGCTTTCAGATAGAAAAATAGAAAATACTAACCTAAAAAACATACCTATGAGACTAAAAACAATTCTTTTGGCTGCTTTATGTGCAATTAGCAGCATTACTTTTGCACAGGAGATTTCTATTATCCCGCAACCGGCACAAATGAGTGTAGGCAAAGGGGCTTTTCTCTTGCAAGGCAAAGTGGTAATATGTTATCCTGCCGACAAAGAGATAAAAAATGTTGTAAATAATTTTGTGGACGAAATTAAAACTACAACAGGAGTTAAGTTGAAGAAAAACTCTTATAAAAAGGGAAAATTGCTTGGTTTAGAGGTAGATAAATGCAATAAAAAGGGCGATGCGCATATTGCATTGCGCGTAGATAAATCTCTTGGTGCCGAGGCTTACAAGCTTATTGTGCGCGAGGGACTGATAGAGATTACTGCTGCAAAGCCTGCCGGATTTTTCTATGCTTTTCAGACAATAAAACAGTTGCTCCCTGCAAATGTGATGGCCGGTGTTTATGACGCCTCTGCAACAGAGTGGAGAATTCCCGCAGTAGAAATAAACGACGAGCCTCGTTTCGCTTGGCGCGGTTTTATGCTCGACGAGGGACGTCATTTCTACGGAAAGGATGAGATAAAGAAGATTCTTGATGTTATGGCTGCATATAAAATGAACCGTTTCCATTGGCATCTTACCGAGGATCAGGGATGGCGCATCGAGATAAAGAAATATCCCAAACTCACCGAGGTAGGTGCGTGGCGCAACAGTAAAGTGTGCGGTTGGGGCGATGTAAAGCCCGACGGCATACGTTATGGCGGTTTTTATACACAAAAAGAGGCACGCGAGATAGTGGAGTATGCAAAGGAGCGTTTTATCGAGATTGTTCCCGAGGTTGACATTCCCGGACACTCGCAGGCCGCTGTTGCATCGTATCCCGAGTTTCTTGCTTGCGACCCCGAAAAGCCTCACGAAGTGTGGCTGTGGCAGGGAGTATCGTCGGATGTTATAAATGTATCTAATCCTAAGGCTGTACAGTTTGCAAAGGATTTGATTGACGAACTTACCGAGATTTTCCCATTCGAGTATATACACCTCGGTGGCGACGAATGCCCCACACATAAATGGGAACAGAATAGCGATTGTCAGGCACTTCTGAAGGAGATTGGTTCCAAGAACTATCGCGATCTGCAGATAAACTTCTATCGTCAGCTAAAAGAGCATATTGCTGCAAAGCCTGCTGAAGAGCAACGTAAACTCATTTTTTGGAACGAGGTGCTTCACGGTAATACTGCCCCTCTTGGTAACGATATAACCATTATGGCCTGGGTGGGTGCCGACAGAGCAGCAAAGGAGGCTGCCACACGTGGAATGAATACAATTCTCTCGCCGCAGATACCTTATTACATTAACCGTAAGCAGTCGAATCTGCCCACGGAACCTCATTCGCAAGGCTACGGTACCGAGACTGTTGAGGCTGTATACAATTATATCCCAATGAAGGGTATCCCTGCTGAATTACAAACTAAATATATGGGCGTGCAGGCCAATTTTTGGACCGAATGGGTAGAGACTGCCGACCACGTGCAGTATCTTATGCTTCCTCGTTTGGCTGCCGTTGCCGAGGCCGGATGGACGCCTCAAGCAGTGCGAAATTATAAGAATTTTGAGCAGCGTTTGCAGGGGGAGGCATTATACTATCGCCTAAAGGGCGTGAATTACGGTAAACACGTTTTTAAGTAATCCGATACGCCAATAGATAAGGAAACGTCTAAAACATCTAAAATTATTAAAAAACCGAAAAACTTTTACATATATGTAGAAGACTTTCGGTTTTTTTAGTACTTTTGAGGAGATTGCGAATTATAATTTTCAAACTTAATACAATGAAAAAGTTTTTTAAAATTACAGCTGCAATTATTACTATAATTGTACTGTTGTTGTTTACCTTGCCATATCTTTTCAAAGATAAGATAGAGGCATTGGTAAAAGAGGAGGGTAATAAGATGCTTAATGCCGAGTTTAACTTTGGAGGTCTCGATATTAGCTTGATACGCAACTTCCCACTTGCCTCGATAACTCTCGAGGATTTCTATCTTAAGGGTATTAATCAGTTCGAGAGTGACACTCTTGTATCAGCCAATGAAATTACGGCAGCAGTGAATGTAATGTCGCTGTTTGGTGACGAAGGTTTCGATATTAAAAAGGTACTTCTCGATGGTGTTTCGGTAAAGGCTATCGTGATGCCCGATAGTACTGTCAATTGGGATGTTATGAAGCCCACAGATGAGGTAGAGGAGACGCCTGCAGATACAACATCGGCGCCTTTCCGTATTAAACTGCAACAACTTACAATCAACGGTTTTAATCTTATATATGACGACCGTTTGGCAAATATGTATGCAAAAATCGAGAATATGGATGCCGGTTGCTCGGGCGACTTTGGCAGTGCACGTACTATGCTTGCTCTTGAAACAGCTGTAGAGGCACTTACTTTCAGTATGGATGGTGTGCCCTTCCTTAACAAAGCTCATATTGCCGCTAATATGAACGTAGATGCCGACCTTCAGAATAACAGATTTACCCTCAGTGAGAATACTATACAGTTGAATGCTATTAAAGCGGCTGTAGACGGTTGGGTGGCTCTTACCGACAAGGGTATTGATATGGATTTAAAACTCAATAGCAATGAGATTGGCTTTAAAGAGGTACTGTCGCTTGTTCCTGCTATTTATTCAAAGGATTTCGAAGGGCTTAAAACCGATGGAAGTGCCACTTTGGCTGCTTGGGCAAAGGGTAGTCTCATAGGGGATAGCATTGTGCCGCAGTTCAATGTCTCCTTTGATGTGAAAGATGCAATGTTTCAGTATCCGTCGTTACCGGCAGGGTTGAACAAGATTAATATTAATGCAAAAGTCGAGAACCCCGGAGGTTCAATAGATGCAACAGTGGTTAATGTTGCTCCCTTTAGCTTTGTACTGGCGGGTAATCCTTTCAGTATAGCTCTTAAGTTGCTTACTCCCATAAGTGATATGCAGTTCGATGCATCGGCAAAAGGTAAACTCGACCTTGGCAAGATAAAGGATGTATATCCTTTGGAGGATATGACTCTTAATGGTCTTGTAGATGCCGATATGAGTGTAAGCGGACGTATGTCGTATGTCGAGAAGGAGCAGTATGAAAAGGTTAAGGCGCAGGGCAGTGTACGACTGTATAATATGCTCTTGAATATGGAGGGAATACCCGACGTGAATATAAAGAACTCGGCCTTGTCGTTCAATCCGCGATACCTCGAGCTAAGTCAGACAACAGTGAATATTGGCAAGAACGACGTTACGCTGGATAGTAAATTCGAGAATTATATGGGTTACGCCCTAAAGGGTACAACGCTGAAAGGTACTCTTAATGTAAAGAGTAACTATTTCAATCTTAATGATTTTGTTTCGGCAGATACTACAGCCGTCAACGCTACTGCGTCGACAGAGGTAGATACCACTGCTATGGGTGTTATCTATGTCCCCGAGAATATCGACTTTAGAATGAAGGCCGATTTTGCAAAAGTCTTGTTCGATAATATGACCTTTGGTAATATGAATGGCGAACTGCTTGTGAAAGATGGAAAGGTTGATATGAAGAACCTGTCGATGAATACAATGGGTGGCAGTGTTGTGGTAAATGGTTTTTACAAAGCTGTCGAGAAAAGTAAGCCTGAATTTGATGCAGGATTAAAACTCTCTAATATTGTATTTACTCAGGCTTATAAGGAGCTGGATATGGTGCAGAAACTTGCTCCTATATTCAATGGACTTACCGGTAATTTCTCGGGTAGTATGAAGATTGCAACAAAACTCGATGCAACAATGAGCCCTGTTATTCAGACACTTACCGGTAGTGGCTCGCTCTCGACACGTGATCTTAGCTTGAATAATGTAACTGTAATTCAGCAGGTGGCCGATATAATAAAGAAGCCTTCTTTAAAGGATACACGTGTAAAGGATTTAAATGTTGAGTTTACAATAAAAGATGGCAGAGTAAATACTAAACCATTTAATATCAAGCTTGGAGATTGTACTATGCTACTCTCGGGTTCTACAGGATTAGACCAGACAATTGACTATCGTGGCGAGATAACATTGCCCGCATCTGTTGGAAAGGTGTCGCAACTCGGCACTGTTGATATGACAATCGGTGGCTCATTTACTTCGCCTAAGGTTGGTATAGATATGGAGGCTCTTGCCAAGAAGGCTGCATCAAAAGCTGCGGAAAGTGCGATTGATAAATTGCTTGGTGGAAAGTCGGATAAAGCAGCTTCGGATTCAACGAAAAGCTCGGCCGAGAAAAAAGCCGAGACGGTGAAGAATGTATTCAATAAAGCAAAAGACTTATTTAAAAAGAAATGATTTGACAGATTGAATTTCTTTTGAAATAATATTACAAGGTGGGCGGCCGGCTCACCTTGTTTTGTTTTTAAATCGAATCTTATGATAAAACTAATCTCTTATTTTCACGTTATATATTAATAATTTATAAATAATATTTAGATTTTTATTTGTATCTTCGCGCTTGAAAATGTAAATACTCTTTTATACACAAACTCGTGTAAATAGAGAATTAAGAAGAATGAATACGGAATTATGGAGAAAATCAGAAACTTTTGCATTATTGCTCACATTGACCACGGAAAATCGACTCTTGCCGACCGCTTGCTTGAATATACGCAGACAATTAAGGTTACCGAGGGCCAGATGCTCGATAATATGGAACTTGAGAAAGAGCGTGGAATTACCATCAAGAGCCACGCTATTCAAATGGAATACAATTACAAAGGCGAAAAATATATACTTAATCTTATTGATACTCCGGGACACGTCGATTTTTCATACGAGGTGTCGCGCTCTATAGCTGCCTGCGAGGGTGCTCTCTTGGTGGTGGATGCTACTCAGGGTGTGCAAGCGCAGACTATTTCAAACCTCTATATGGCTATAGAACAAAACCTTGAGATTATTCCTGTTGTTAACAAATGCGATATGATTAACGCAATGCCCGAGGAGGTGAAAGACGAGATTGTCGACCTCATTGGTTGCGACCGAGACGATATTATCGAAGCTTCGGGTAAGACCGGTTTGGGTGTCGAGGAGATTCTTCAAGCGGTTATAGAACGTATTCCGGCACCAAAAGGTAACGAGGATGCTCCTTTGCAGGCACTTATCTTCGACTCGGTGTTTAACTCTTTTCGCGGAATTATTGCCTATTTCAAGGTTGTAAATGGTGTTATACGTAAAGGCGATAAGGTAAAATTTTTCAATACGGGCAAGGAGTACGATGCCGATGAGGTTGGAGTGCTTAAGATGGACCTTTCGCCACGTACCGAGTTACGTACCGGCGATGTGGGATATATAATCTCGGGAATTAAAACTTCTCGTGAGGTTAAGGTGGGTGATACAATTACACATATAGCTCGTCCTTGTTCTTCGGCGATTGCGGGATTCGAGGAGGTTAAGCCTATGGTGTTTGCAGGAGTGTATCCCATTGATGCCGAGGACTATGAGGATTTGCGTTCGTCGCTCGAAAAACTGCAGCTAAACGATGCTTCGCTGACATTTACTCCCGAGTCGTCGGCGGCACTTGGTTTCGGTTTCCGCTGCGGATTCTTGGGACTGTTGCATATGGAGATTGTTCAGGAACGTCTCGACCGTGAGTTCGATATGAGCGTCATAACAACAGTGCCTAACGTGTCGTATATGGTTTACGATAAGCAAGGTGGTGTGCAAGAGGTTCATAATCCCGGTGGTATGCCCGACCTTACATTGATAGACCACATCGAGGAGCCGTATATCAATGCAAGTATAATTACTCGTGCCGAGTACATTGGTCCCATTATGACGCTGTGTCTGGGTAAGCGTGGCGAGCTACAGAAGCAGGATTTCATTACCGGTAACCGAGTTGATATAAGTTTCTTGTTGCCGTTGGGCGAGATTGTGATTGATTTTTACGATAAACTCAAGAGTATATCAAAGGGATATGCCTCGTTCGACTATCACCCCGCAGGCTATCGTACTTCGAAACTGATAAAACTTGATATTCTTCTTAATGGCGAGCCCGTAGATGCTCTCTCTACGCTCACTCACGTAGATAATGCATACGGTCTTGGTCGACAGATGTGCGAGAAACTGCGTGACCTTATTCCTCGTCAGCAGTTTGATGTTGCCCTTCAGGCTGCCATCGGTACTAAGATTATTGCTCGTGAGACAATTAAACAGGTACGTAAGGATGTGACCGCAAAGTGTTATGGTGGTGACGTATCGCGTAAACGTAAACTGCTCGAAAAACAGAAGAAAGGTAAGAAACGTATGAAGCAGATTGGTAACGTTGAGGTTCCACAGAAGGCATTCCTTGCAGTACTTAAACTAGATTAAATTATAACTGTTACTATGGGATTTTTTAGTTTTTTCTCGAAAGAAAAGAAAGAGGTTCTCGATCAGGGACTCTCAAAGACCAAAGAGAGCGTGTTTGGTAAAATAGCACGCGCCATTGTTGGTAAAACCGAGATTGATGATGATGTACTCGATAACCTGGAGGAGGTACTTGTGACCTCGGATGTAGGTGTCGAGACGACACTTAAGATAATAGAGCGTATTCAGGCACGTGCTGCGCGTGATAAGTATATGAATACAAAGGAGTTGAACCGACTGCTGAAAGAAGAGATAGCAGAGTTGCTGATGGAGAACAATACTGCCGACAGCGGTTCGTTCGACTTTCCTACAACACCCGGTAATCCTTACGTGATTATGGTGGTTGGTGTAAATGGAGTGGGTAAGACCACTACAATAGGAAAGCTGGCGCATCAGTTCAAGAAAGCCGGCAAGAAGGTGTATCTTGGTGCTGCCGATACATTCCGAGCGGCAGCCGTTGAACAGCTTGTCGAGTGGGGGCGTCGTGCCGATGTCCCCGTTGTAAAGCAGAATATGGGTTCCGACCCTGCATCGGTGGCATACGATACTCTTGCTTCGGCTGTTGCCAACAATGCAGATGTTGTAATAATTGATACAGCGGGACGTTTGCATAACAAAGTGGGACTGATGAATGAGCTGACAAAGATTAAGAATGTGATGAAAAAGATTCTTCCCGATGCTCCAAATGATGTACTGCTTGTACTCGATGGTTCAACAGGACAGAATGCTTTTGAACAGGCCAAGCAATTTACATTGGCTACCGAAGTTACTTCGCTTGCCATAACAAAGCTCGATGGTACAGCAAAGGGTGGTGTGGTTATTGGTATAAGCGAACAATTCAAGATACCGGTAAAATATATTGGACTTGGCGAGGGAATGGACCATCTTCAGGTCTTTAACCGTATGGAATTTGTAGATTCTCTTTTCGGATAAAAGATGATTAAGAACAGAGTAGATATAATTACAATGGGATGCTCCAAGAATCTTGTCGATTCGGAGCATCTTATGCGTCAACTGCAAGAGTGTGGTTATGAGGTTACACACGACAGTGAGGCTCCCGAGGGGGCAATAGCTGTGATAAATACCTGCGGATTCATAGGAGATGCAAAAGAGGAGTCGATAAATATGATTCTCGAGTTTTGCCAGCGAAAAGAGGAGGGCGATCTTGAGCGTCTCTATGTGATGGGATGCCTCTCGGAGCGTTATCTCGACGAGTTGCGCGAAGAAATTTCGCAGGTCGACCGGTTCTATGGCAAGTTTAATTGGAGCGAACTGCTGGCCGAACTTAAACAAGAGTATAAGCAGCAGATTGCCAATGAACGTGTTATTACGACTCCCGACCATTATGCTTTTCTGAAAATATCGGAAGGGTGTAATCGTCGATGCGCATATTGTGCAATTCCAATAATCACAGGCAGTCACGTATCGCGTCCAATGGAAGAGATTCTCGACGAGGTGCGTTATCTCGTTTCACAAGGGGTAAAAGAGTTTCAGATTATAGCACAGGAACTTACGTTCTATGGTGTCGACATTTATAAGAAACAGAGTATTGCCGAATTGGTCGAGAAAATTTCGGATATCGAAGGAGTGGAGTGGATTCGTCTGCACTATGCCTATCCTGCTAACTTTCCGTACGACCTATTGCGTGTAATGCGCGAGAGAGATAATGTCTGCAAATATCTTGATATTGCGCTTCAACACGTAAGTACCAAGATTCTGAAAAAAATGTTGCGACAGGTGACAAAGGATGATACATACGCGCTTGTCGAGAGAATGCGTGCCGAGGTACCCGGAATTTGTTTGCGCACTACAATGATGGTAGGATTCCCCGGTGAGACCGACAAAGAGTTTGAGGAGCTTATTGAGTTTATAAAATGGGCAAAATTCGACCGTCTTGGAGCTTTCGCCTATAGCGAGGAGGATGGCACGTATGCCGCTCTCAACTATCGTGACAGTATTTCGCGCAAAAAGAAACAAGAGAGACTCGACCGCCTTATGGAGGTTCAGCAAAGAATATCTTCGAACCTAAACTACGAAAAAGTGGGCAAGACATTTAAGACCATTATAGATCGCGTAGAGGGTGAGTATTATATTGGTCGTACCGAGTTCGACTCGCCCGATGTAGACACCGAGGTACTTGTTCCAATAGCTGACAGGGAACTGAAAATCGGTAATTTCTATAATGTAGAGATTGAGGATGCAACCGAATTCGACCTTATGGGTAGAGTGGTTTTCTGATTGCCAAAAGAGAAGAGATATGAATAACAAAGAGTTTGTCGGTAAATTGGCTCATCGAAATAATATGTCTGTAGCAGAGACAACTGCCGCAGTAGATGGGCTTGTAGAACTGCTTACAGATAGGCTGAAAGAGAATGACCAGATAAATATTTCGGGATTTGGAGTATTCGAGGTGAAAATGCGTCGCGAGAGAATATCTGTTAATCCAAAAACGGGACAGCGTATGCTTATCCCGCCAAAGATTGTACCGGCTTTTCGTCCAAGCAGTAAGATGAAAGACAAATTCAAAGAGAGTGAGGAGTAGGACTTATGGATGCAAAATTAAATCATTCCGATTTTAGTGCTTTGCTATCGAAGCAACTCGATATTTCGGCTTCCAAAGCCGAACAATTTACAAAGGCTTTTTTTGACATTCTTATAGAGGGATTAGAGAGCGATGGCATTGTGAAGATAAACGGTTTGGGCACATTCAAGATGATTGATGTGGCAAGTCGAGGCAGTGTGAATGTAAATACAGGCGAGAAAATCGAAATTAAGGGACATCGTAAGTTGACTTTTATTCCAGCCGATACTCTTAAGGATAAAATAAACCAACCCTTTGCTATGTTCGAGCCTGTTGAGGTTGACGATGATTATGTTGATGATAGTGATGAGACACAGCCTGTCGAGCCTTCATCTGATGAACAAACAGCCGAGTCGGTATTAGCCGAGCCTTCATCTGACGAACAAACAGCCGAGTCGGTATTAGCCGAGCCTTCATCTGACGAACAAACAGTCGAGCCGGTATTAGTCGAGCCTTCATCTGATGAACAAACAGCCGAGCCGGTATTAGCCGAGCCTTCATCTGACGAACAAACAGCCGAGCCGGTATTACTCGAGCCTTCATCTGACGAACAAACAGCCGAGCCGGTATTAGCCGAGCCTTCATCTGACGAACAAACAGCCGAGCCGGTAGAAACAACAAAGAGTAAGAAGGGACATATAGTTATATCTACCTTATTTATAATAAATATGATTATAACCTTCTCAATTATAATAGCTGTTGTAATAATTTTCTATAGTCAATTCAGCAGTAATGAAAAAATAGATGAGAGTAATAATATTGTACCTGAACTCATAGCTAAAGATACGCTTGAAAAGACTGTATTATCAGATACTGTTGACAAGCAGCCCGAGGTATTAGAGGAATTTGTTATGGTAGAGGCAATGAACAATCTTACTCTGGCGCAGATAACTATAAAAGATACAGCAATTTATAGGATAAAAGGAACAAAGACAGTGCATCGAGTAGGGCTTGATGAGACATTGACAAAGATATCTCTGCTCTATTTCGAAGATAAACGATTCTGGCCCTACATTGTGCAATATAACAAAATAAAAAATTATAACAGCCTTGAGATTGGTACAGAACTGCTTATACCCAATCTGGTACCACGAAAATAGCAGTAATGAGTTAAAGTTTGCTTAACGCAAACAGTTGTTAAGTCTATTTTAATATAATTAACACGTTTAGTTAATATAAAGACTTAAATTTGTCAAGCTAAAAATTATATAATAAACATTGAAAATATGAGTGCACCTATTGACATTCGCGAATTGAACGAAATGATTGAAAGACAGAGTGGTTTTGTAACCAATCTGCAGACAGGAATGGATCAGATTATTGTCGGGCAGAAGCATCTTGTTGAGTCGCTGCTCATTGGACTTCTGGCCGATGGACACGTACTCCTGGAAGGTGTTCCCGGATTGGCTAAAACATTGGCTATTAAAACGTTGTCGAGTCTTATCGATGCCGATTTTAACCGTATACAGTTTACTCCCGACCTTTTGCCTGCCGATGTGATAGGTACAATGGTATATAGTCAGAAAGATGAGTCGTTTAAGCCTAACAAAGGCCCGGTGTTTGCAAATTTCGTTCTTGCCGATGAGATTAACCGTGCTCCGGCAAAGGTGCAGAGTGCACTGCTCGAGGCTATGCAGGAGCGTCAGGTGACAATTGGTAAGGAGACATTCTCGCTTCCCGAGCCTTTCCTTGTGCTCGCCACACAGAACCCGATAGAGCAGGAAGGTACCTATCCTCTGCCCGAGGCACAGGTCGACCGTTTTATGCTGAAAGTGGTTATCGGATACCCCGAGCTTTCGGAAGAGAAACGTATCATACGTCAGAATATTACAGGAGAGAAGATTTCTGTTCGTCCAATCCTTAAACCACAGGAGATTATAGAGGCTCGTAAGGTGGTACGTCAGGTTTATCTTGATGAGAAAATCGAGCAGTATATTGCCGATATTGTATTTGCAACACGCTATCCCGACAAATACGGAATGAAAGAACTCAAGGATATGATTGCTTTCGGAGGTTCGCCTCGTGCATCTATAAATTTGGCTCTTGCTGCACGCGCATACGCCTTTATTAAGCGTCGCGGATACGTTATTCCCGAGGATGTACGTGCCGTTGCCCACGATGTGCTGCGTCATAGAATAGGACTCAGTTACGAGGCCGAGGCAAGCAATATGACATCCGATGAAATTGTAAGCCAGATTCTGAATAAAGTCGAGGTACCCTAATTTCTTTATATGGAGACCACAGAGCTTATAAAAAGAGTTCGTAAAATTGAGATAAAGACCCGAGGACTGTCCTACAATATTTTTGCAGGGCAGTACCATAGCGCCTTTAAGGGACGTGGTATGTCGTTCAGCGAGGTGCGTGAGTATCAGTATGGCGACGATATGCGCGACATCGATTGGAATGTGACTGCACGTTTCAATAAACCATACGTCAAGGTCTTTGAGGAGGAGCGTGAGCTTACTGTGATGCTACTTATCGATGTTTCGGGAAGTCTTGATTTTGGTACGGTGAAACAGACCAAGCGCGATATGATTACCGAGATTGCAGCCACCATTGCATTTGCTGCAATACAGAATAACGACAAGATTGGTGTAATATTCTTCTCAGATAGAATAGAGAAGTTTATTCCCCCACAAAAGGGACGTAAGCACATTCTTTATATCATACGTGAACTTCTAAATTTCGAGCCTCAGAGTAATAGAACCGATGTAAAAGTTCCACTCGAGTTCTTGACAAATGCACTGAAGAAACGCTCTACTGCATTTATAATGAGTGATTTTATAGCGGAACCCGACTATCAGAATGCACTCACTATTGCCAACCGTAAACACGATGTTGTTGCTCTGCAGGTGTACGACCGTCGACTTGCGGAGTTACCGAGCATTGGACTTATGAAAGTGTTGGATGCCGAGAGCGGTGAGGAGATGTATATCGATACCTCTTCGTCAAAAGTGCAGCGTGCACAGCGTGAGTGGTGGCAGCAGCAGCGCGAGACTCTCTCGGAAATTCTTAAGAAGAGCAGGGTCGATTCTGTTTCGGTGCGTACCGATGAAGATTATGTAAAGGCTCTTATGACACTGTTTGCCCAGCGTGGGTAATGCTGTAGTATCAAAATTCTATAGATAAATGAAAAGAGTATTCTCTATATTATTCCTGTTGTCGATGCTTCTTATTGGAGCACAAGCGCAGAGTGTTGTAGTAAATGCCGAGATTGACTCGGTACAGCGCTTTATAGGACAACAGGCAAAAGTTAAGTTGGTTGTCAGTTACGATGCCGACAAGCACCTTGCTATGCCCGATTTTGATAAAGAATTGGTTGAGGGCGTCGAAATTTTGGGACACAATTCAGATACCGTTGCACTAAACGAAGGTAAACGCTATTCGGTAACACAAGAGTACACTGTAACCTCTTTTGATACAGCGTTGTACGTTATACCTCCATTCGAAGTGATTGTCGATTCAACATCTTACTATTCGCAGGAGTTGGCATTGGCTGTATATTCATTCCCGGTAGATACTGCAAACGTCGACCAATTTTTTGGCCCTAAGGATATTTGGGAGATTCCGCTTGAATGGCAAGACGTAAAGCACAGTGTTTACTATTCGCTTATGCTAATTCTGTTTGTGGCTGCCCTTGTGTGGGTAATTATCTCGTACCGAAACAATAAACCCATAATAAGAATAGTAAAGGTTAAACCTAAATTGCCTGCCCACGTTATAGCATTAGACGAACTGAACAGGATAAAAAATGAATCGGATTGGCGCACCTCGAGCAATCATAAGGAGTTTTATATTGCTATTACCGATGCACTGCGTTGTTATTTGAATGAGCGTTTCGGGTTTAATGCTACCGAGATGACAAGCGACGAAATTATCGATAATTTGAAGCAACATATCGATAAAGATGCTCTTAAGGAGCTAAGAGCGATACTTGCTACAGCCGACCTTGCAAAATTTGCAAAATATAAACCTATGATGAACGAGAACGACCATAACCTAATGGGAATCATTGAGTTCGTCGATAATACTAAACCCGATGCCGGCGATGTGACTCCTCAGCCCACCGAGCGCAAGGTTGTGGATAAACGCTCGGCTAAGGAGAAACGTTTGTTGCTTGTAGGGATTGTCTTGCTGTCGATTGTCTCTATTGCGTTGCTTGTGCTGTTGATAATGGATTTATACAATATTTTTATTTAATAGAATATGGTTCTTCTTAATATAGGCTATCTGCTTCTGTTTATACCGCTTATAGGATATATTGTTTGGTATATTCTAAGAGGCCGACACTGCAACCCGTCGATGAAAGTGTCTACGGTATTGCCATATATGAAAGGTGTAAAAAGCTATAAGAATTATCTTCTGCACCTGCCGTTTGTGTTGCGTGTAGTAACTCTTTCTATGGTGATAATTGTTCTTGCACGTCCACAATCGACCAACAGTTGGCAGAATACCGAGGTCGAAGGAATAGATATTATGCTTGCTATGGACGTCTCTACAAGTATGTTGGCAATGGACTTTAAGCCCAACAGAATAGAGGCTGCCAAGGAGGTTGCCGCCGAATTTATAAACGGTCGTCCCAACGATAATATCGGTCTTACCATTTTTGCAGGTGAAAGCTTTACTCAATGTCCATTGACAATAGACCACACAGTGTTGCTAAATATGCTGAATGGTGTAAAATGTGATATCGCTGCTCAGGGAATTATTGAAGACGGTACAGCCATAGGAATGGGTGTTGCCAATGCTGTAAGTCGTTTGAAGGACAGTAAGGCAAAATCGAAAGTGATAATACTGCTCACCGATGGTTCGAACAACGGCGGAGAAATTTCTCCGGAGATGTCGGCCGATATTGCAAAACAATTTGGAATAAGAGTCTATACCATTGGTGTAGGAAAGAATGGCGAAGCGCCTTATCCCTATTATGGTGGACAGATTATAAATGTTCCGGTTGAGATTGACGAGAATACTCTTCAAAAAATAGCTGATATTACAGACGGTAATTACTATCGTGCAACAAGTAATACCAAACTAAAAGAGATTTACGAACAGATAGATAAATTGGAGCGCACTAAGTTGAATGTCAAAGAGTTTTCTAAACGCGAAGAGGAATATCTTGTTTTTGCAATAATGGCATTCGCAGCGCTTTTCTTAGAGATTTTGTTGCGTAACACAATATTAAAGAGAATACCTTAAATAAAGAGTAGTTATGAAGTTTGCAAATCCCGAATTCTTTTATCTTTTTATACTGCTTGCAGTGTTGCTTGCAGTATATATCTACTCTAATTATAAGAGGGCCAAAAATCTTAAAGCTTATGGTGAGTATCGTTTGGTCGAGAAACTTATGCCCGATGTCTCATTTGTGCGTCCGGCAATAAAATTCTGGCTTTCGTTCATTGCTTTGGCACTGCTTATTGTTGTACTTGCACGCCCGCAGTTCGGTTCCAAGAAGGAGAGTGTGACACGTCAGGGTATCGAGACTGTAATTGCGCTCGATATTTCAAACTCAATGCTTGCCGAGGATATTGCTCCCAATCGTTTGGAAAAGGCAAAGAATATAATATCGAAATTGATTGATAAATTAGAGAACGATAAAGTGGGTCTTATTGTCTTTGCCGGCGATGCTTTTGTGCAACTGCCTATAACAAATGATTTTGTATCGGCAAAGATGTTTTTGGAGAGTATTACGCCGTCACTTATTTCGCGTCAGGGAACCGACATCGGTGCTGCTATAAATATGGCAATGAAGAGCTTTACTCCAAATGAGGAGGTAGGCAAGGCGATAATAGTAATAACCGACGGTGAGAATCACGAGGGTGGTGCCGAGGAGGCCGCTAAAGCTGCAACTGAGAAAGGTATGACAGTTTATATGCTGGGTGTTGGTACCACTGATGGCGCTCCGATACCTACAGGCAAGGCAAATGAGTTCCGAAAAGACAAAAGCGGAAATGTTGTAATGACAAAGCTTAATGAGCAGATGGGGCAACAGATTGCAAAAGCAGGAGGTGGAGCCTACATAAGGGTGGACAACACCAATAACGCTCAGAAGCTGTTATTAAAGGAATTAGATAAACTTTCCAAAGATGAAGTAACAACCGAAGTGTATAGCGACTACAACGACCAGTTCGAGTTCATAGCTTGGGTTGTCCTCTTCCTTCTTTTATTGGATGTTCTGCTGTTACCCGGCAAAAGTCGACTTACACGTAAATTTAAACTATTTGATGAACAAAAATAATATAATATGCTTAGAATGAGGTATATATATCTATTGCTTTTGTTGCTGCCTGTTACCACGATGACAGCACAGAAGAGCTACCGCGAACACCTTAGAAGCGGTAATAGAATATACAGCGACAGTATATATGATAAGTCCGAGGTAGAGTATCGCAAAGCCATTGAGAAAGATGGAAAAGATGCCGACGCTCACTTTAATCTTGGCAATGCATTGCTTTTTCAGAATAAAGCCGAAGAGGCATTGAAAGAGTATGAGCTTGCAGCAATGTACGAGACCGATAAAGAGCGCCTTGCACAGGTTTATCACAATACAGGTGTTCTGATGCAAGCTGCAAAGGATTATAAAAATGCAGTTGAGGCATATAAGCAATCGTTGAGAAATAATCCTAATGACCACGAGACACGCTATAATCTTGCACTTGCTATGAGCCAGCTGAAAAAAGAAGAGCAGCAGAATCAAGACCAACAGCAAGATAAGCAGGACGAGCAACAGCAGCAAGAACAACAGCAGCAGAATCAAGACCAACAGCAACAGAAAGACCGGCAACAGCAACAGAAAGACCAACAACAGCAACAGCAAAATCAGCAGCAACAGATGTCGAAAGAGAATGCCGAACAGTTGTTAGAGGCTGCAATGCAGGACGAGAAAGAGACCCAGGAAAGAGTGAAGAAACTGTTGCAGCTAAAAGGCAAGAAATTAGAAAAAGATTGGTAAAAACAGTATCAAACCATTAGTTGAACGATGAAAAACCGATATTTTTCATCGGATTATGCTATATTCGCAGAATATTTCAGTTTTAGAGATGAAAAGAGTATTTTTTGCAATAATAGGAATTATTTTATTTTCGGCAGCACTCTTTGCCGACGAGGTATCGTTTGTTATTTCTGCACCAAAATCGGTAGTGGTAGGCCGGAATTTTCAAGTTCAGTATACAGTTAATAGTACAAAGGTTGGTGAGCCTATTGTTCCGTTTGCCGATTTCAAGCTATTGGCAGGGCCATATCAAAGCACTTACAGCCGTATGATGAGTAGTGAGGTAAATGGAGTATATACTACTCATTCCGAAAATGGAATAACATATACATATACTCTTTTAGCCGAGAAAGAGGGTACATTCACGCTACCGGCTGCAACAATAGAGGTTGAAGGCAAAAAAATCTCTTCCAATACTGCTAAAATTAAAGTGTTGCCACAAGATAAGACTAACCAATCGGCAAACGGTCGTTCGCGTCGTGATAACCGTGAGCAGTGGTCATCGTCGGTAAATATTTCTAATGAGGAATTGTTTGTACGTGCAATCATAAATAAAACAACTGTGTACGAGCAAGAGGCTGTACTGCTTACATTCAAGGCATATACTCTTGTGAATCTTACTAATTTGAGCATTCCTAACATAGATATAAAAGATTGTGTTTTGCAGAGTGTCGACCTACCACAGAGTAGAGAGGGTGACATAGAACATTATAATGGAACGAATTATCGTGTATATACGTGGCAGCAGTTTGTACTTTTCCCACAAAAAAGCGGTGAGATTGCCATTCCCTCAATAGAGTATGAGGCAACAGTAGGTGTAGGAGGTGATGTCTTTGACATTATGTTTAATGGGCGCCCAAGTTCTGTGAAAAAAGTACTGCGTACTGCACCGATAAAACTTAATGTAAAAGAACTGCCGGCAGGCAAACCAATAGGTTTCTCGGGTGGTGTAGGAAATTTCAGATTGAAATCGTCTCTTAGCACTAACGAACTTAAAGCCAATGAGGCTGTTACACTGCGTCTGGTAATTTCGGGTGTAGGTAATATGAAACTGATTAAGACCCCCGAAATTGAATTCCCAGAGAGTTTCGAGGTTTATGACCCCAAGATAGAGAACCGCTTTAAACTCACAAACTCGGGATTCAGTGGCGACAAGGTGATAGAGTATCTTGCTATTCCACGTCAGCCGGGAGAATTTACAATACCTGCGCCCAAATTATCTTATTTCGACACTCAAAGTGGTGAATATAAGACAATTGAGACCGAGAGTTATACGCTGAATGTGGCCAAAGGCAAAGAGGGTAGTAACGAGGTCGTTGCATCGTTTGTAAGCAAAGAGGAACTGAAAATGCTTGGACAAGATGTCCGTTATATAAAGACCGGTGCTGCAAAACTGCAAAAAGCAGGTGAGTATTTCTTTGCGTCGACAACCTATCTGCTATGCTATATTGTTCCTCTATTGCTTTTTGCAATATACATAATGCTGTATTACAAACAGATGCGCGACAATGCCGATATATCGGGACTGCGCATAAAAAAGGCTAACAGCATTGCAGTAAAGCGCCTTAAGGTATCTCAGAAACTCCTGAAAGAGAACAACAAAGAGCTGTTCTACGACGAAATTCTTAAGGCATTGTGGGGATACGTAAGCGATAAACTTAATATTCCTGTGTCGCGTCTCACAAAGGATAATGTTGCAGCCGAACTATCGGCAAAGGGTGTAAGTGCAGATATTATTTCGGAATTGGAGACTGTGCTTAACGAGTGTGAGTTTGCTCGTTACGCTCCGGGTGATGCTGCCGCGGCAATGGACAATGTCTACAAGAAGGCAATGGAGATAATAGGGAAAATGGAAAATACTATAAAGAGATAAGAAAATGAAGGCAATTATATATTTTATACTAATGCTTATCCCTTGTGCTGCAGTTGCTCAGGTGGATGCAGTGGGTAAGGAGGTTGGAGACAGTGCATACGCAAAGGGCGATTATCAGGCGGCAATAGAGGCGTATAAAGCAATTCTTGCCGATAACAGCGTCTCACCCGAGATATATTACAATCTTGGAAATGCCTACTATAAAGCCTCTGAGATTGGAAAAGCGATACTGAATTACGAACGTGCTCTGTTGCTCGATCCCTCGGACGAAGATATACGCTTTAATCTTGAACTTGCCCAAAGTAAGGCGGTGGATAAGGTAGACGATGGATTCAAACTCTTTTTGACAGAGTGGATAGAGGCTCTTGTAAATGTAGCAAGTATGGGAACGTGGGCTGTAATTGCTATAGTCACATTCGTTGTTATGCTCATTGCTTTGCTGTTGCTGTTCTTTGGAAAATCAATAGCGTTACGTAAGGCTTCTATGTGGTGCTCAATAATAATGCTTATCATTACTTTATTTGCCAATTACGCAGCAATGAGCCATTACTCGAAACTTACCTCAAGAGAGATGGCAATTATAATGTCACCCACAGTAACAGCCAAGAGTACCCCCGATAATTCGGGAACAAATCTTTTTGAGGTTCACGAAGGACGAAAGGTGAGGGTCTCTGACGACTCTATGAAGGAATGGAAAGAGATTGAACTTGAGAATGGTACTGTAGGTTGGGTACCGGCTAACGCACTCGAAGTTATTTAATAAACACAATTATTTTAAAGGGGAATGTTCGATTTTGAAAAACTCGTAGAGGCCGACAAATATCTGTTGCTCACGCTCAATGGTAGTGAATCGCTATTTTGGGATGGCTGTATGACGGTATATACCACAATGATGGTGTGGATACCATTGGCTGTCGTGTTGCTGTATGTGCTTATCAAGAACAATAATATAAAAACATTTTTTATATTGCTGATAGCTATTGCATTGGTATTTGTTATTACCGATGGTGTGACCTCTACAATATGTAAACCGCTGTTCGAAAGATTCCGTCCTACACGTGACCCGGAACTTATGTATATTGTAGACGTTGTAAATGGTTACAGATGTGCTGCATACGGCTTTATGTCGAGTCACGCTGCCAATTCTTTCGGAATTGCTACCTTTATAATGTTGCTTATGCGCAATAGAGCTCTCTCTCTCTCACTGTTTATATGGGCAATGATAAACTGCTATTCGAGAATATATCTTGGTGTGCACTATCCCGGTGATATTCTTGGTGGTATTACTGTAGGTGTATTGGGTGGAGTGTTGATGTATAAGCTCTATAAGTTTGTATGCAATAAAATTCGAAATGCAGGTGGACGCGATTGGATATCTACGCAATATACAAAGAGTGGATACCTTGTGTCGGATATTCATCTGTTGTTATTGGTACTTTATGGTACCTTTGCTGCAATACCTATAATAGCTTTTTTTGTGCTTCAGCAGCATTGATTCCGATGTTATTGTTGTATCGGTCGATAAAGCTTAATACATCTCTATATATTCATAGCTGTTGCCAACCTCGCCAAGATAGCGCATAAACTCGCTTTGCGAGATTACCACAGTTGCGTGGTTGTCGTTGGGATGAAAACTCAGTGATTGGTAATTCTTTAGATTGGCATCGAGAAACAGATGCACGTGATTGTCAAGGTCATTGATAAGTCCAAAAGGAGATACCGAGCCGGGTTGCAGTCCAAGATAACGCTCCATACGCTGTGGCGATGCAAAAGATAGCTTTCCTTGATGCAGACGTTTCTCGAGGTCGTGAATATCCAGGTCTTGTTCGCAATCGAGCACTACGAGGTAGTGACGGTTTCCTTTGTGATTGCGAAAAAAAAGGTTTTTACAATGCTTAGAGCCGTCATTGCGCCATTGTGTGCGCGCAATTTCTATAGTGGGGGCCTCGTCGTGTGTGTACCAAGAGTGTTTAATACCTCTCTCATTAAGATAGCTTAGTACTTTCTCAATTCTTTCGCTCTGCATTATCGTATAACTCTTATAGTTTTTCTATTGCACTGCATAGCGCATCTACCGACTCGGTGCGTGTTGCCCAGCTTGTGCAGAAACGTACAATATCGCGCTCGTCGTCGTACTTACCCCAATATTCAAAGACGAATTCTTTGCCAAGAGTCTCCTGTTGTGCTTTTGTGAGAAGCGGAAATTGCATATTGGTAACAGACCCGTTCCATAATTCTATTCCTTTTGCCTCGAATGTTCTACGTATGCGCATTGCTTGTGTATCGGCGTGCTTGGCAAGTGTGAAATAGAGGCAATTTTCGCCGCCTTGCATCAGTTCCTGGAACTGTAAGCCAAGCAGACGGCCTTTTGCCAACATTCCTCCGTGTTGCTTTATTGCGTAGCGGAAACTACGTTGCATCTCCTTGTCGCTGAACACTACTGCCTCGCCAAAAAGGGCACCTACTTTTGTGCCTCCAATATAGAAGGCATCGCACAGACGTGCAAGGTCGGATAGGGTGACGTCGCATCCCTCGGCCTGTAGGCCATATCCCATACGTGCACCGTCGATGAAAAGATATAGTCCGTTTTTATGGCAGAATTCCGATATTGCGCTAAGCTCGGCTTTGCTATAGATTAGTCCGTTCTCGGCAGGAAACGAGAGATACACCATACCGGGTTGCACCGTGTGCTCGTGAGCGTGGTCGTTCCAATGATTATCGAAGCACTCTTTTATCTTTGCAAGTGATAGACGACCGTCGTTGGTGGATATTGCCAGCACTTTATGTCCTGTAGCCTCGGGAGCGCCGGTCTCGTGTACGTTTATGTGTCCGCTTTCGGCCGATATTACTCCCTGGTAGCTGCGCAGCAGTGCATCTATTACTGTTACATTTGTCTGTGTTCCACCAACGAGGAATTGTACTCCTAACGTGTTGTCGGCACAATGCTTGCGTATTGTTTCGCGAGCCTGAGAGCAATAGGGATCCTCACCGTATCCGGCAGTCTGGTCGAAGTTTGTTCTTACAAGTGCATCAAGAATAGAGGGGTGCGCTCCCTCGATATAATCGGAATCGAATCGTATCATTTTATAGTGTGTAGTCGGTAGTTTTGCACACAACGGCTTGTTATTCCTCACCTCCCGGTGTGTGTAGGATGAGTGTTGTTGCGCCTAATGTTATAATTGCGCCATCTTCGATGCGCAGTCTCTCGCGGTCGCCCAATATGCGGTTCATTACAAAGGTGCCTGTTACGCTTGGATTGTCTCGCAGAGTGTAAACAAGTTCGCCTGCACCATTGCGCTTTACATTAAGGATACAATGCCTGCGGTCCATACTCGGGTCGCGTGTTTCAATGGGATGGGATATTACAGTGCCTTTGTTGTATCGTCCTATAACATTGTCTCCTTCAGTTAATTGTAGCGTTTGTTTAAAGCAAAACTTATTCTCTATTACAACTAAATGGCCAAAATCCTGTTCGGGTACCTCTTCCTCTTTTTCACCTATTCTTATGGTGAAGCTCTTTCGGCAGTGATCGCACTCGAATACAAGGGCCATTCCCTCGGGGTAGCCGTTATCATCGAATACAATAGGGTGGTCGCACTTGGGACAAGTAACTCTTTTCATCCTTTAATCCTTAAATTTGAAGCGTCTTAATTGTTGAGTATCCAGGCATCGGGGAATGTTGCCTGAATTGCTGGTAGATTATCGATAGCCTCTTTCTCTGTTGTGTATGTGGCAACTGCTACGCGGTGACGTTTGCCGCACACAACAACCTTGTAGTCCGATTGTAGTTTTACACTCAGCTCCTTAATTGCCAGTTGGGCATTGTCGGCATTTGGAGAACTTGCAACAATTATGTGAAACTGTTGTGTCTGTTCGCTCTTAGGCTTCTCTTGTTGCATTGCTGTATTGTTTGCTGCACCTTCTCCCAAACCGCTCTCTTGCGGGATGGCAGTGGGCAAAACAGCAGGCAAATTGTTGTTATTCTCTTTTGGAGGTGATACAACCGATTGATAATCGTTTATTTGAGTGTTAGATGTCGTAGGGCAGGGATATGTGCTTTCTTTGGCTTTTGTTTTTGAAAAGCCAATAGGTGATATCTCGCATTCTGTTGTACTTGATATTTGCTGCGGAGCCTCAGATGTGAGTTGCTGCATCATTGAAATGTGTTCGGACGATGCAAAGTTACCCATTGACGCCTTAATACTCTTCTCGAAAGCCTGTTCGCTTAAAGGTGTTACGAATATGAAAGTGAGTATTACTGCTGCTATTGCTGCAATATATTTGCTTATGTCTCGGCGTTTTATTGTAATTGTACGCTCCTCGATGTTATGCACTTGAGCTATCTGCAAAGGCATAAAGCCAAAATTCTCGGGGTCGTCTATGCTGTTTGCCGCAGCTTCGAACATAACCTCGCCATTGATGTTCATTGAGAATGTGCCAAGCTCGCCGAAACGCACGCATCCTTTGCGTGAGAGGGTGCGCTTTAATGAGAGTATATCGTTGTGTAACATTGCCGCTGCAGCCTCGTAGGGGAGGTTGTGGACATTCATATACTGCGATGTAAGAAGTGCATCGTTCACCTTTACCTGAGGGTTGAATCCTAAGGCGCGGTGAGGCGGCATAAATGTCTGATCTTCTATGTTGTAGTGTGCAGGTACGCTGTGTGCCAAAAAAGCTCCGAAATCGGGTATAATAACGCAATTATGGCGTGCTATAAGGTGCACTATATGTTGTTCTAAATTTTTCATGTTGCAGGTTTTATTCATTGGTTTAGGCTTATTTGCCTTATAATCAACTTTTTGCACTATTATGGCAAAACCTCTTCTGCAAATGTAATAAAAATAGTTTATATGATGACAAATTGTGATATGTTTTTTTATAATATTTTTCTTTTAACACAAATTGGTTGCTGTTTTTTATGTATCTTCGCGAAAATAAACAAGAAAAATACAGATGATGTTGCGTAAACCTATTGAAATAGAGCTGCTTGCACCTGCTCGTAATGCCGAAACGGGTATTGCTGCCATTGATAATGGAGCTGATGCGGTGTATATTGGTGCCGGTAGTTACGGTGCTCGTCAAGCGGCAGGTAACTCCATTGAAGATATTGAAAGCCTTGTGAATTATGCTCATATTTTTGGTGTAAAAGTATATGTTACACTGAATACCATTATTGCTGAAGAGGACGTTCAGGATGTAAAAGAGCTTATAGTAAAGCTTTATTCAATAGGTGTCGATGCGTTGATTATTCAGGATTTGGGAATCCTGGAAATGGATATCCCGCCTATTGCATTGCACGCGAGTACGCAGATGGATAATCGCACTCCCGGGAAGGTCGCTTTTTTGCACAAAGCGGGCATTCCTCGTGTTGTATTGGCGCGTGAACTCTCACTTCAGCAGATTTCCGCTATTCGCAATGCGGTTCCAGGTGTCGAGATTGAAGCTTTTGTGCACGGCGCATTATGTGTCAGTTACAGCGGGCAGTGCTATGCTTCGCAACACAGTTTCGGTCGCAGTGCGAATAGGGGTGAGTGTGCTCAGTTTTGTCGTCTCCCATTCGACCTTGTCGATGCCGAAGGTAATGTAATATCGCGTCAGAAACATTTTTTATCGCTTAAGGATATGAATCGCAGCGGTTATGTCGAGCAGATGATGGATGCAGGCGTTGTCTCTTTTAAAATTGAGGGGCGTTTGAAAGATGTTTCTTATGTTAAAAATATAACGGCGCACTATCGTAAACTTATAGATGCTGTACTTGCTCGTCGTCCCGAGTATGTCCGCTCATCCTATGGACGTAACGACTTGCAGTTTACCCCTTCGCCTTACAAGAGTTTTAATAGGGGATTCACCGATTATTTCTTGTCGGGAGAGCGTGGTGATATAACCTCTTTCGACACTCCAAAGTCTATGGGTGAACCTATGGGGCACGTAAGGGTAGTCTCTCGGCAATTTTTTACAATGCAAGAGGGAGTTGAATTCAACAATGGCGATGGCGCCTGTTTTGTTGGAAATGACGGTCGTCTGCACGGATTCCGCATAAACAGGGTAGATGGTATTCGAATTTTTCCCCAGAGTATGCCGCCGCTTTTCCCGGGTGCTATGCTTTATCGTAATGCAGATATTGCGTTCGAGCGTGAGCTGGCGCGTCCCGATGCTCCTCGTCGTCTGTCTGTTTCATTGGAGTTTGGCGAGAATGTTGATGGGTTTGCTCTTTTGGCAAAAGATGAAAGTGGTATTGAAGTGAGTGTGTCTGTTCCATTTACAAAGGACGAGGCGCGTAAGCCGCAGAGTGAAAATATTAAGAATCAATTAAGTAAATGGGGTAACACTCCATTTGTTGTAGATAGGGTAGATGTTAATCTTGCAAAAGAGTGGTTTGTACCGTCCTCTCTTTTGTCGGATATTCGTCGCAGGGCGTGTGATGCGCTCATCGAGGCTCATAATATGCAGTATATTAGAGAAGAGTCAGCAATTTTGCCAACCAATCATCCGTATGTCGAGAGTAAACTTAGTTATCTTGGCAATGTTTCTAATTCGTTGGCGCGAAAGTTTTATAGTCGTCATTCTGTTGAGAAAATTTCTCCTGCATTCGAGGTGGAGCCTGTTGCAGGTGTACCAATAATGTATTGTAAGCACTGCATAAAGTATAGCTTCGGGTGGTGTAGTAAGAGTGGCGAGAAACATTCTTATAAAGAGCCTTTCTATCTTGTCTCAGGTGATGGTCGTCGCTTTCGTCTGCAGTTCGATTGTGCCGAGTGTATGATGAAAGTAATAGCCGAATAGCGCAAAAAAGAATTTTCTTGAATAAAAAACAGGATTTTTCTTTTGTTTTAGTGAAGAATTCACTACTTTTGCACCGAATTTATTGGAAAGATGCCAGAGTGATCGAATGGACCGGACTCGAAATCCGGCGTACGGCTTTGCCGTACCGTGGGTTTGAATCCCACTCTTTCCGCAAGATTTCAAACAGAGAAAAGCCCAAGTTTACTTGAGGCTTTTTTTGTTTGAAATCTTGCAAAGGATGCCCGCGGCAGCGTTGGGATGCGCTTTAGCGAATCCTACGATGTGGTTAGCGGGTAGACTTTTAAGTATTTAGATATGCAGCGTTGGGATGCGCTTAGACTTGGCACACAGAGAACCCCCGAACCATCATTCTTATGGATACCATAGCGAATCCCACGATGTGGTTAGGTCGCGAACCGAAAATAATTATAAAACAAACATATTATGAAGATAACAGTACTGCAGCAAGATATTGTATGGAAGAATATTCCTGCAAATCTGCGACATATGGGCGAATTGCTCGAGAAAGCTCCTCGTTCCGATATTTATCTTTTTCCCGAAATGTGTTCAACAGGGTTCTGTATGCAGCCACAGGGGGTTGCCGAAGAGGTAAACGGCCCGACAGTTCAGCGTATGTCCGAGTGGGCCAAGAAGTATGATGCAGCCATTGCCGGCACAGTGATGACTCACGAGGATGGTAAATATTATAACCGTATGTATTTTGTGACTCCCGAAGGTGTTCTTGGACACTACGATAAGGTGCATCTGTTTGAATATAGTGGCGAGAATTTGGTCTATTCACCGGGTAGCGAGCGTACAATTTGGGAGTGGCGCGGACTGCGCATACGTCCTGCTATATGCTACGACCTTCGTTTCCCACTGTTCTTGCATAACGACCAGGGTTATGATCTGTTACTTATCTCGGCCAATTTTCCCGAAAGTCGTATCCTTGCCTGGGATACTCTGGTTAGGGCTCGCGCCATCGAGAATCAGTGTTATGTAGCTGCTTCTAATCGTGTGGGAGTAGATGAATATGGCAACTATGTAGGACATAGCGTTGTCCTGAGTCCATACGGCGAGAAATTGGGCGGATGCCGTTCTAAAAGTCAGGGTAGCGCTTCGGGAGATATCGACTTCGAAATGGTTGCTAAAATGCGCAAGGCATTTCCTCTGATGCAAGAGAGCATTGATTGGCGCTGATGCATATAAACAAATTAAGCAGTTCTTTAGAGAGCTGCTTAATTTGTTTATAGACAATGTCTTATGTTTGTTATATTTCGTGATAGGGTGGTATTCCCTGCATAAAAGTATAGCGGTTGTTGGCGTAGTCCATTTTACAACAATAGTGCTGAAGGCCGTTGCTTACAACAAGGTAGTCGACACGTAGTACAAGGTTGTATCGCGATATCTGTGCAAATACTTTTGAGTCAATCTTCACTGTCGGCGCCTTATATTCGATAATCATTCGTGGGCGAAGTGTACGGTCGTAAACTACTGTGTCGCATCGTCGCCGTGTGTTGTTGAGTGTTATGCTTGTCTCGTTTGCCATAAGGGTGGCAGGGTAGTTTTGTTGCTCGATAAGGTAGTGTATAAAGTGCTGCCTTACCCACTCCTCGGGGGTAAGGGCCACATATATGCGCCTAAGATTGTCGAAAATCATAGGCTTGCCATCTTTTTCTGTTATTGTGGCGTTGTATTCTGGTAGGTTTAGTTTTTGCATATTTGTGTATTGGGAAAAATATTGAAGTAAACTTCATATTTCTCGCTCGTTTCTTTTTTTTCTTTGAGCAGTGCTCTAAGATACAGTGCACTCGCTTAGAAAAATATTGAAGTAAACTTCATATTTCTCGCTCGTTTCTTAGTATCTTTGCAAAGATAGATAAAAGTTTATAAGATGGCAAAATATACATACGAATCAATTCTAAGCGAACTTAAGTCGGGAGTGTTTCATCCCGTCTATTATCTTATGGGCGAAGAGGGGTATTACACCGATCGTATTACCGATTATATTGCTAATAACATACTTACCGATATTGAACAGGAGTTTAATCTCACTGTGTTCTATGGTATGGATACCAATATAGAGACTGTAATATCTGCTGCAAGACGCTATCCTATGATGGCCGAGCATCAGGTGGTAATTGTTAAAGAGGCGCAGATGATAAAGAATCTCGATGCGCTTGTTGGTTATCTTCATAATCCTCAGCCATCGACTATTTTGGTGTTTGCTCATAAAAACGGCTCGCTTGATAAACGTAAAAAAGTGGCATCGGAACTCGATAAGTTAGCAGTAGTGCTCGATTCAAAGAAGGTTAAGGATGATAAATTGCCGGCATTTATAATGGGCTATGTGCGTGAGAAAGGATTTGCTATAGATGGTAAGGCTGTTATGATGCTTGCCGAATCGGTTGGAGTTGATCTTTCTCGTATGGCGGGTGAAATTGATAAACTTACTATCGTGCTTTCTAAAGAATCTAAACTTATCACGCCCGAGATAGTAGAGGAGAATATTGGTATCAGTAAGGAGTTCAATAATTTTGAGCTACAGAATGCTATTGTTAATAAAGATATTTATAAAGCTAACCGTATTATCAATTATTTTGCTCAGAATCCTAAGAAGAATCCAATTCAGATGACGCTTGCTCTGCTTTTTGGTTTCTTCTCGAATTTGATGATGGCTTATTATGCTCCTGAAAAAACTGAACGAGGTATTGGGGATTTCCTTGGTGTCCGATGGGGTGTTGCAGATTATCTTAAGGCGATGCAAAATTATAGGGCTCTTCACGTAATGGAAATTCTTCATCTCATTCGTTTGGCCGATGCGCAGTCGAAGGGTGCCGAAGGTGCTGTTGTTTCAGATGGCGAGATTATGCGAGAGCTTCTTTACAAAATTATGCATTGATAACATTGTTATTTTTTAATCTTTTTCCCTCGTTTCTTGTGAATGAGGGATTTTTTTGTCTCTTTTTCTATTTCGACATTTTTTTTTAACACAAAAATAGGGTGTAATCGATTGTTTATTAGTGAGTTGGTGCGTTTTGAGGTCTCTGAGAATTTAAAAATGTAATTAACTTTTGTACTTAGCTCGAAATATTCAAAATTTTCCATTCTCACACTCTTGTGTGATGCTTTTTTGTCGTTGGTTTCTGAAATGGTAATCATTTTTTTAACTATATTCAAATATACTGTTGTTACAAATGTATTTTTAGTCTGTTTAACTTTGTTGTTTGTATGGTGACAAGGTTTTACGAATATTGTTTAATTTGTATATTGTAAATTCATTGATTAATGTTTTTGCAAACAACGGATGTTTGTAGAATTGTATATTCACCGCTTGGAGCTTGTAAATACTAATATCTGTTAACAATACAATGCTGTCGATTATTCGTGTATGCAAAAAATATACAATAAATAGAATCTAATCATAATGTAATAAAAATCAATCAATTAGCACTTAATTTATGTTTACTTGCTTTAAATGTTTGGCTATTCTCTGATAGAGAAATTGCATAAGTAGGTTTTTAATTGTTGTATATGGTTATATATATTGCTAAAAATCAACGTTTTATCTTATTTTGTTAAACTGGTTTATATGTGTATGTTTTTTACGATTCAAACGGTGTGTTTTGGGAATAATTGTTTATGATGATGTTATCTGTGTTGTTTGCAAATGTAAATATACTTTTGTTTCAAAATGCTGTGCTGTTTTTTTTGTCGTTGGTGATTGTTTTGGTTGCGGGTGTTGTGTATGTGAAAAATAATGTCTACATTTGTACGTCTTGTGTGATAAACATTTGTAATAGCTAAGTAAATGCATAAAATATGAATGAGCGTGAACGTATAGAATTTATTATGAACGGCTACGGTCTTACATCGTCGCAGTTTGCCGACAAGACGGGGATTCCAAGAGCTTCGGTATCGCATATTCTAAGTGGTAGAAATAAACCGAGTCTTGAGGTCTTGCAGAAGGTGGCAGCGGTGTTTCCCGATATAGATATTCAGTGGCTTATGCTGGGCGTAGGTCAAAAGCCCGATTTCTCGCAAGCTGTGGTGCAGGGAGAATCCTCAAAGGTTGTCGCTGAAGAAAGTGCTGTTGCCCGGGAGGCCAATCTCTTTATGCAGTACAATGAACCGGAACAGCCGGTTGTTTCTATCCGTCAGCAGTCTAAACAATCTGTTGTGCAACCCGAAAAGCCGCGTGTCGAAGAGACGCGTCAGCAAAGGGTTGCACCTAAGAATCCTCAACAGGTACAGCGACGCACTCCTCAGCAACGTGCTGTTGTCGAGCAGGTTCGTCGTATAAAAGAGATTCGGGTTTTTTATAGCGATGGAACATACGAGATATTGTATCCCGAGAAATAGTATAATAATTTAGTTTTTGAGTGCAGATGTTACTTTATATGTAGCATCTGTTTTTTTACCTTATATATTAATGGCCCGGAGTGCAAAAAACAGAATAAAATTGTAATCTCTTGATAAATTTGTACTATATTAGCACCAGATAAAAACAAAAACGAAATAGCTATTCTATGAAAAAAGTTCTTGTTGACTTGACTATTAAAGAGATGCACGAGCTGAATGCTTCGTGCGTATTGTTGGTAATGACCGACGATAAACCCTTGCCGGCTTGCCGTCCGGGACAGTTTGCCGAGCTTCGTATCGATGAAACACCTACAGTGATGCTTCGTCGCCCTATATCTATCCACTGTTTCGATGCCGATACCAATGAGATTGGTTTTCTTGTTCAAGTGGTGGGTGATGGTACTCGTTGGCTTGCTTCTTTAAAAGAGGGTGATAAGGTGAATGTGCTGTTGCCTCTTGGCAACGGGTTTACAATTCCCGAGGATGAGAATGTTCGTATGCTTCTTGTGGGAGGTGGTGTAGGCTCGGCGCCGTTGTATGGCCTTGCTCAGGAGTTGAAGCGTCTGGGGCGCGATTTTGCCATACTTATTGGCGCACGTTCTGCTAAGGATCTTTATCGTCGTAATGAGTTTGAGGCGCTTGGTCGCGTAGAGTATACAACCGAGGATGGTACGCTTGGTCAGAAAGGTTTTGTTACCAATCATACTATGCTCGATGAGAAGTTCGATTATATATGCACCTGCGGTCCTAAGCCAATGATGATGGCTGTTGCAAAATATGCTCGTGCGAATGGTATACCTTGTGAGGCTTCGCTCGAGAATAAGATGGCTTGCGGTCTTGGTGCCTGTCTCTGTTGTGTCGAGGATACAACGAGTGGTCATAAGTGTGTTTGTACTGATGGTCCTGTATTTTCAATAGATGAATTAAAATGGTAAAGACGGATGTAAAAATAGGTGGGTTGAATCTTAAGAACCCTGTGATGACAGCTTCGGGCACATTTGGTTATGGTATTGAATTTGCCGATTTTGTCGACCTTAATAAATTAGGTGGTTTTATTGTAAAGGGAACAACGCTTAATGCGCGCGAGGGTAACCCTTATCCTCGCAGTGCCGAGACTCCTCTTGGTATGCTTAATGCTGTAGGATTACAGAATAAGGGCGTCGACTACTTTGCCGAGAATATTTATCCGCAGCTGAAGGATTTTGATACAAATGTTATTGTGAATGTGTCGGGAGCCTGTATCGAGGATTATGTTGCTTGTGCCGAGAAGGTTGCTGCGCTTGATAAAATCCCCGGCATCGAGCTAAATATCTCTTGTCCCAACGTGAAACAGGGTGGTATGGCATTTGGTGTGCAGCCGCAGTCGGCTGCCGAGGTCGTTGCCGCTGTTCGTAAGGCCTATCCTAAGACTCTTATTGTGAAGCTCTCGCCAAACGTAACCGACATTACCGAGATAGCTCGTGCTGTTGAGGGTGCAGGTGCCGATAGTGTGTCATTGATTAACACCCTGTTGGGTATGGCTATCGACTCGGAGAAACGTCGTCCTTTGCTTTCTACTATTACCGGCGGTATGAGTGGCCCGGCTGTTAAGCCTATTGCTCTTAGAATGGTGTGGCAGGTGGCTAAGGCTGTGAAGATCCCTGTGGTGGGTATCGGAGGTATTACTACCGGCAGGGATGCTATAGAGTTTTTGCTTGCAGGAGCTACTGCTATCGAGGTGGGAACAGCTAACTTTATGAATCCAGCCGTAACGGGTGAGATTGTCGATTATATCGAAGATTATCTTGTGCGTCACAAGATGAGTTCGATTGATGAGCTCATAGGTGCTCTCGAGGTGTAAATTGAATATAGAATATAAATATAAAAAGGTTTACTTTCGTTGATGAAGGTAAACCTTTTCTGTTTATTGAATATTGGTAAACTATTATCCTGTTTACAACTGTGTTTACAATGCTATATTTATTGAGATATTTGTAAATTTACTTTTGTTATTGTAAACAAAATTTATTTATTTCAATAGGTCGGGGCGCAGTCTTTTAGTGCGTTCCATAGATTGCTCGAACTCCCATTGACGTATCTTTGCCTCGTGTCCCGAGAGGAGAATATCGGGTACTTTCCATCCTTTATACTCGGCAGGGCGTGTATATACGGGAGGAGCAAGCAAATTATCCTGGAAAGAGTCGGAAAGAGCTGAAGTTTCATCGGAAATTACACCCGGAATAAGGCGAATGATAGCGTCGCATATTACCGATACAGCCAATTCGCCACCCGTTAATACGTAATCCCCAATACTTATCTCTTTGGTAATCAGATGTTCTCGTATTCTGTGGTCGATTCCTTTATAATGTCCGCATAAAAATATGAGATTTTGCGCCATCGAGAGGCTGTTTGCCATAGGTTGGTTAAAAACTTCGCCATCGGGCGAGGTGTAAATAACCTCGTCGTACTCTCTTTCGGCTTTTAGAGCCGATATACAGTTGTCAATAGGCTCTATTTTCATAACAAGGCCTGCGCATCCTCCAAAAGGATAATCATCGGTGCGTCTGTGCTTATCATTTGTATAATCTCGTAAATTATGTAAATGAATTTCGGTGTATCCGTGTCGTTGTGAACGACCGAGAATGGAGGTGTTGAAGAAGCTCTCCATCATCTCGGGGAATGTGGTAATAATGTCTACGCGCATAGTATAATTTAATTTTGTAAATTGCTTGATTGTTCTAATTAGTCTCTCTTTTATCTGCAGATGATTCTGCAGTGCGAAGATAGGACTTTTATTTTGAACTCCATAAATTAGAAGCGAATAAAAGTTTGTTCAAGAGTAATAGTGGAGGCGATAGGGTCTTTTCCTACCCTCTTTTTACAGCCTCTAAAATAGCGATTCTGAGCCAATCTCCTCGTAGCGGCCGTTTTATGGGCCAATAAAGCTATTTTTACTTAATTTAATGGTAATAATTCTTAAAATGTTTGTCCGAGTCGCTGTTTTTGTGTAATTTTACATTGTTTTAAGAGGAAAAACACATAAAATAATTATAAAATAATAAGGTAAATTAAATGATTGACAACGACAGAATTATAAAAGTCAATGTTGAGGAGGAGATGAGTTCCGCCTACATCAACTACTCAATGTCGGTTATTGTGCAGCGTGCTTTGCCCGATGTTCGCGATGGACTAAAGCCTGTTCAGCGCCGTATTTTGTATGGTATGAGAGAACTTGGAAATACATCAGACAAGCCGCATAAGAAATCGGCTCGTACGGTGGGTGATGTGCTTGGTAAGTATCACCCTCACGGCGATTCATCGGTTTATGGCGCTTTGACACGTATGGCTCAGGATTGGATTATGCGTTATCCGTTGATTGACGGCCAGGGTAACTTCGGTTCTATCGACGGAGACTCGCCTGCTGCTATGCGTTATACCGAGGCACGTTTGAAGAAGATTGGCGAGGAGATGGCCGAGGATTTGGAAAAAGAGACAGTAGACTTTGTACCCAACTATAACGATGAGTTTGTAGAGCCTACCGTGCTTCCTACACGTATTCCCAACCTTTTGGTTAATGGTTCATCGGGTATTGCTGTGGGTATGGCAACAAATATTCCCCCTCATAATATTAGTGAGGTGCTTGATGCAAGTATTGCGTATATCGACAATCCCGAGATTGATACCGATGGTCTTATGCACTATGTAAAGGCACCCGATTTTCCCACAGGGTGCGATATCTTTGGTCTTGCCGGTGTGCGTGAGGCATACGAGACAGGTCGCGGTCGCGTAATTATGCGCGCCGTAGCCGAGATTGAAGAGGCGGCTGCCCACGAGAAGATTATCGTAACAGCAATACCTTATAATGTAAATAAGGAGGAACTCATCAAGGACATCGCCTCGATGGTAAACGAGAAGAAGATTGAGGGAATATCCAATATCAACGACGAGTCGGACCAATCGGGAATGCGTATTGTGATAGATGTTAAGCGCGATTCAAATGCAAATGTGATTCTTAACAAGCTATACAAGATGAGCGCTTTGCAGACATCGTTCAGTGTTAACTGTATTGCGCTGGTACCCAAGTGTGACATTGAGATTGGCAAAAAGGGCGGTTTCCGCCTTGAGCCCCGTCTGCTGACACTAAAGGATTGCATTGCAAACTTTGTTGAGCATCGTCACGAGGTTATAATACGTCGTACACAGTACGATTTGCGTAAGGCGCAAGAGCGTGCTCACATTATCGAGGGACTTATTATCGCATCGGATAATATCGATGAGGTTGTACGTCTTATAAAGGCCGCAAAATCGCCTTCCGAGGCAAAATTTGCACTTATAGAGCGTTTCTCGCTTAGCGAGGTACAGGCAAATGCCATCGTGGAGATGCGTTTGGGACAGCTCACCGGCATCAACCAGGATAAACTGCACGCCGAGTATGATGATTTGCAGAAGAAGATTGCCTACTACAACGAGATACTTTCTAACGAAGAACTGTGCAAGCAGGTTATGAAAGACGAACTTGCCGAGGTAAAAGAGAAATATGGCGATGACCGTAAGTGTCGCATCGATTACAGTGCATCCGAAGGCTTTAATCCCGAGGACTTCTATGCCGATGATGAGATGGTAATAACCATTTCTCATATGGGATATATCAAGCGTACGTCTCTTACCGAGTATCGCAGCCAGTTGCGTGGCGGAGTAGGTTCAAAGGGTAGCGATACACGAGACAGCGACTTTATCGAGTATATCTACACAGCCACTATGCACAACACAATGCTGTTCTTTACACAGCGAGGAAAGTGTTATTGGTTAAAAGTATATGAGATACCCGAGGGTAACAAGAACTCTAAGGGTCGTGCTATACAGAATATGCTCAACATCGAGTCGGACGATGCCGTAAACGCATTTGTACGTGTTAAGACACTTGCCGATAAGAACTTCATCGAGAGTCATAATATTGTATTCTGCACCAAGCAGGGTATAATAAAGAAGACAAGCCTTGAGCAGTATTCTCGTCCACGTACAAACGGTATCATTGCCATCAGCATACGTGAGGACGACCGTGTAATAGGCGTAGCACTCACCGATGGCAATAGCGATATTATCCTTGCCAACCGCAACGGTAAAGCTGTTCGTTTCAACGAGAGTACAGTGCGTACAATGGGACGTACGGCAACAGGTGTCAAAGGTATGGCTCTTGACGAGAATGATGAGATTGTAGGTATGATTGTATTGCCCAAGGACGAGGCCGATCACAGTATTCTTGTCCTCTCGGAGCAAGGATACGGCAAACGTTCTAACCCCGAAGAGTATCCTATCGTTGGACGCGGTTGTAAGGGTGTAAAGACATTGAACGTAACCGAAAAGACAGGCTCTCTTGTAGCGGTGTTGGATGTTAACGACGATAACGACCTTATGATAATAAATAAGTCGGGTATCACAATCCGCACCGGTGTCGACCAGATTCCTGTTCAGGGTCGTGCTACACAAGGTGTACGCATCATTAACCTGACAAAGAAAAACGACTGCATAGGTTCGGTATGTAAGGTAACACGCGAAGAAGAGATACCGGAGAATACCGATAACATAGAGAACAGTCAGCCCGATAATCAGGTTGTCGATAGTGAGAATAATGAGAACTAATAAATACGATTGACTAATAATTTAAATTTAATGATTATGATGAAGAAATTATTGTTATCAGTAACTTTGATGCTTGCTGTAGCCGTATCATTCGGTCAGGCTTTGTCAAAGGAGGAGTTAAAGCAGCAAAAGAGACAGAAAAAGGCCCTTATGGGACTTATTGCCGATGCCGAGAAGTCTATTATCAATGATCCCGAAGCTGCAATCAATGCACTTAAACCTGCACTTGAGGGCGATCACAAGGCACTTGTAGCTAATGAGCCTTATCTATGGTATGTACTTGCAAATGCAAAGCTGGCCATCGTTAACCAGGAGAATCTGAAGCATTCCGAGAATAAACCTTATGATGCTAACAAGCTCTATCGTTACAGCTACGAGATTTTCGAGCATCTTACATTGTGCGATAAGCTCGATAATACCCCCGATGCAAAGGGTAAGGTAAAGCCTCAGTACACCGAGCAGATAAAGAAGATTCTTTACGAGACACGTAACCAGCTCTTCAACGGTGGTGCACACTTCTACAATGAAGAGGATTTCAACCTTGCTTTTAATCTGTTCGATACATTTATTTCATCGGCCGAGCATCCTCGTCTTGTTGAGTTTAATCTGAACGGCAATGCTCAGCTTGTCGAGATTAACAGAATGGCAGCTTACTATTCATCGCTTTGCGGTATGCGTCTCGAGAAGTATGACCTTGTACTTAAAAACATCGACATTGCTGTGCAGGATTCAGCTAATGCCGAGTCGGCATACGAGTTCAAGTCACAGGCATTGGTAAATCTTGGTGATACAACTGCTTGGCTTGCAACACTCAAGGAGTGTGCAGCTAAGTATCCCGGAAATGTTTACTTCTATCAGTCACTTATCCAGTACTACGATAGCAAGAATCAGCAGGATGAGTTGATGAAGTTTGCCGACGAAATGATTGCACGTGAGCCCGGCAATGCACTCTTCACATACGTTAAGGGTTATATCCTTCAGCAGAACGAGAAACTGGAAGAGGCTATTGAGTGGTACAAAAAGGCTCTTGAGGTTAATCCAAACTACGAGAGTGCACTTGGTAATCTTGGACTCTGCTACTTGCAGTTGGCTCAGAAATTCAGTAACAGTGAGGCTTCTTTGAATATCAAGGACAAGGCTAAGATGAGTAAGGACAAAGAGATTCTTGATGGTTATTATCGCAATGCACTTCCTCTTTATGAGAAACTCCGCGAGCTTGCTCCTGACAAGCAGAATCTTTGGGTAAACGGTCTTGCGCAGTGCTATTACAACCTGAATATGGATGATAAGCTTGCCGAGATTGAGAAACTATTACCTCAGGATTAACTAATATCTATAATATCTATAAAAAAAGTCACCCAAACAGGTGACTTTTTTTATAGATATTAATTCAATTAATATAGTCGGATTCTTATACTTTGTTGTTATATTGAAACTATAGTATCATTTATCTACTCGGCCGGGGTATTGCTCAAGTGCCTTGCCTAATATAAATACAGCACGTTTAAGATCGGCTTTATCGAGTGCGTATGCGATGCGCACCTCGTTTTTACCATATCCCTCTTCTGAATAGAAACCCGATGCCGGTGCCATCATAATAGTCTCTCCTTCGTAATTGAATTCCGATAAGCACCACTCACAGAATCTGTCGCTATCGTCAATAGGCAGACGTGCAACAGTGTAGAAAGCACCCATAGGAATAGGGGAGTATACACCGGGAAGCTTATTAAGCTCATCAATCAGGCAGTTGCGGCGCTCGATATATTTTTCGTATGTATTTATTGCGTATGAACGGGGCGCATCTAATGAGGCTTCGGCTGCTATTTGTCCAAGTAATGGAGGACTAAGACGTGCCTGGCAGAACTTCATAACAGCCTTACGCAGGGTTTTATTCTTTGTGATAAGCGCACCGATTCTAATTCCACATTCCGAATATCTCTTTGAAACAGAGTCAATTAGGACGACATTGTCCTCGATTCCTTCGAGGTGGCAGGCCGAGATATAAGGCGAGCCGGTGTAGATGAATTCGCGATAAACCTCGTCCGAGAATAGGAATAAATCGTGCTTTTTAACAAGGTCGCGTATGCGGTTCATCTCGGTTCGAGTATACAGATATCCAGTTGGATTATTGGGGTTACAGATGAGAATACCTCGTGTGCGTTCATTTATAAGCTCCTCGAAACGCTCCATAGGTGGAAGTGCAAACGACTCCTCAATAGTAGAACGTATAGGACGAATTACTGCACCTGCAGAAATTGCAAAAGCCATATAATTGGCATATGCCGGTTCGGGTACAATAATCTCATCGCCGGGGTTCAGACACGACATAAATGCAAAAAGCACCGCCTCGGAGCCACCGGTAGTAACAATAATATCATCGGCCTTAAGTTTTATTTGGTATTGGTCGTAGTATCCAACCAATTTTTCTCGCAAAGAAAGGAAACCGTCGCTTGGCGAATATTCAAGAATCTTGCGGTCGATATTTTTAATTGCCTCAATGGCAACAGCCGGTGACTCAAGGTCGGGCTGACCGATATTTAAGTGATAGACGTGAATACCACGAGCTTTGGCTTCATTTGCAAACGGTGCCAATTTTCTGATTGGAGAAGATGGCATCAGAATTGCACGTTCCGATAGGTTTGGCATATTTATTATTATTAAATTGTTTACGTATTACAATAAAGTTTTGCAAATTTATTAAATTAATTCATTTATAATGATATTCTGTATTAATAATTTCTTGTTTCAGAGAATTTTGTTCGATACAATTACTTTTATTAGTCGCGATATAAGCCCTACCATTAATATTTAAAATACTTTTGAATGATAATGAATATTATGTTTAATAGGATTTCAAAATTTCAGATACACCGCTCTGTTGATGAGAATTTCGCAAATCATCATAACGCAAGATGCGGGCGATTAGAAATCGCCCCTACAAAAAATAAACATAACTTATGTTTAATAGGATTTCGGAATTTCAGATACACCGCTCTGTTGATGGGAATTTTGCAAATCATCATAACGCAAGATGCGGGCGATTAGAAATCGCCCCTACAAAAAATAAACATAACTTATGTTTAATAGGATTTCAAAATTTCAGATACACCGCTCTGTTGATGAGAATTTCGCAAATCATCATAACGCAAGATGCGGGCGATTAGAAATCGCCCCTACAAAAATTTTAGCTCTGAAACAGCAGAAAGATAATTTTTAAGGTTACCGCTTTTCATAACCTTCTTATACGGTTTACGTCCAAGCAGTTGCTCGGAATACTCCCAAAAGGTACGCATCTTGTTAAGCATCTGAGTATCTCCTTTAAGAATTCTTGAATACTCGGCCATAAGTGCGTCGTGCATTTTCAACATAAGCGCTATTCGCTCGCTGTTGTTCCATTGCTTATCATTTGCATATTCAACAGCCAACGAAGGCGCGCAAAGCAATCCTCGACCGAGCATAATGCCTTTTATATTCGGATATTTATTCTCGATACGTTTAATATCCTCCAATGTTACAATATCTCCATTATATATAATAGGATTCCTGCTTTGCCTATAAACTCTTTCGAAAGCGTTGTAATCTACTGTTCCTTTGTACTGTTGTATTCCTGTACGCGGATGCAGTGTAATGTGTCTGAGTTGCACATTATTAAGTAGTTCTATGATTTTTTCACACTCACTTGGATTATCCCGGCCCAATCGCATTTTCACCGAGAATGTAGTGTCGTTGTGCTCTTTTATTCCCTCTATAATCTCGGATACAATATCGGGATGAGCAAGGATGCCACAACCTCGTCCGTGTCGTGCCTGAAGAGGGAACGGACAACCCATATTGAGGTCTATTTCGTTGTATCCCAATGATTTTACTCTGTCTGTGAGATATTCGAACTCTTTACGGTTATTAAATATAATTTGTGGTACAACAGGTACTCCGGAATTATTTTCCGGAGCAATATCACGTTGGTCTTTAGAGCGAACTGCACCCACCTCGACACGTACAAAAGGTGTATAATAGTTCTTTACACCCCCAATATGCTTGTAGTGAATACGGCGGTAAACATCATCGGTATATCCTTGTATAGGGGCAAAAAATATATCTAACATTTAGAGTTTTATGAAGTATTGTTTCTATTAAGAATTGGTAAAGTTCTACAAAGATGCTATATTTTTTTTGTTTTACCTCTTATTATTCATTTTTTTTCTATAAGTTTACAAGTTGAATAACTAAAAACAATTATTAAATGAAACGTATTTCTTATATTCTTTTAGCTTTGCTTGCAGTTGCATGCAGCGGAGCAAGCAAACAGACAAGTGAGACACAAGAGACACCACAGGAGGTAGTAGAAAAGAAAGATTCTGTAGTTGTTTACGAGCACGACTATCTTGTAAAGGTTGGTGACGTTGCCCCCGATTTTACTTTGAATTACACCGATGGCAAGGAGTTTACCCTATCGCATATGCGCGGTAAGGTGGTTATGTTGCAGTTCACTGCAAGCTGGTGTGGAATCTGCCGTAATGAGATGCCGCATATTGAGAGCGATATTTGGCAGCGCCATAAAGATAATTCCGATTTTGTCCTTGTAGGTGTCGACCGCGAAGAGACCAAAGATATTGTAGAGGCATATACAAAGAAATTGGGTACCACCTACCCTATGCTGCTCGACGATAAAGGCGATGTTTTTGCAAGCTATGCTGTGCGCAAGTCGGGAATTACACGTAATGTGCTCATCGACCGCGACGGACGTATTGTGATGCTCACTCGTAGATATGTCGAGCCCGAGTTCAAGCAGTTGGTTTCGACAATTGACAGCCTATTGGCAAAGTAATCTAAACGATTGTATAACAATAAAAAGGCATTTTCTTTTGAGGAAAATGCCTTTTTATATTAAAGAGTGTTTTTTACTCGGCGCTCTTGCGGCGGATGCTGCGACGCTTGGGTGCGGGTGCCTCGGGCTGGTCTTGTTTGATACCTGCAAGCTCGGGGTCAATCATAATGCGACCGCAGTTCTCACATACGATAATTTTTTTGCGCATACGAATATCCATCTGACGCTGAGGGGGTATCTTGCTGAAACAACCTGCACAAGCATCACGCTCTACATATACGATACCAAGACCGTTGCGTGAGTTCTTGCGGATACGCTTGAACGATGTGAGCAGACGCAACTCTATGTTAAGTTCAAGGTTACGTGCCTGTTCGCGAAGCTTCTCTTCCTCGGCTTTTGTCTCGGCAACAATCTCGTCGAGCTCCGAGCGCTTAAGATCGAGGTCTTTCTGACGCTCCTCGAGCTGATTCTTTGCTCTCTCAAGCTCTTCGTTCTTCTGCTTCTCCTCGCGACGTGCATCGTTTATTTTTTTCTCGTCGTGCTCGATAACCAGTTTGTTATACTCAATCTCCTTGTTCAGAAGGTCGAACTCACGGTTGTTGCGAACATTATTCTGGTCTTCGGTATACTTCTCGATGCTTTTCTGAGCCTGCTCCATCTCGGCTTTAAAACCAAGAACATTTTCGCGCATCTTTTTAATATCATTTGTAATATTCTCGATACGTGTACCAAGACCCACAATCTCATCTTCCAGGTCTTTTACTTCGAGGGGAAGCTCGCCACGAAGAATTTTTATCTTGTCAATCTCGGTAAGGATTGTCTGCAACTGATACAAACTCTTCAGTTTCTCTTCTACTGTAAATTCAGAAGGATCTTTCTTTGCCATTTTATTAATTATTTATGGTTAATATCTTTTTATTTATAAATGTCTTATAGGATTTGTGCACACTGTTGTTGTTGCAACCGGAATATCCGGAAAATTGCTTCGCATAATTTCGTGCAGAATCTCGGTCGTGTATTGCTCGCTTTCGTAATGCCCTATTATTGCATATACCATTTTATCGGTGTTGTCGAACAGTTCGTGGTAACGTGCCTCTCCGGTCAGATAGAGGTCGGCACCCGACGATAGTGCAGCTCCTGCAAATGATGCTCCGGCGCCACCGCATAGTGCCACACGTTTTATCTTTCTTCCACGAATGGGAGTGTGCATTATCGCATCGGTTGCAAATATCTCTTTTATTCTGTGCAGAAAAGCTACCTCTTCGCACTCCTCGTCAAGTTCTCCTATGACACCCGAACCTGCTGCATACCAATCGTTTAGCATTGGGAAAAGGTCGTAGGCCGGCTCTTCGTATGGGTGAACTTTTAACAGAGCGCTCACTACCCTGTTCTTTAGATACGAAGGAAGCACAGTTTCGATGCGCACCTCATTCTCCTTATGTATCTCCCCTATTTCTCCACAGAAAGGAGTGCATCCCTCGTTGGCTCTGAACGTACCTGTCCCATCAATATTATAGCTGCAACAGTCGTAGTTGCCAATAGCACCGCATCCTGCTGCAAAAAGTGCATTGCGAACCTCAGAGGCCTGTGCCATAGGAACGTAGGTAACAAGCTTAAGCAATGAATTTTCTTTTGGAACAAGGATTTTTACATTTTTAAGTCCAAGCTTAGATGCAATATGATAGTTTACACCGCCTTGTGCATTGTCAAGATTGGTGTGTGCCGAGTATATGGCAATGCCGTTGCTTAGTGCTTTTATAACGCAACGCTCGACATAATTACTGCCTGTAATTCTCTTTAGTGGACGAAACAAAAGGGGATGATGCGATATAATGAGATTGTATCCCAACGCAACAGCCTCGTCAATCACTTTTTCTGTTACGTCCAGACACAATAATACCCCTGTAATTTCCGCATCTGTTAATCCAATTTGCAGTCCGGCATTATCGAATCCATCTTGCAACGGCAGAGGCGCGAACTTTTCAAGGGCATTCGCTATCTCTTTTAATGTAGTAGCCAAATTCTTCTTATTTTCTGCAAAAGTAATGTTTTTTCTCGAAACTTCAAAATTTTGTCTCTGTAGCTTTACCTCTTTTTATTTGAAAGGCTCTATAATCCTTCCCATCGCATCGAAAGAGGCACGTTTCGACAGATAAAGGGTAGACATAAGTGAAATAATAGATGCCGAAATTGTAATTACAATTATCATCATCTGATATTTTATCGCAACATCGGGGCTGCTGCCACCAAGAATCTGCCCTATCATTGTGCCGGGAAGTGCAACAAGTCCCATTACCGCCATATTTGCTATTGCCGGACTGAAGGCTCGTGTAAGTGCCTGACGCACGAATGGCGCTGTCGCTTCATCGATAGTAGCGCCATTGCCTATAAGATAGTAGTAACAACTCTTTTCTCGCATCAGATTATAATAGAAAGTATTAAGTCCTATTACATTCACACCAAGCATATTACCCATAAGAATTCCAAGTATTGGAATAAAATATTGCGCATCGAATATATTATCGAGTTTTAGCACAATACCAAGAAAATAACCGCCTATCAATAGCGCGGCGGTAATGAAACCAACCAATAGCGGAATCATCATCACCGAGCGTTTCAGTTTTGTGCGTGTGAGTGACGTTTCGGTTGCTACTACAACCATTATCAGTACCCAGGCAATATTCAGTAGTGGGTTGTCCCATAGAAACAGATACTTCAGATACAGACCAACGAGCTGCAGTTGCACCACCATACGCACAACTGCGATAATGGTGCTTTTTACCATCCCGGTGTTATATTTCCCGAAAAAATATATTGGCAGTGCCATAAGCAGCAGTCCAAGCAGCATACTTATGTTCGATATATCAGTTGTTTGCATAGTTGCTTATATTAATACTTTTGTCACACTTTTGTGCGAATACTTTATCGTGTGTCACAGCTATTATCGTCGGGCGATGCTTAAGGGTTGTGAGGAAATCGAATGTTCTGTGTGTCGACTCGCTGTCGAGTGCCGATGTAGGTTCGTCCAGCAGAATAACATCTTTTTTCAGTAGTGCAGCAACTGCAATCATTACCCTTTGTCGCTGTCCACCCGAAATTTCCGATAGTCGTTTTTCTAAAATATCTTTTTCGAGTCCGAGTTTTACGAAATAATCAAGCAACACTCCCCTATTATCGCATCCTTGGTTGGCTTTAAGATTCAGTGTAAGTTCGATTATCTCTCTTACCCACTCGCAGGGAAATGTCAGTTCCTGGGGCAGATAAGCTATGCGACGTCGATATTCATAGACACTTTGTGGCGATAGCACTACCCCATTCAATTTAATAGAACCGCAGTTCATTGGAACAATGCCTATAATCGCTTTCAGCAGTGAACTTTTTCCGCATCCCGATGCTCCAATAACCGCTACCGATGTTCCACCCTCGGCGCTCATCGAAAAATTGCGCAGTACACACTTTTTATCATATTCAATAGTAATATTCTCTATCTCAAGCATAATGCTTATTCTCCTATTCTGTTTTTCGGCGCGAAGTTAACCAAAAAAATGCTAATCCCAATCTCATTGATAGATAAAGGCAGTTAAAAAGCTGTTTGAACTAATAAAATACGCTGATAATTCAAGAATTATGTGTATATTCGCAACCCCTTGGCTGAGAATGGCTGTACGGGGCGATTTTATGATTAAGAAGAGTTTTATATGAATGAATTAAGATTGTGGATTGAGGGGCTTTTTGCAAGCCTCAATGATTGGGTGCAGAGTATAAACGATGTTATATGGGGATGGCCAATGTTGCTTATCCTGCTTGGTACACATCTTTATCTTACTATCAGACTGCGTTTCCCGCAGCGTTATATTTTCAAGGCGATACGCCTCTCTGTAAAGAGTGAAAAAGGTGCCGAGGGCGAAGTTAGTCCATACGCCGCACTTGTAACTACGCTTGCAGGAACAATTGGTACAGGAAATATCGTTGGTGTTGCTTCTGCACTCGTTATTGGTGGTCCGGGCGCTCTTGTTTGGTGTCTGCTGACAGGTGTTTTGGGTATTGCCACAAAATATGCCGAGTCGTTGTTGGCGGTAAAATATCGTGTACAACGCAGCGATGGTACTGTATCGGGAGGGCCAATGTATGTATTGTCGCGCGCACTTAATTTGAAGTCACTTGCTGTAATTTTCTGTGTTTTTACTCTTATAATGGGCTTCAGTGCAGGAAATTTCATACAGTGCAATGCCATTGCTGAGACACTTAAAGAGGCATATAACATCGATATTTACATTACCGCAACAGTACTTACCATCCTTGTCTGCTCGGTTGTCTTTTTTGGTCTTAAAGGTATAGCACGTGTGTGCGAGAGCCTTGTGCCTATAATGACTATTATGTATATGTTAGGTTGCGTAACATTGCTTATCATAAATTACGAGTATATATGGCAGGCAATTAATCTTATTGTTGATTCGGCTTTTCAGCCTGTTGCATTGGGCGGAGGTGCCATTGGAGGATTGATGATTTCTTTGCAATATGGTGTCAGTCGAGGTCTTTTGTCCAATGAATCGGGTATGGGTTCGGCTGCCATAATAGCTGCTGCCGCAAAATCGCGTAACCCTGTTCGTTTGGCACTTATCTCCTCTACTACAACATTCTGGGATACAGTGGTAGTGTGTACAATGACCGGTATCGTGGCTGTTAGCAGTATGCTCGCCATAGGATTCGATTGGAATCCCTCTTCGGGAGGTTTGGTAATGCAGCACGCCTTCTCGCAGATTCCTTCTTTGGGTTCACATTTGCTTACAATTATAACATTTACCTTTGCCTTTAGCACTGTGCTTGGTTGGACATATTGTGGCGAAAAGGCTATTGAATATATATACGGTGGAAAGAGTCGCAAAGCAATTCAATCATTTCGTGTTTTTTGGGTTATAGCAACCTTCATCGGTTCTATAATGCCACTTCAGCTTGTATGGAATTTTGGAACGACAGCTGCCGCATTTATGATTATTCCCAATATTATTCCGCTGTTTGTTCTTTCAAAAATACTTGTTAAGGATACTCATCACTATTTGTGGAACGATAACCTTGATGAGTATGATAATGAAAACAGTCCCGAGATTTAAGAAAAAAGAGATTGTTTATAATAGTTTTGCGTGAGGAATTTCCAAATAATTATTGGAAATTCCTCACGCAAAACTTTAGGAGATATTGTCTACTGCAACAGAGTCTTATTACCCCATTTTTCCGGTAAGGTAGGCTTTAGTGCGCTCGTCCGAAGGATTAGAGAACATAGTTGCAGTATCGTCATACTCTACCAGTTCGCCCAGGTACATAAACATCGATTTCGATGATATTCGCATTGCTTGTCCCATATTGTGAGTAACGATAAGGATTGTCACCTCCTTTTGAAGTTCCTGCATCAGTTCCTCGATGTGAGCCGTTGCGATGGGGTCAAGAGCCGAGGTCGGCTCGTCCATCAGCAATATATCGGGTTTCATTGCCAACGCACGGGCAATACACAAACGCTGTTGCTGACCACCCGACAGGAATGTACCTTTCTTATTCAATACATCTTTTACCTCGTCCCATAGAGCAACGTTTTTCAAACAACGTTCAATGGTTTCTTCTTTCTCTGTTTTTGACAAGCGTATGCCATTTAGTGCATATCCCGAAAGTGCATTATCGTAGATGCTCATCGTGGGAAATGGAGCAGGACGCTGAAAAACCATACCCACCCGACGGCGAACATCAATAGGTTCCATCGAAAGGATATTTTCACCGTTCAATAAGATTTCGCCATCGACTCGGATATTGGGATATAGGTTGTGCATCAGGTTTACGGCACGCAACAGTGTGCTTTTACCACAACCCGAAGGTCCCATTATTGCGGTTATGGTATTTCTATCTATGGCTGCTGATACATATTTTACCGCCATTGTCTGCTTGGTGTATGATACACAAGTCTTTTTAAACTCAAGTATAGGTGTTATTGATTCCATTTTTTGCAAGATATTAGTTTACTATTGATTATGGGCACGCCATAATTTAGCTGTTAGATTCAATGTAAGAACAAATAATAACAAGAAGAGAGATGCGCCCCAAATGAGCTCTTGTAGATTGGGATCGTTGAAGAACTCCCATATAAGCAGTGGTACTGCTGATATTGGTTTGTCGATAGCAAAGCGTATAAAAGAGCAACCAAGTGCGGTAAACATAAGTGGAGCCGTCTCGCCAATTACACGCGAGATAGCCAATAGAATACCGGTAAAAATACCTCCGAAAGCGGCAGGGAGCTGTACTTTCAGCATTACACGAGCGCGATTACCTCCAAGCGCCAACCCTGCCTCTTTGAGTGACGACGGCAGAATTATCAAAGTCTCCTCGGTGGAGCGGATAATAAGCGGTAACATCATAATAAAGAGTGCCACGCTACCGGCAATAGCCGAATAGCCTTTCATAGGAACGACTATCCAGATGTAAACGACAATACCAATGATAACCGAGGGAGTCCCTTGCAATAGGTCGGTAAGATAACTCACTGTCTGAGCAAATCTGTTTTTGGGGTTCTCAGCCAAATATGCACCACATAAGATACCTATTGGAATAGCTATGACTGCTGCCATACCCAACATAAGCATCGTTCCAATAATTCCATTTGCAATACCGCCGGGAATAGGTTCGCCGGCCTCTATTGCCTTCATTGCTTTATATGCTGTCGGGGTCGGCTCGGTAAAGAATGACCACGAAAGTTGGTCGTAACCACGCAGAAAGACCTCTCCCAAAATGGCGAACAGAGGAACAGCCGTAAGGGTGGCTAATATACACACAGCCCACAGCAACGCCTTATCTTTTGTCAAACGATTTTTAATTTTCGATTTATCCATAGTTATGCTATTCTTGCGCGTTTAATCATTATTTTACCAATCAAATTGATAAATGCCGTAATCAGAAACAATATCAAGGCTATGGCAATTAGTGAAGAGAGCCTTAAATCATCGGCCTCACCAAACTGGTTGGCAATAATAGAAGCCATAGAGTTTCCTGTCGAGGTAATTGAATCGGGAATATTATTAGTGTTTCCAATGAGCATTGTTACAGTCATTGTCTCGCCCAATGCACGACCTATTGCCAGAACATACGACGAAAAGATACCCGAACCTGCAACAGGAAATACCACCTTGCGAATAACCTCGGCACGAGTTGCACCTAAACTGTATGCGCCCTCTTTTAAATCGTTTGGCACCATTTTGATAAACTCGGCACTTAGCGAGGCTGCGTATGGAACAATCATAATAGCAAGTACCAGCGAAGCGGTCAATATGCCCGAACCCTGTGGCGAAATGTTGAGTGCCATAATAAGCGGGCGCAAAGTGTAGAATCCCCACAAACCATAGATAATAGAGGGAATACCCGCCAAAAGGTCGGTTACGGTGCTTAATATGGCGGCAATACGTGTTCCTTTAAAATACTCCCCTACAAATAGTGCGACGGGCAGTGAGAACGGTATGCAAAATATAAGAGCCAACAGAGTTGTCATTAGCGTACCGGTAATAAACGGTAATGCTCCATACTGTTCTGCTCCCTCGGTGTAGCTCCACTGCGAAGAGGTTAGAAACTTAAAGAATCCGAAATGTTCGAAAGCTTCGTATGCGTCAGTGACGAGGGCGTACACTACGCCCCCGCACACTATCGGCATTATCAATGCTGCTGCGAACAATAGAATTTTGTATAATTTATCGTTCATAGCATTTTATTATTGCAATATTGAGATTCCGTTATATGTAACGGCCTTCAAATTTGTCATACTCAACTCCTTGGCTTTGGCAGGCAGCGGAGCATAATGTACCTCTGAGGTAATCTTTTGTGCCTCGTCCGAGAGGATATATTTCAGTAGGTCGAGTGTTGCCTCAGCTTGCTCCTTTGTGCGGTCGGAATAGTTCTGCTCCTTGTAGATAATCATCCAGGTAAATGTCGAGATGGGATATGCACCGGCAGCATCGGCATTGGTAATTGAACAGCGTGTGTCTGTCGGAATTTCGCCCGATGCAGCAGCCGAGATTGTTGCCGATGATGGTTGAACAAATTCACCTCGCTGATTCTCGACAAGTGCATAAGGTATCTTCTGTGCAAAGGCATACTCCGAACCTACATAACCTATTGTGTTCTTTGTCTGTTTAATTACACCTGCTACACCGGGATTGCCTTTCGCTGCCTGCCCCGATGGAAAGTTCACCGATTTGCCCGCACCATATTTTGAAGCCCACATCGAACTAACCTTTGTCAGGTAATCGGTGAACACGAAAGTGGTACCCGAACCGTCCGAACGATAAACAGGGATGATAGCCTCCTCGGGTAGTTTTACATCGGGATTGAGTGTCGCAATACGCTCATCGTTCCACATCTTTATCTCGCCTGCAAAAATGTTTGCTATAATCTCACCCGATAACTTCAACTCTTTTACGCCATCGAGGTTGTAGGCAAGAACCACAGCACCCATACAGGTGGGTATATGCACTACGGGAGCCATCTCTGGCATCTCCTTATCCGAAAGGAAAGCATCGCTACCGGCAAAATCGACAATCTTATCACGCAAATTGCGTACACCGCCACCCGAGCCAATGCCACCGTATGCAACCTGGTCGCCATTTACTTGTCCGAACTGCTCGAAAATCACATTGTAGAAAGGTAGTGGGAATGTTGCACCTGCACCCGAGAGTTCCTGAGCCTCACGTCCTTCATTATTTGCATTACCGCCACAAGCTGCAAAAGCAATGGCAATCACTAATGTTATTACTGTTGAAAAAATCTTTCTCATAATATTTGTGTATTAAATGTTTATTAATTTCGCTTAACAAAAAGGTTATATTACAATCCGAAATAGCAGTTTATATATGCCGAGTAAACATTCTTTGCACCATCTGCTTTTGGCATACTCATTCTGAAGTTAGGAGCAACCTTTACATATTTACCGAGCTTGAATTGTGCGCCGAGGATTGCAGCCTGTTCATCCTTTCCGATGTTCCAATCGTCTTTAGAGTATAAATCATCGAATCGTGCATATAGGTCAGAAGTCTTAGATAATTTAGCCGAAGCAAATATAGAGTAACCACTTTGGTCGGCACCATCTGTATGTGAGGCATTCCACATTTGGTTGTATTCTGCTCCAATAGTAAATTTCTCGTGTTTGTATCCTGCAAATGCAGCAAAGTTTGTAATATCCTTCTTACCCTCTTCTCCACTCTCGTTCAATCCTCCATAGAGGCGAATTTGAAAGCCCTTGATAGGGGTAAGTGTTATACCCAAGCCATAGTTGAGTCCATCATTTTTCTGAATCTTTTTGTAACCCTCGCCATTGACGATAATTGCATCGGCAGATACCCAGTCGGCAAACTTATAAGCCACAGAAATACCTAAATCGGCGCTGCTGCCAAATTTATATTCATCTTGGAACGACTTCATAATATAGCGGTAGCCCCAGAATTTCTCTTGGAAATTGAACTGTGTGGTCGAGATTAAACCACCGTTGAGTGTCAGTGCTCCCTTTTTCCAAGATACCATCGCATTCTTGATATAGGCAATACGCTGATAATCGGATACATCGCTCGATTTACCTATATCCATTACACCCTTAACCGAAAGACCTTTGCCTAGGTTGTACTCATAGCCCAGATAGCTACGCTCCAGTTCGAAGCCTCGGTCATCATTTTCTGCTCCAAAACCTGTGTGGAAATTTCCAAACACCTGTACAATCGCTTTGCCCTTAGGCTCCATTGATTTTTTGACATCCTGCGCCTGTGCGCTGATACCGATGCAGGCTAAAATACCTGCCAAGATTACTTTTGTTTTCATTCTCTTTAATTGTTTAAAATTGACACTGCAAAAGTATCGGGATAACATTTCATAAATGTTTCAAAAAAATTAGGCTTTTGTGAAATGCAGGCAGTGAGTAAAATATTACATTTTTATTAAATCTTGTTTAAGGCGTTTTGTCATTCGTCAAATCTCTGTACTTTTGCAGAGTAATTATATAAATAGGTATATGGCAACAGAGCGTATTTTGATAGTAGATGACGAGGAGACCTTGTGTGAGGTCCTAAAACTGAATCTCGAGAATGAGGGATATGATGTAGATACAGCCTTCAGTGCCGAACAAGCACTCGGCTATAATTTAAAAGAGTATTCGCTTATTCTACTGGATATAATGATGGGTGAAATCAGCGGTATAAAGATGGCAAAAATGCTGAAAGCCGATGTTGCTACCGCCGAAATTCCCATTATATTTTGTACGGCTCGTGACACAGAGGATGATATGATTATGGGACTGAACCTCGGTGCCGATGATTATATAATGAAGCCCTACACAGTTCGTAATGTTATTGCCCGCGTCAAGAGTGTACTGCGTCGCACAGCCAACCATAAAATAAATAACGCCCCATCCGAAAAAACAAACCGATTGGTAGTTGAAGGCTTGTGCCTTGATTTGGAATTTAAGCATTGTACCATAGATGGTGAGGAGATAAAACTTGCTCGCAAGGAGTTCGAGTTATTGGTATATTTAGTATCGCATCGTGGAAAAATATGTTCGCGCGAACAGATAATGAGTCGTGTATGGAGCAATGAGGTTGTAGTATTAGACCGCACCATAGATGTAAATATCACCCGATTGCGCTCGAAAATTGGAGCATACGGCTCCTACATTGTAACCCGTTCAGGTTTTGGTTATGGCTTCCGAGATTAAAATATCGTTTCATAAACGCCTGTTTCTGATGTTGCTTGCTTTTTCGTGGGCAATAGTACTCTGTTTTATAGTATTCCAATATCTGCGCGAAAAGGAGTATAAATCGGAGTTTTTGAATGCACAACTTCAACAATATAATCGTCATCTGCTCGATACAGTCGAAGAGGGACTATCTTATGAAGAATATATCGCTACGCACGACAAACCATTTGACGAATTGCGAATATCTATTATCACTCTTTCCGGTGCTGTGGTTTACGACAATATCGTATCGCTCGACTCGCTCGACAATCATCGAAACCGTCCCGAAGTGGCAAATGCTTTGGCAAGGGGTAAAGGGTATAACATCAGCCGACAGTCGGCAAGTGACGGACGCGAGTATTTCTACTCGGCCACACGAGGCGAGAGGGTTATTGTACGTACTGCCATTCCATATTCAAATACGCTGCGGGATATGCTTGAAACGGATTGGTCGTTTCTAATGGTAATGATTTCTATAAGCTTAGCTATGAGTATATTGGCATACTTTACCACTCGCAAACTCGGTAAGGATATCGAGCGTGTAAATCGTTATGAAGCCGAGCAAGAGAAAAATCGTCTCAAAAGACAACTTACAAACAATATAAACCACGAGCTAAAGACACCGGTAGCATCAATTCAAGTCTGTCTCGAGACACTGTTGTCGGGGATAACACTAAGCGAAGAGAAACGTCAGGAACTTATCGAGCGTTGCTACACCCACAACGAGCGTCTACGCCGATTGCTCAACGATGTATCACTTATTACCCGAATGGAGGATGGAAGTGCTTTAATTAGCAAGGAACCGGTTATAATAAACGAAATAATAAATGAGGTTGCCGAGGAACTGAATGTAATGCCCGAGGAGGAACGATTGACGTTGCACACCGAGTTTTGCGAGGTGGTTACAATTGAAGGAAACACTTCGTTGATAGGTTCAATATTCAGCAATCTTACAGAGAATGCCATTGCCTATTCCGGAGGTAAAAATATCTATATCACACTGCTCGAAAATTCACAAGAACTGGTTTGTATTCGCTTTGAAGATGATGGAAAAGGTGTTGGAAAAGAGCAACTGCCACTCCTCTTCGAACGATTCTATCGAGTAGATAAAGGGCGTTCCCGTCAGAAAGGCGGAACGGGGCTTGGGCTTGCCATAGTAAAACACGCTGTTCTGTTTCACGGTGGCACAATCACTGCCACTAATCGCCCCAGTGGTGGATTAAGGTTCGATTTTACCCTGAGTAAACATAACATAACACCGACGACCACATAATTGCAGTCGCCGGTGTCAATCTCCTCTGATAGCTTTTTTATACGTTATAGTTTATCGTATGCAGCTTTAATCCGGCACATCGCCTTTTCGATAACCGATAACGGACATCCCACATTCATTCGCATAAATCCTTCTCCACCCTCGCCGAACATTGCGCCGTCGTTCATTCCCACTTTGGCACGTTTTACAAAGAAATCAATAAGCGCGTCGTGCGAGAGTCCTAATCGGCGAGCATCTATAAAAATAAGATACGACGCCTCGGGACGTATCATAGAGAGCTTGGGCATATTCTCTTTAATAAACTCCTGAACATAGTCGATATTCTTCTCGACATACTCCAACATCTGTGTCAGCCACTCCTCGCCCTCTTCGTAAGCAGCAGCAACTGCCTCAGTCGAGAAAAGCGGTGCAAAATCGAGCTCGTTTATACGCAGATATTCACTGTAACGGTGTCGTAACTCGGGATTGGGGATTATGTGATACGAACTCTTTAGGCCTGCGATGTTGAATGTTTTGCTTGCTGCCATAAGTGTTATGCTGTTCTGTTCTGCACTATCGCTTACCATCGCAAAGGGGGTATGCGAATAACCTTTTAACAGCATATCGCAGTGAATCTCATCGGATATCACAAGTACATTGTTGGCATTGCATATTTCGGCCATACGCAGTAGCTCTTCGCGGTTCCACACGCGTCCACCCGGGTTGTGAGGGTGGCACAGAAGAAACATCTTGCACTCTTTTGCTTTGCGCTCAAAATCTTCAAAATCGATGTAGTATCTGCCATCGATTAGTTTAAGAGGGTTGGTCACTACCTTGCGTCCGTGGTCGCGTGTGACGTGGTCGTATGGGTGATAAACCGGTGGTTGTATAAGTACTCCGTCACCTGGCTTTGTGAAGCACTCTATGGCAAAGGCGAGAGCAGGTACAATGCCACCGACAAAACCAATCTCCTCTTCGGTAACACTCCAAGAGTATCTTCTCTTTACCCAATTTATTATGGCAGGTTTCCATCGTGGCGCGAGGAATGTATACCCATATACAGGGTGCTCGGCTCGACGGCGTAGTGTTTCAATAACGCAAGGTGGCGCTGCAAAGTCCATATCGGCTACCCACATAGGTATCACGTCGTCGCATCCAAAAATATCGTTCAGAGCATCGTGTTTTACGCTTGCAGTTCCACGACGTTCTATTATCTCATCGAAATTGTATCTCATAATTTACTTTTTATTTCTATACGATTTTCAGTTGCATTGTACTCTATTCCATCGCCATCTATAAACCTCTTCAGTGTACCGTTTGCAGCAAGTTCTTCTACTCCTCCTGTATACATCTTTTTATCCTGTATAAGCCATACTTTATCGGCAAGTTGCAGCACAAGTTCAAGGTCGTGAGTCGATACGAGTATCGCTTTTCCTGTTTCGTGTGCCAATCGTTGCAGTAGTCGGAATAGTTGTACGCGGCTGTTGAAATCGAGAAACGCGGTAGGTTCATCAAGCATAATCACCGGAGTCTGCTGTGCGAGTGCTTTTGCTATCATTGCCTTTTGTCGCTCGCCATCGCTCAGTGTCTCTACCCTTCTCTCGGCAAGTTGTGTTATACCTACCATTGTGAGTGCCTCGGCGATAATCTCTTCGTCGTGTTTGCGCAAACGTCCCAGGAAATTGGTATATGGCGACCGCCCCATTGCGACAACCTCGCGCACTGTGAGATTTTGTATATTACCGTTTCCTGTGAGCACCACTGCCAACTGTGTCGATAGTTCCGATGCTGTGCGGCTATCGCTCTTGCCATCGGGATATGTTATGCTGCCCGATAGCGTCTGTTGGAAAGCCGATAGTGTGCGCAGCAGTGTCGATTTTCCGGCACCATTGGCACCTATCAGCGCAACAAGTTCTCCCCTCTCCAGTGTAGCATCAATTACACCCATAACAGGCATTTGTTGCCTGTTATGGGTGTAACCAATTGATAATTTATTTAGTTCTATTGCTGCCATTAACGATACTGCATCCACTCGTTCAGTTTATTCAGTATCTCGGTCTGTGTAGCAGCCGGCATTGTGCCAATGCGTGCCTTGTGGCTACCGTTAGGCTCAATGTAAATGTGTATGTTCTTCTTGTTACGGTCGCGCAACCAAGTAACACCGCTGGCTGTCCAGGGGTCCCACTCGCCATAGATGAATATCATCTTCGGGTCGTTCTCGGTAAGGAAGTCGGTAACGAAACGATAGTTGTAGTCGTCGAAAACAGTGTTTGCCCACTGCGAGGGAAGCATTACTCGTTTGTAATAACCCTCGACATCCTCTACATTGATATAATCTTTGAAGGGGTCTACATTGTAGCCATAGTAACCGAAATCTTTTACTGCCTGAACCGAGAATGACTCGAGGTCGTTTTTGCGTGAGAAGTAGTTAGGCTCACATTTTCTTATGAAATACTCGAATTTCTCCTTGTCGCTTGCTGTTGCAACGGGAATCTCAGCTACCGACTCACCCCACTGCCAGAAAGAGAACTGATACTCTAGAACACACAGGTCATAAATTGTCTCAATGGGAACATAGAATGTGTACTCTTTGTCGGCGCAGTATTTGCTGAACATTGGCAACAGCGCCTCCTTACGCTCTAACAGCTGAAACTGGAAGTTACGAATGGCATCGCGATTGGCTTTTGTCGATGCTTGCTCGAGGAACGACTCGTGACGTCCATCCTCCAAAGCGCGGCTCAATGGTGCAACGTAGGGAACAGAAACATCGACATCCTCGGGATAGTAGGCGCGGTAGAAGATTGTTGTCGAACCACCCTTGCTGATACCTGTTGCAGCCCACTTACCGGTGTAGTATTTCTTGAATGCTGTAGTAATTGCGTGATAGTCGTGCATTGAGTTTGCTATTGTCATATAGTCCCAATTAAGATTCTCGGGCTTTGACTTTGAGAAGAAGCGGTACTCCACGAATAAGATGTTTGCATCGAGGATGCGTGTGAGTTCCTCCATATAACGTTTGCTGCCAAAAGCATAGTCACCACCGTAACCCTCGGTGACAATTACTGTGGGACGGTCGAAGCCTTTGTGTCCCAACATTACACGCTGCTCAAAAGTACCGACTTCGGCATTGTTAGGGTCGATTAGCTGGGTGAATTTCATAAGATAATAGCTACGTGTGGTATCGGCTTTTTCGAGCTTTTCATATCCCGAGATTGCCGATATTTTGCCGAGCATCGCCTCGACACCGTCGTTGCTTGCAAATGCTGTAGTCACTGCAAACAGCATCATTGCAATAGTGAGAATGTGTTTACGCATAATTTTTATTTTTTGTGTTAATTGATTGCACTGAATACAAAAAACCTTTGCAAATGAAAGGTATCAAATGCAAAGGTAATTAAATTTAATAAGATGCAGTTTATCTTTCTTTTAAAAATTACTCAATCACTGCTGCATAACCACCGTTTCGCACCATTTTAATGGTGACGGTATCGCCTTTGCGCACTTTTGCGACTTTTTTTACATAGTGCATGGCCTGACGGTCGGCATTTGAACCATCTTCGAACGAAGTTAGTGTAAACTCTTTGCCCTCGGGTAGGAAATCGAGTGTTATCTCTTTTACGAGCGGCTCTTTCTGCTCGGCTGACATTCCACCAACGAACCACTTCTCACCGCTACGTTTGGCAACTATAAGGTGGTTACCCAGCTTTGCCGAGAGTGCCTTTGTCTCGTCCCACAAGAGTGGTACCGATGCAATGAATCTCGTACAATCGTCGTTGTTATAATAAAGTGTGGGATTATCGGCAAGCATTTGAAGACCCGATTCGAATATTACAAACAGTGCCATCTGATAGGCGCGTGTACCGATACTACCCGAGTTGGGACGACGTGCCGAGTAGTTATCGGGCTGCATACTGTTCATTGCTCCCGGGGTATACTCCATAGCTCCAACTACATTGCGTATAAAGGGCAGATATATGCTGTTCTCGGGTCGACAGTTGCCCATCTGTTCCATTCCTGTAACACCTTCATAGGAGAGCAGATTGGGGTACGTATATTCCAATCCGGCAGGCTTGTATGCTCCGTGGAAATTTACAAAAATCTTATGACGTGCAGCCTCTTTAACGGTTCTTTCGTAGAAGTTTACCATCCACTGGTCGCTACGGTCCATAAAATCTATCTTCACACCTTTAACTCCCCACTCGGCAAATTTCTCGAAGAGGCCGGGGTTCTCCTCGACGCAGCGCCAAGTAAGCCACAGGATAATACCCACATTTTTTTCTTTGCCGTGAGCAATAATTTTATGTAGGTCGCAGTCGGGATTGGGTGTGTATGGGTCCATATTATCTTTTGCCCAACCCTCGTCCATTACAATGTATTCAATGCCATACTTCGATGCAAAGTCAATGAAATAATTATATGTTTCTACATTCAGTCCGGCTTTAAAAGTGATTTCGGGACCGTAAGGAACAGCGCCGTTCCACCACTCCCAGCTTGCTTGTCCGGGCTTAATCCACGATACGTCCTCTAATTTGCTATCCTGTGCAAGACGGCATCCCATTGTAGTCTCTATAAGGTTGCCTTCGTCCTTTGTTATCACAAAATAGCGCCAGGGGAACTCTCTTGTGCCATTGGTCTTTGCTATGTATCTGTGACGCATAAGCACGTCGTTGCTTTTGTCGCTGCGTGGTTTCTCTTTTGAGGGTACTTTAGGAAATACCGATGAAAATCCATTGGCATCGTTGCTGCGGAAGAACGGTGCAGGATAGTCTCTTAAATCCGATTCGCTCATAAGAATTTTTGTGCCACCGGCTGTGATGGCAAGTATCGGATAATGTGCCATCTTCTGATAACTGTGCCACTCACTCGATTTTACAAATGAGTAACGCTCTTCGTACGATGTTCTGAAACGGTCGCTCTGTTGAAGAACAAGATTTGCTTCCTGGGGAAAGAAGAGGGTTATATCCTCGTCGTTAACCTCAATCGTCTTTCCTAAATTGGTAACGAAACGATAGGCAATTCCGTCGTCGTATGCACGAAATTCCACCGAGTAATTTCCTTTCATTTTTAGTAGCATCTCGTTGTATATGTTGGGTACCTCGGCATATTTCAGATGAAGGAAAGGTCTTTTAATTTCGTTTACCGACCTGCGCTGTGTTCCTTTCAGCTGTGGTTGCGAACCCAATACATTTCCTGCAACGTCAAGCGACATACGACAGTTGTCGAGAATCTGTTCACCATCGCAGAATACATCATACGTGATGCCGTCGGCAAGTTCTACCTCTATTTTAATCTTTTCGTTTGGCGAAACAAGTGTGTGTTTTGTCTGCGATAAAACTGTTGTTGCGCAGAATACCGCAACTAATAATAGTACCGAAAATCTTTTCATATTCATTTGGTTATTTCTTTAGAATTTTCTGTATAATCTCTTCCATCACTAAGTATCCTGCTTTATTGGGGTGCACAGCATCCTCTTGATACTCTTTCTTAAGCGCCATATTCTCGTCGACCATTGCCGAGTAGAAATCGGCATACTGAAGCTTGTTTTTCTTTGCATACGTGCGCAGTTTCTCATTAAGAGTCTTAATAGACTCTATTGCACGTTCGCGGTCTATCTCCCACGACCAACCGTAACGGTCGGCGGGAAGTACCGAGCAAAGAACAACTTTAATTCCGTTGCATTTGGCAAGCTCGGCCATAGAGACAATATTCTCGTATATATGTTCAATGGATACATATCCCTGGTTCATTGCAATATCATTGGTTCCTGCAAGAATAACCACCTTTTTGGGGTGCAGATTTATTACATCAGAACGGAAGCGGGCGAGCATCTGTGCAGTAACCTGTCCGCTGATGCCGCGACAAAGATAACCTTCGTTCTCGTTGAAAAACTCGGGACGATAGCGGAACCAGTTCCGTGTTATTGAATTACCCATAAAAACAACTTTTGCCTCTTTGCACTTCTCATTGTCTTTACTATAAAAGTTATACTGCGCCCAATCCTGCGGTGCACGCAGTCGGGGTAGTTCAACCACTGCGTCTATGGGATAATGATCCGATAGTACGCAAGACTTATGCAGCGCAACACCTTCTGCTCCTTCGGCAATAGCTTTTAGTTTCTCGGGAGTAGCCTCAATGGGTTGCCAATAGTTATATGTGTTAAGGCCGAATTTATGCACCTTGAAATGTGGCGATAGGAAAATGTGGTCAATGCGGCTGTCGGTTTTATACTCGGGGTTGAAATAGTTCATCGAACCCGTTTCGCACATCCTATGCTTGGCAACAGTGTAAGAGTCGATAAGCATCTTCGAGCTTGTGAGTATTGTATATACGCTATCGTTCTGGTCGACATTAAAATCACCGGTAACAATATAAGGCGCATCGCCACACATCTCTTTTATTTTTCTTAGCACCAGCTTGGCACTCTCGCATCGTGCTACCTTGCCTATGTGGTCCATATGAAGATTGAAGGCATAGAAACGCCATTTGCTGTTTTTGTCCTCGAACTCTCCCCAGGTGCATATACGGCAAAGTGCTGCGTCCCAACCGCGCGAACCAACCGAGTCGGGTGTCTCCGATAGCCAGAAGTTACCGTTTTTAATACAACGCAGTCGGCTTTTCTTGTAGAAGATAGGGGCAAATTCACCCTTTTTTGCTCCGTCGTCTCGGCCTACACCTATATAGTCGTAGCCGTCGATGTTTGCTTTAAGGTCGTTAATCTGATTATATAGTACCTCTTGTGCACCAAAAATATCCCACCCTTTATAATTGATTAAGGAGTATATTTCGGGTGAACGGACATCCCAGCCATTACCGGCTTCTCTGTCCTGTTTCTTATCGAAACGGATATTGTACTGCCCTATCGACAATGTCTGTGCCGCTGCCGATACTACAAAAACAAATAATGAAATTATAAAAAATGTGCGTTTCATATTCTTATTTTATTTCAATGCTGTTAAGCAAATCCAACTTGCCATCGTCAATTATCTTAAGTACCATCTCGCCAAAAAGACCATTCACCCAGGCAAACCACGAGCGAGTATATTTCTGTGGATTATCAACATTGAACGACTCGTGCATAAAACCTGTTCCGGCATCGGTGTTCATAAGCATCTCGACACACTCTTTTATCTCGGCGTCGTTGGTAGATGTAAGTGCTCTCATAATGATGCTCATAGGCCAAGCCATATTGTAGCCTACGTGTGGGCCTCCGATTCCCTCGGCAACCTTTCCCTTAAAGAAATAGGGGTTGCTGTCGCTCCACACAAATTTGCGGGTATTGTGGTAGATTGGGTCGTTGGCAAAATCCTTGTCGAGATATGACAAAGCAAGCAGGCTGGGTACATTGGCGTCATCCATAAGCAGATGGTTTCCGAATCCGTCAACCTCGAAGGCATATATCTTTCCAAAGCGAGGATGGTTGTATACGGCATACTCCTTCAGTGCATCTTCAACCTCTTTGGCAAGTTGCAGACACTCATTGGCAATATCTTCGCGTTTGTTTACTTTGTTTAATATTTCGGCAGCTTTTCTCAGTGAACTTACTGCAAAGAAATTCGATGGAACAAGGAACTGCAACACTGTAGCATCGTCCGAGGGGCGGAACGAAGAAACAATCAGTCCTACGGGTTTTACCGGGGCGCCTTTTCCGCCGTTGTTCAGCGTGTCGAAAGCGCGTGCCGTGGTGCGCAGGAAGGTGTAAGGCCCTACTCCATCCTTGCGTTGCTGTTCGCGGAATGTCTTTAGTGTAAGTTGTATACACTGTATCCATTCGTCGGCAAATATAGACTCGTCGCCCGATAGTTTCCAATATTTGTATGCCAAACGTATGGGGTAGCAATGAGAATCTATCTCCCATTTTCTTTCGTGTACACCGGGAAGCATTTTTGTCTGGTCGCTTGCCCACTCGCCCACCTTATCGGGCTCTTTATAGAATGCATTTGCGTATGGGTCGATTATTATGCAACGCATCTGACGTTGTATTACGCCTGCAATCATCTTACGCAGTTCTTCATCCTCGGTGATAAATCGCATATATGTCCATACCTGTGCGCCCGAGTCGCGAAGCCACATCGCGGCAATATCGCCTGTGTAGACAAAGGTATCTCCCTCACCGTTTGGATAGACTGTTGTATCCAAAGTATTTGGGAAACAGTTGGCAAACATCCACGCAAGTTTTTTGTTTTTCAGTGCAGCTGCTGTCTCAACAATCTTTTTCTCGACAGATTGCGATACAAAATGTCTCTCGCTAATTGGAGGACGTTTCGACACATACTCTTGTGCTTTACTTTGCATTGCCATAAGTGGCAACATTAGCAGTAATAAGGTGCTTAATCTTTTCATATTAAAACAGTATTATTTAACGTGTACAAATTAAGTAATTTTGTTTAACGCAAATATATATACTATTTTTTATAATAAAGAGAATTCACCTTTTTTATCTTCCATCAATAAAAAACAGACAGTAGCGCGCTACTGTCTGTTTACGAAATTTGTTGATGTTATCTGATTACTTCAGGTTCGAGCAGGGGCAAAGGTTGTCGCGCTCAATGTCTTTGAAGTAGTTTACAGTACCAACCTTAAGCTCGGCTGTTGCAGCATCGTCACAAACGATGATACCGTGCTGGTGCATCTGAAGGATGCTGATAGTCCACATCTGAGTGATGTTACCCTCAACTGCGTGATAGAGAGCCTGAGCCTTGTTGTGACCGTTAACGAGGATAAGAACCTCCTGAGCATCCATAACTGTACCTACACCAACTGTAACCGCTGTCTTGGGCACCTTGTTGATGTCGTTGTCGAAGAAGCGTGAGTTGGCAATGATTGTGTCGGTTGTAAGAGTCTTGATACGTGTGCGTGATGCAAGTGAAGAACCCGGCTCGTTGAATGCGATGTGTCCGTCGGGACCGATACCACCGAGGAAAAGGTGGATACCACCATAAGACTTAATCTTCTCCTCGTAGCGAGCGCACTCGGCAACGAGGTCCTCGGCATTACCATTGAGGATGTTTACATTCTCCTTCTTAACGTCAACGTGGCTGAAGAAGTTATTCCACATAAATGAGTGGTAGCTCTCGGGGTGCTCCTCGGGAAGACCAACATACTCATCCATATTGAATGTTACAACATTCTGGAAGCTGACCTTACCCTCATTGTAGAGTCTGATAAGCTCCTTGTATGTACCAAGAGGAGTACCACCTGTGGGGAGACCAAGAACGAAAGGTTTCTCGGGTGTGGGGTTAAACTCGTTAATTCTCTTTACAACGTAAGTTGCTGCCCAGCTCGAAAGCTGCTGGTAGTTAGGTTCAATAATTAAACGCATAATTGTTTATATTTAAAGGTTTTAAAAATTGTATTTGCCTTTTATCTTTAACTGTGCAAATTGGTTGTCTACCTCAATTAATTGTGGAATGTTTTTTCTTTTTCCATTTACTATGGTATCTTTATGCAGCACCATCACAAGCGAACCATCAAAATCGTTGAACAGCATTGCCTGTCCATAGCCGCCTGTCAGCAAGGGACCGGGCATTATATGCCAGGGGCCGTTCAGACCGTGATCTTTTTCGCTGTATGCCACTCCCAAAGCGCCTTTTCCGTCAATCTCGGTTGTGAATAACATTCCAAGTTCGCGCTCTTCGGTATCGAAGAGCCAGGGGCCATCCATAATCGGTGAAAGTTGACCATCTATGTTCTTAGACCAACTATTCTGCGATGCCTGAAACATAATATATGGCTCACCAATCTGTCGTGAAAGTTCCTTGGTCATAAGTATTATTTGTGTTGTCCCCTCGCGACTCTGAATCCAATCGTGGCTATAGATAAGATACCCCGAGTCGTACTCATCTGTAATGAATGTTGCACCGCGAGCAGCCTGGTCGGCGCGCAGAAGTGGCATCTCTGCCGGGATAGGCTTGTATGGGCCCTCTATGCTGTCGGCAACCAAAAGCTGGCACGAACGACGTGGAACATCATTGCCATCAACATTCTCGATAGTGACATCGGGGCGTGTAAATGTAGCTACGTAGTAGTATTTATCGTTGTATTTATGAATTTCGGGAGCAGTAATCTGCGGGTTGGCACCCATCCACTCCAAAGAGTCAAGTGCAAGAACATTATAAGGGCCGTTCCACTTATGCAGGTCGTTGCTTTTCCACACATAGCCACCATCGCCCGTCATATAGTATGTTAATTTGCTCTTGTCGAAGATGATAAAAGGATTACTCATCTCCATAGTGTCTATGGAGATGGTACGAGCATCTGAGCCGTCGGGGGTGCGCAACTCCCAATTCTCAGCTTTATTATTGCCACACGCTGCCAATAACAGCGCTACAACGTATGTAAGAAGATGTCTCTTCATTCCTATTATTCTAATGTGCCTAATAGTATCGCTAAAGCGCAAAGATATATAATTTTATGTAATTGAAAAACGGTTTTAGTAAATATTACAACATTTTTAATGGCATACTTCCCTTTTCATTTGTTTTAACCGAAAAAAGTGTTGTTACAATAAAGTATGTTTTAAAATTATCGCTTATGAGAAAGTATCTTTTTTTAGTATTGCTGTTTACATTTAGTTGGCAGATTAGTGTACTCTCGCAGAGTAGTAAAAAGATGACAAAGGCCGAGCGCGAAGCAGCCTGGCGAGCCGAGCGACTCAGAAAAAAAGCCGTCGAGGAACGTCGCGAACATCAAGAGGATTCTATTGCATACGTTCAGGCAGTAGAGGCGTTGCGTAGTGGCTCGTGGGCACTCGAAGCATCCAATGTCACCTTTAACAATGGTGTAACACGATTCGTCACACAAAGTACAAACTATGTATCTATCAACAACGGACAAGGAACTGTGCAGACAGCCTTTAATAACTCCAATGTATACTCCCCAAACGGATTGGGTGGTATTACCCTCGAGGGCAACATCAGCGGCGAACGTATGTCGCAAGATAGCGAAGGTAATATTTTTTACAGCTATGTTATTCAAGGAGGAAATTTCTCGGCAACGGTGTATGTAACCCTCACTGCGCATACCAATCAGGCGACAGCGCGAGTCGACCCGAATTTCAGTGGGCAGCCTATCACAATGAGCGGTTATATATATCCTTACGACACTGCCGGAGTCTTCGAGGGAACCGCATCGTACTACTGACTGACAAGATACGACGACGATTGGCGATATATTTCGCCACCGCCTCCACCACCCCCGTTCGGCTTTTATCCCCGACCCTATCCGCCGATGTTCGCAGGCCCACCGATTCATCGTCCTGTAGCACCGCCCCCTGCTATGCGTCCTTCATCGGGACCACCGAGTTTCAGACCATAAATAAAGCAGAGCCTCTTTGCAAAAAGGCTCTGCTTTATTTTACTTATAAATAGGAAAATATTATTCCAGAGGACGCATATTGGTATATACATTCTGAACGTCATCATCCTCCTCGAGGCGCTCTACAATCTTGTCGATTGTTGCACGCTGCTCGTCGGTAACATCTTTAAGGTCGTTGGGGATGCGTGTAAACTCGCTACCGGTAATCTCGTAGCCCTGCTCCTCGAGCCATTTTTGGATAGCGCCAAAAGATTTGGGGTCACCGTAGATTGTTATCTCGTTCTCCTCCTCATCGTACTCGTCCTCTACACCAAAATCGATAAGCTCAAGTATCAGCTCGTCCATATCAAGACCCTCTTTCTTTGTGAATGTGAAGACGCTCTTGTGTGTGAACATAAAGTCGAGACTGCCCGATGTACCCAATGAACCGCCGTGCTTGTTGAAGGCTGCACGAACGTTAGCAACGGTACGTGTGGTATTATCGGTTGCTGCATCCACGAAAATAGCAATACCAAAGGGGCCGTATCCCTCGTATGTTACCTCCTTATAATCTTTCTGGTCCTTACCCATTGCGTTCTTAATCGCACGCTCGATATTGTCCTTAGGCATATTCTCGCGCTTTGCATTGGCGATGATAGCTCTTAGGTGTGAGTTTGAATCGGGGTCGGGACCGCCTGCCTTTACTGCAATGGCAATCTGTTTTCCGATACGTGTAAATGTGCGGGCCATATTGCCCCATCTTTTCAATTTCGCTGCTTTGCGGTATTCAAATGCTCTACCCATAGTATATTTTTAGTTATTAAATTTATAAACTTTTTGGTTTCTGTTGATGTAAAGAATTATCTCTGCTTTGCACCAAGGCGTTTCTCGAAGTTCTCCATAAGACGTGCCATCACCTTGTCAATCTGTTTGTCGTTGAGTGTCTGATTGTCGTCCTGAAGAATGAAACTTACAGCATAGCTCTTTTTGCCCTCTTCGAGGTTCTTACCCTCGTAAACGTCGAACAGTGTAACCTCTTTCAAAAGTTTCTTCTCGGTCTCACGTGCAATCTGCTCAATCTGTGCAAATGTCACGTCACTGTTCAGAAGCAGTGCAAGGTCGCGGCGTACTGCGGGATATTTGCTTATCTCGCTGTATCCGACCTTTGCATTACGTATCACGCGCATCAGTTCACTCCAATTTATGTCGGCAAAGAACACGTTACTCTCAATATCGAAGCGCTTTGTGACCTTCTTGCGCAAGATACCAAGCTGTGCAATTACTTTTTTGTTGCTCTGTGCCTGAATCTGAAGGCCTGCGGCAAAAATATCATTTGTAAATGTGCTGATGAGTCGTGCTGCAGGTTTAAAACCGAGACGGTCGAAGATGTGCTCGACGATTGCTTTAAGGTCGTATACGGTAACGGGGCGTCCTGCATCAATCCACGATGCCGCAACGCTGTTTCCTGTCATCCACAATCCAAGATGGTTGGCCTCGCTGTAAGGACTCAGAATCTTCTCCTCGGTACGTTTGTCGGCATCGAAACGGTAGCAGTTACCAAACTCGAAGAATGAGAGGTCGCTGTATTTACGAGCCACATTGCGCTGTATGCTCTCGAGACCGCCGAACAGCAGTGTCTGACGCATTACGTTAAGGTCGGCGCTTAGGGGATTCATAAGGCGCACAAGGTTGGCGCTTGCGTATGTCTCAAGCTCGTCGTAATATGCTGCTGCGGTGAGCGAGTTGTTCATTATCTCGTTAAAACCGCAACCTACCAACTGCTCCGAAACAATATTCTGTAATTTGTGCGAACGATCCTCGGCACCTTTTGTTATAATGGATGAGTGCAGAGTTGTATTAATCTCTACATTATTATATCCATATATGCGTAAGATGTCCTCTACTACGTCGCAGGGACGCTGAACATCAACGCGATAAGGAGGAACAGCAAGTGAAAGACCCTTGTCTGTCTCATTGGTTATTTTCATCTCGAGCGACGACACGATGCTCTTAACTGTCTCGGGAGCAATATCGGCACCGATAAGGTTATTTATATATTTATACTCGATGTCAACGGGGAAATCGGCAACAGGAGCGGGATAAATGTCTTTTATCTCCATTGCAATCTCGCCACCGGCAAGCTCCTTTATGAGCATCGCTGCCTGCTTAAGTGCATATATTACACAGTTGGGGTCGGTACCGCGCTCAAAGCGGAACGAAGAGTCGGTCTGCAAGCCGTGACGACGTGCTGTCTTACGCACCCAGGTAGGATGGAAGTAAGCGCTCTCGAGGAATACGTTTTTTGTCTCCTCTGTTGTTCCCGAGTCGAGACCGCCGAATACTCCGGCAATGCACATAGGCTCCTCGGCGTTGCAAATCATAAGGTCGCGCTCCGATAGTTTACGCTCTTCGCCGTCGAGTGTTACAAAGGGAGTACCCTCGGGCATTGTACGTACAACTACTTTACCGCCTTTAATCCTATCGGCGTCGAAACAGTGCATAGGCTGTCCGTATGCGTGCAGAATGTAGTTTGTGATGTCGACAATGTTATTTATGGGGCGCAGACCTATAATCTGCAATTTATTCTTCAACCATTCGGGGCTCTCTTTTACCGTTACACCCTTTACTGTTACTCCTGCGTAACGCAAGCAAGCCTCGCTGTTCTGTACCTCAATATCGATGTTAAGGTCGTTGTTATCTACTTTAAAATCGTCGGTCGAGGGGCGGTGCATTGCGCTGCTACCCTTTGCCTGCATTGTGTAGGCATAAAGGTCGCGTGCAACACCATAGTGTGAACAGGCATCGGCGCGGTTGGGTGTAATATCAACGCCAATTACATATTCGCTCTTTATGTTATAATACTCCTTGGCGGGTGTTCCGGGAACTGCGCTGTCGGGAAGTACAATTATTCCATCGTGGCTTGTTCCAATGCCAATCTCATCCTCGGCGCATATCATTCCGTGCGACTCGGCACCGCGAATCTTACCTTTCTTTATTGTGAAGCAGTTCTCGCCGTCGTACAATTTAGTACCGATTGTAGCAACCACAACTTTTTGTCCGGCTGCCACGTTGGGAGCACCGCACACAATTTGCACAGGGTTACCATCGCCCAGATTCACAGTTGTAATGTGCAGATGGTCGCTATCGGGGTGGTCGATGCAGGTAAGAACCTCGCCAATAACCAATCCCTCGAGGCCGCCTTTAATTGTCTGCACCTCTTCTACTCCGTCTGTTTCCAAACCAATTGAGGTCAGCGCTGCCGAAACCTCCTCGGGAGTCATATCAAAATCGACATACTCTTTTAGCCAATTATAGGATATATTCATATTGTTATTATACCTTTTATATGCTTTTATTATTTCAACTTGCGAAATTACAGTTTTTTTTGCAAACTTTAAAGCCTAAATGCGAAATATTATCAGAATATGGATTTTTATTATTAAATTCGCTGCATCAGAAGAGAATAAGAGAATGATTGAGGCAAAAAAACGTATAGAATTCATCGACCTTGCAAAAGGTATATGCATACTGCTTATTATTGTGGGGCACTCGGGTGTAGAGGTTGATTATCCCGGTCTTTCGGCTATGCGTACACCACTCTATCTCACTCTCTCGGGACTGTTCTTTAAGGATTATGGAGGATTCACCAATCTCCTTATCAGAAAAACAAATAAGATTCTCATTCCGTTTCTCTTTTTTTATATAGCAAGTTATCTACTTTTTTATCTCTTCAATGCACTCTTCCCGGGACTTATTGTAAGCGATGCAAAAGGTATCTTTGATGTCTTCACGCAGATACAGTATTTCAACGGGCCACTTTGGTGCCTGTTGGCAATCTTTTGGGATAATATTATTTTTGGTGCTATTCATCTGAATATTAAAAGTGAGTGGATACGTGCAGTGGCGGTGCTTCTCATTGGAGTTAGCGGAATTATTATCTATAATAAAAACGTGTTGCTCCCCTGCTGCTTAGATGCTGCTTTTGTATGTCTGCCCTTCTTCTATTTTGGCTACCTGCTTAAACGTAGCGACATCCTTTTACCGAGTCGATACGACCGTTACAATCCTCTCTTTGCACTCGCTCTGTTTGCAATGGCATATCTCATCGACACATACTCACATCCAGTGCTTTTTTTCCACGACCGCGAGATTTCGGGTAATATGTTTGCGATTATATTCCTTCCTTTAACAAGCGTTGTAGGTTTGTTGATGCTGTGCAAGGCGATAAAGCGACTGCCAGTCATCTCGTATTTCGGACAATACTCCATAATTCCTCTTTGTACACATCATCTTATCTATCGTCCTGTGCAGTTGGTTGTTGCAAGGTTTATTCCTATCGATAATGGTGGCGCATATATCGTTGCTGTAACAACAGTCATTATATGTTTTTTCACAATTCCCTTGTTTGTAAAATATCTACCCTACGTTACTGCTCAGAAAGATATTTTTCAGGTGAAATAACCAACAGAAAGAAGTTAATTCATTAGTATAAAGCATATTACAATAAACCTCAACAGACAAGCCGAAATCTTATCATTCGGCCTGTCTGTTGAACCAATTGTTCGCAGAAAACTAAATACTCCTAAAAACGAAAACCTAAAGAAAGTCCTATACTCTCTAAGCCCTCTTTACGTTTTTTATTATTACCCCACGAGTCAACATATTCAAAAGGATACGCGTGCTGCCTTAAATAACGTATTGCGAGATCTACATTACCTATACTATAACCCATTGAAAAGCCGAAGAAAATACAATCCTCGGGATCATTATCTTCACACAAGTACGCACCAAACATAAACTCGGTAAACATTGTATTTTTCGTCTTTGAAAAATCTACACGGGCCTTATAATAGAATGGGAAAGAAATGTCGTAACTACCGTCATAATCTCCCCAATTCAATCCGGTTCCCATACCCACAAAGAAATGAGAGTTTATTCTGTAACCGTAATTAGCCAAGATATTCAGTGAATTTTCACTTACCCTATCACAATCACCATAACGGTCAAACCTGTCATACCAAGAATATGACGGTGCAATACTTACATATCCCTCAAACCCTCTCTTACGAAATAAAGAGGAATGTGTTGTGTTTTTCTTAGCTACGCCGTTTTTAGTAGTTCTATTGGCTTTTGTTTTAACGCCACGGAACACAGGGTTACTCCACACCGAATCGCTCAATGAACGGTAATTTTTATAATATGCCGGGCGACCACTTACTGTAACCGATTCAATTTTCTTACCGAAAAGGGTACGTTTTTCGCTTACCACATAACGCGGTTCAAGCAAAACATCGGCATTATGCTCTTTAAGCACATCGGCTTCGGCAGCTCGTTTTACATTTTCAAATCCACCGCGTTGCACCTCCTTGTTTGGTCTCAAAGTATAAGTAACACGTTTGTCGGCCGCCTCAAGGTCAACAACTGTTGCACTTTGCAATTGTGAACCGACATTGGCAGTGCGTGATGTCTTAATCACAGTTTGACAAGAGGTTAACAGCACAGTCGTCAGTATCAAAAGACCTAAAGACTTTTTCATAAATGTTATTATTTAGAAACAATCAGAATAATTTTTTCAGGATGCTTTCATTGTTATTTGCATCATTCTCGTAGCTATCACGGAATGTAGGATTACACCACACCGAATCATTTAACGAATGGAAATTATTATATTTTGCAGGACGGCCGCTTACCGTAATTGATTCAATCTTTTTTCCGAACAATGTCCATTTACTTGTGGTTACATACTGCGCCTCCAATAATACATCTGCATTGAATTTCTGCAAAACCTCATTCTCGACCGCTCTTCTTACATTTGCACTACCTCCACGGCGCACCTCAGCAGTCGGTGTCATTGTATAACTAACACGCTCGGGGGTAACAGCCTGAAGATCGGCAACAGTAGCCGAAAGTAACGATGCGGGCGAATCAGCTGTTTTTGAAGTCTTTACGATTGTTGTACACGAAGTAACCGACAAAAGAATTGTTCCCAAGATTAAAATACTCTTTTTCATAATTATTTTTTATTATATGAGAGGACTACAAATTAAGTATTGTAACGGGCACCCTCTCGACAGCCTGTACAATAAATTAAACTATCGAATGCAAAATTAGGATTATTTCACATAACACTTAAGCCTGATGCGTATCATAAATGATACATATCTGTATCATTCTTATACACGCCTTTAGTTTCAATATCACAAGAGTATTCTTTAAAAAAATCGTGATTAAGGATTACCGATATACGCTCCAGAAGCGCCGTATCTATACTGTTTTTACGCAAAATACGATACACGGCAATACGATTACAACCTAATTTGTTTGCCAACCAACTAATACTGCGTTCTTGTTTTTGAAGCTCGTTCTTTATGCTCTGACCAATGTTTATCATAATTTGCGAATGCTTAAAACAGCCTATACGATAATAAAAAAATGAGGGCGGGGACTGCTATATGCCTGTTCACAAATCCGGTCAACCGCCAAGTAAACCTCTTACACAAACAAGCACAAGCAGCCCGCGCCCCATTGGGAACGCGAACTTCAATTTGCTTGTTCTCGTGTAAGTGAATATTTTGGCGGTTATTCGATTTGTGAGAACAATTGAAAATTCCTAAAATGTTAAAGAGAGCATATATACATCACTCTCGGATTTTTTGTCCATTATGGACAATTCCTCTTATGTTTACTATCTGTTTCGTCTGTCTGAATATTTATTAAGTATTATATATTTTTAGTAATAATAGAAGAAGGCGACCACATTTGTTTAGCCGTCCTCTTCTATTTTTAAAAGGGCAAATATACTAACATATTACAAGAGCCGATGTTACAAGTATAAAGCAACAAGCTCACTCTTCAACATAATAATGACACACTATTATGTTGTTTTTTCAATTAGCGGCCACTGAACTTACGAGCCTGCTCGGCAATGAGCTCGGTATCCTCGAAATAGTTTATCTTCATTGCTCGACGAACATCGGCAAGAGTGTCGGCAGCTACTGCACGAGCAGCATCACTACCCTCTTTTAGCAGACGATATACCTCGGGGATATTCTGCTCCCACTCCTTGCGACGTGCGCGTATGGGGGCAAGCTCCTCCTCAAGAATTGCAATGAGGAATTTCTTTACCTTAACGTCGCCTAAGCCTCCGCGACGATAATGCGCTTTAAGTTCGTCGAGGTTGGGATAATCGGGCAGATAAGCTGCAAAATGCTCGGGCTTGCAGAAAGCGTCAAGATAGGTAAATACGGTGTTACCCTCTACCTTACCTGGGTCTTGTACACGCAGATGGTCGGGGTCGGTATACATTCCCATCACGTGCTGACGAAGCTCCTCGGCTGTATCGGAGAGGTAGATACAGTTGCCGAGTGACTTACTCATCTTAGCCTTTCCGTCGGTTCCCGGCAGACGCAGACAGGCTGCATTATCGGGCAAAAGAATCTCGGGCTCAACGAGTGTCTCGCCATAGATACCATTGAAACGACGGGCAATTTCACGCGCCTGCTCAATCATAGGCTGCTGGTCCTCGCCCGCAGGTACTGTTGTTGCGCGGAACGCTGTAATATCCGATGCCTGACTGATGGGATAAGTAAAGAATCCAACAGGGATGCTTGTTTCGAAATTACGCATCTGAATCTCGGTTTTTACAGTAGGGTTACGCTGCAAGCGCGACACAGTCACAAGGTTCATATAGTAGAAAGCAAGTTCGCAAAGTTCTGCCACCTGCGACTGTATGAAAATTGTACTCTTTGTGGGGTCTATTCCCACCGACAGATAGTCGAGTGCCACCTCAATTATATTCTGACGTACCTTTTCGGGGTTATCGGCATTATCGGTAAGAGCCTGCGCATCGGCAATCATAATGAAAATTTTATCGAAGAGTCCCGAGTTCTGAAGCTCTACTCGGCGGCGCAACGAGCCTACATAGTGTCCAAGATGCAAACGTCCTGTGGGACGGTCGCCTGTAAGTATTATTTTACCCATATTTTATCCTTTTTATATTCTATATTTATTTCAAGCCGCGAATATACAAAAAACGAGCGAGAAATATGAAGTTTACTTCAATATTTTTCACAGCGAGTGCAGTAGTATATCGGTCGCAAGACCAATATAGCTACAACCGAGCAAGAAACAAAGTTTACTTTGATTTTTTACAGCGACGACGCGAATGAGCGTTGTTTGCTTGCCGCCAAAAAAGTATATCGGTCGTTAGACAAATATAGTTACAACCGAGCGATTAGAAATAGTCGGTTAAGCGAGAGCAAAGGGAACTTGTTTAATGTGCAAACATTTCGGGCGATTAGAAATCGCCCCTACAAGCAATGAAAAGCGAGAAAATAAGCAGCTTGTCGCCAAAAAAAGTATATCGGTCGTAAGACCAATATAGCCACTCTCCGAGAAATGAAATTGCATCTGTTCCCACACTGCAATGGGATTCTGTTTTGCGTAATGTGTTTCTATGTATTGGTGATAATCATAAGGGTTCAATTTGGTATATACTTCTTTACGTATCTCCTCCATTTGGCTATGATTGTCGGCAAAGCGTTTGTCTCTTGATGTCTTACGTCGCTTGGCAGCCTCTGCCTTCCAGTATTCGCTAAAGCTCATTGTTTGTTATAGGTTATAACAAGTAGGTATTTTATCCGAATATCTTTTTCACCTCTTCGGCATTTACTTCGCCATAGAAATTGTTCACCTCTTCCTCTGTGCAATCGGCCCATTTAATTTCCTTGTCTGTTACTGTAACCTTTTTGAGCAGAGTTTCACCTGCGCCTTGATATTCGGTTAAAATACCGTGAAGATTACAATCTATCCTCTACACTTTCGATAATTTTTCCGATAGCTTGCAGCAGCGTTACATTTTTTTCCTTTTTCATTTCTACTCTTTTTTTATATATAAAATAGACACAAAAGGAAAAAATTTCAAAAAATGGGTGAACTTTTTTTTCAATCGCTCATTTTTCGTGCTGTAAAATAATATATATCAGCAAATTAGCGCATAGAAAATTTTTGCACAAATTTACTGATATATGTTCATTATTTGCATTAAAGCAAAAAAGACTCGGCTGAGCTATCAAGAGAATATTGGAATTCCAAAGAGATATTTTAATGCAATTATTATAACTGCTACAACTATATAAAAGATAAGCTTGTTGGTGCTTCTTTGCTCTTTCTTTTCGTTATTGATTATACTTTCCTTTTTATTCAACAATAAATCAGGGTTACTCTTTTTATAATCACAGAATGCCTTTTTTATAGCCTCTTCTACCTCGGTAATAATATGTCCTCTTATATTAAATTTCTCCTCTTTACCCTGTGTCGTATTGATATAGAGATAAGGTACATAAGTTTTATAAGAACGAACTCTTTCGATATAGCACCATTCAACACAGTCCCACTGAAAAAACTGAATTCTATTATTCTGTTTTATATATATTCCCTTATCTGTTATCAGAAGTTCTTTCTCCTCTTTTTTGAATGCTTTTTTTACGAGATATATAAAAGAAAATAATAATATTGTTGGAACGGCTATAGCTACTGCAAATTTGACATTCTCAAATAGGGCTTTAAGTAACCCGAATTTTACTATAAGATAAAATGACGAACCTATCGAAAAAAGCATAAAAGCAATTGCAATTACCATTAAATAAGTATTATCCTTAATTACTTTTTGATATACAATCTGTTCGTCCTTTGCAAGTTCAATGTTCTGTTGTCTGTTTTCCATAATATTTACCAGTTACCTAAATTACCTAAATTTATATATATTGTTATAATTGCACGCTTTTCATCGCCCGCACTAATATATTTATCATCTGTACTTTTATTTGTCTTGTAACATTGTTTAGCTGTTTGTAGCTCAAATTAAACCAATTTTAGAAAGGCAGCGGCTCGTTACCGCCGGGTCCCGGGATTATATCCGTAGGAGTGGAATCTTGCAGATAATCGGGAAGCGGTGGCAGAGTATTATTCCCCATCGGTTCGTACGAGGCAACATTCAGCTTCGAACCACGCATCACGGGAATATCTGTGGGAATTGGAGGCAACGATTCGTCGTCGAGGTTCATAAATCGTGCATACTCCTTGCGGAAGATAAGCGGAATATTGTCGAGTCCACCGTTACGATGCTTGGCTATAATAATCTCGGCCTTTCCGCGCCAGTCGAAATCTCCGTCCTTGTATATGTGGAAATATTCGGGGCGGTTCACGAACATTACTATATCGGCATCCTGCTCAATGGCTCCCGACTCGCGAAGGTCGCTCAACTGCGGACGCTTACCCTCGACACCCTCGCGGCCTTCGAGGTTACGGTTCAACTGACTAAGAGCCATTATAGGAATATTAAGCTCCTTTGCCAATCCCTTTAACGAACGCGAGATTGTACTAATCTCCTCTTGTCGGCTACCCTTTCCTGTGTTGGCTGTCATCAGCTGCAGGTAGTCGATGAAAATCATTTTTACGCCATACTCGTGTACCATACGTCGAGCCTTTGAGCGAAGCTCGAACACCGATAGCTGCGGTGTATCGTCGATGTATAGCGGTGCACCCTCCAGGGCGGTTATCTTGCTGTCGAGTTGTCCCCACTCGTAGCCTTCGAGCTGTCCGCTACGAATCTTATCGCCCGGAATCTGACAGACGTTACAGATAAGACGCTGCACAAGCTGCACGTTACCCATCTCAAGGGAGAACATTCCAACAGGAATGCCCTGGTCGACTGCCATATTACGTATGAGCGACAGCGCAAACGCCGTCTTTCCCATCGCTGGACGGGCTGCAAGGATGATAAGGTCGGTTGCCTGCCATCCCGACAGAACCTTGTCCAAACGATGGTAACCGGTGCTTAATCCGCTGATACCGCTTGTATTCTTTGACGCTGTCTGTATCTGCTGATAAGCCTCTTTAATGACGGGGTTTATCTGTGTAAAGTCGCGCTTCATATTGTGGCGCGAAATTTCAAAAAGCTCCGACTCGGCCTGCTGCATAAGTTCGTTAACATCCTGTGTCTCGTCGAATGCCTGCTCCTGAGTCTTGCTGGTGAATTTTATAAGGTCGCGAGCGAGTTTCTTTTGTGCGATAATATTTGCGTGATACTCGATGTTTACCGACGAAACCACCTTGCTTGTGAGCTGCGCAATATACATCGGGCCGCCTACCTCTTCGAGTATGCCTTTTAGTTTAAGAAATTCGGTAACGGTGAGAATATCTATGGGACGATCCTCGAGATCCATCTCCTGTATAGCACCAAAGAGAAGCTGGTTGCGCTTATCATAGAACGACTCGGGCTTAAGCATATTTCCTAAACGACCGATAGCATCGCTATCGACCATAAGGGCACCAAGCACAGCCTCTTCAAGCTCGGGAGCCTGTGGCTGCAAATGTCCATACTCGCTTATCAGTGGTGCCGTACTACTCTGCTGGCGGCTGCGTGTTCTTCTTTTAGGTGTATTGTTATCTTCCATCGTTACATTATTTTTTTAACCGGCTGCAAAGTTATGCAACATCATCAACAGCACACAAAAAAGAGGAGAATCATTATTAACAAAAAGAGGAAACTTATAAACATCTTTTTGTAACCCTCGCAATAAAGTTGTATCTTCGCAAAATAATTATAAAACAGACAAAAAACAAAATATGGTTTCAGTTGATGGACTCACCGTTGAATTTGGCGGCACCACCCTATTTAAAGATATTTCATTTGTAATTAACGATAAAGACCGTATTGCCCTTATGGGTAAGAACGGTGCGGGAAAAAGTACTCTGCTGAAGATTCTGGCAGGTGTGCGCACCGCTACACGCGGACAGGTGTCGGCACCAAAAGAGACCGTTATTGCCTATCTTCCGCAGCACCTTATGACCGAAGATGGTCGCACTGTCTTTGAGGAGGCATCGCAGGCCTTTGCTCATCTGCACAGGATGGAGGCCGAGATTGAGGAACTGAACCGCCAACTTGCCGAGCGCACCGACTACGAGAGCGACGACTATATGGCGCTTATCGAGGAGGTAGCCACCAAGAGCGAGAAATTCTATGCCATTGATATGACACACTTCGAGGAGGACGTCGAAAAGACACTCCTCGGCTTGGGATTCGAGCGCAAAGATTTTACACGTCAGACAAGCGAGTTCAGTGGTGGATGGCGTATGCGTATCGAGCTTGCAAAAATGCTTCTGCGCAACCCCGACGTACTACTTTTGGACGAGCCTACGAACCATCTTGACATTGAGTCAATCGTCTGGCTCGAAGAGTTTATAATCTCCAACGGAAAGACAGTTGTTGTCATCAGCCACGACCGTAAATTTGTCGACAATATCACCACACGCACCATCGAGGTGACTATGGGACGCATCTACGACTACAAAGTCAACTACTCGCAGTATCTTCAACTGCGCGCCGAGCGCCGTCAGCAACAGATGAAGCAGTACGAGGAGCAGCAGAAAATGATACAGGAGACAAAGGATTTTATCGAGCGTTTCAAAGGAACATATTCAAAGACTCTTCAGGTGCAGAGCCGTGTAAAAATGCTCGAAAAGCTCGAACTCATAGAGGTTGACGAGGAGGACACATCGGCACTGAGACTGAAATTCCCACCCTCGCCCCGCTCGGGACAGTATCCTGTTATTGCCGACGGCGTGGGCAAGGCATTCGACGAGAAACGTATCTTCTCGAATGTAACACTCACCGTCGACCGAGGCGATAAAATAGCTTTTGTGGGACGTAACGGCGAGGGAAAATCGACCTTTGTGCGCTGCATAATGCAAGAACTCGAGCACGAAGGTTCGTTGCAGTTGGGACACAACGTACAAATAGGTTATTTTGCACAGAACCAGGCCTCGATGCTCGACGAGAATCTCACCGTTTTTCAAACCATAGACGACGTTGCAAAGGGCGATGTGCGCAACAAGATACGCGACCTTTTGGGTGCTTTTATGTTCGGTGGCGAGGCAAGCACAAAGAAGGTAAAAGTTCTTTCGGGTGGCGAGCGTACACGTCTGGCGCTGCTCAAACTGCTGTTAGAGCCGGTGAACCTGCTCATCCTCGACGAGCCAACCAACCACCTCGACCTTAAGACAAAAGATATTCTTAAACAGGCACTGCGCGACTTCGACGGCACGCTCATCTGCGTAAGCCACGATCGCGATTTTCTCGATGGCCTCGTAACAAAAGTATATGAGTTCGGTCACGGACGTGTGCGCGAACATCTGTGTGGAATATACGAATTCCTCGAAACAAAAAAACTCGAAGGATTGCAAGAACTCGAACGTAAAAACTAAATTTTTTCTGATTACTATGATAACATTTCCCTGTTGCAAAATAAATCTTGGACTCGACATCGTATCCAAGCGTCCCGACGGTTACCACAATCTCGAAACACTCTTCTACCCCATCCCTCTTGAAGATGCTTTAGAGATAACAATTAACCCAAAGAGTGACGCACCCGACTACACATTCACAATGCACAATGCCACCTTCGAGGGCGACGATAGCGACAATCTTGTTGTAAAGGCTTATAAAATTCTTGCGGCCGACCATAAACTGCCAAAGGTTATAATGAGCCTCTATAAAAACATCCCCACAGGAGCAGGATTGGGTGGCGGTTCAAGCGACGCTGCCTTTGCTCTTAAGATGCTGAACGAGATTGGAAAGTTAGGACTCGGTGACGAGCAATTAGAGGAGTATGCCGCACGCATCGGAGCCGATTGTGCATTCTTTATAAAGTGTCGTCCCGCCTATGCAACCGGGATAGGAAACATCCTCACACCTGTCGAGTGTTCACTCAAAGGATATCATCTTGTGCTTATAAAACCTAATCTGCACATATCAACCAAAGAGGCCTATTCACTTGTTGTCCCTGCACATCCCGTTGTTCCGCTTATGGATATTATTCAGCGTCCCATAAATATGTGGACAAGTTCAATGAAGAACGACTTTGAGCGAAGCGCCTTTGCCAAATATCAGCAGATGGAGACTATAAAGAGTGAACTCTATCGTTTGGGAGCGCTCTATGCCTCGATGTCGGGTTCAGGTTCGTCGTTCTATGGCATTTTCGAGAAGGCGCAGGACGAAAAAGAGTTAGAAAGACTCTTCCCCGACTGCTTCCGTTGGCAGTGTGAGTTATAAAAAAAGACGATTGCCCCGTGATTCACATCAGGGGGCAACCTTAACACAAACACAAAATAAAACACGACAAAACTACTATGCAATTCATTGGCCTGTTTATGCATTAAACATAAAGCACTCGAAGCAGGTATTCACATATCCACATAGAGTATCAGGTGATTTGCAATAATAAAACAGCCCACTTGGGCTGTTTGTTTTTTATTTTCTGTTAAATAATGTGAAAATAGAAGTAAAACTTGTTTTTCAAGTTTCGAAAATATAAAAACGAATATTAACGTTCAGTTGTTCGTGAAAAAGAAATCAACAGTTTATAATAAATTCCAAGCTACTTAAACTCTATTGTGAAACGGGTATAACCATCCTCATCGGTCTTTAGAGAGAATTTACATCCGTGTGCAGCAAGAACCTCGCGAGTGAACATAAGACCTATGCCTTGCCCATTGCTTTTTGTCGTAAAGAAAGGCGTAAAAATCTGTTGCGCCGCATCGCTGCCGATGCCTCGTCCATTGTCGCAGATAACGATAGTTGCAGGTTGCGCTGTTGTTGATATTATAATCTCCCCACCCTTCTCAATACTCTCTATCGAGTTTTTCACAATATTCACAAGCACCTGTTCGAAGAGAGTAACATCGATATTCACAGGAACTGAACCGTTATGCAGATTCATTGATAGCGAGATACCTTTCTCTCGACAGATACCTTCCATAAAACGCGTGCAATAACGGGCGCTGTCGTTAAGGTCGCATTGTTGCAACTGTGGTGCAGGAATTTTTACAACATCGGCAAAGCGGGTAATGAAACTGCTGAGCATAAGTCCACGCTCCTCGCACACCTGCATTGCCTCGCCAATCTCTACAGTATCATTGGCAAACGTTTCGTTTGTACTGGTTTGCAACATATCTTTTGCAGTCTCCAGGATAGATGTTATTCCACCCATAGTGTTGTTTACCTCGTGGGCAATCATACGTATAACTTTCTCGTAGGCATTGCGTTCGGCTTTGTGCAACTGTTCGGTAAGGCGTTCTATGAGCACAAATGGGTGAGGAAATCCTCGGTCTTGAAACGACAGACGCGAAATGCTGTAAACCTCGATACCGCTGATTTTTATGATGCGTGTTTCGCCCTGTTTTGTCGATACAATTTCCTGCATAAGCGGTATATCGATATCGGCAATATTTCTGTCAAGACAGCTATCGTCACAGTTTAACATACCCTTTGCCGAGGGATTTATCATTGTAACCCTGTTGTCAAAATCAAGAATTATAACTCCCATCGGCGAGGCTTGTATAAGAAGGTCGAGAAAGTGATTCTGCTCTCTCAGACGCAGACGCTCATCTTTCAGCTGAGCCATCATACGGTTGAAAATATCGACAATCTTGTCGGCCTCGCGTTGTCCCACAGGCGATAGTCGGCTGCTGAAATCCTGCTCGCGCAGCAGATTAAGTCCTGTCGCTATTGTATCGAGCGGCGTTATTATTTTACGATAGAAATAGACAAGAAAAAACATACTGAAGAGAGCTACCCCTTCGGTTGCATAAAAAAGTTTTATGCTGCACCTGTCATATACTATAACAAGCAGCACTGCCCAGGCAAGCACAAGCAGCGCCGATATGGCAACGAATATGTTTTTCTGTCTCATTATTTTTCTATTTTAATCCAAATTTCTCTAATCGCCGATAGAGCGCCTGACGGCTTATACCCAACGATGCTGCAACCTGCGTCATATTACCGTCATACTTTTCCATAGCCTCGATAATGCGCACACGCTCGGCCTCGTCGAGTGTCATAGCAGTGGTTGCAACACTCTTTGGCGATGTTGGTACAATATCATTTGCCAAACGAAAATCCTCGGTGGTGAGCAGGCTCTTTCCACTCATAAGAATAGCGCGCTCGACAAGATTTTTCAGTTCGCGCACATTTCCCGGGAAAGGCTGACGCATAAGATACTCCATCGCTTCGTCGGCAACATCAATCTTTTGCAGATTATTATTCTCTGTTGCGAGCGACGCAAAATGTCGCACAAGCAAAGGAATATCCTCGCGACGTTCGCGCAGCGGTGGCAGATGCAGAGTAATAAGATTTATTCTGTAGTATAAGTCCTCGCGGAAAGTGCGCTCGGCAACCATTTTTGTGAGGTCGGCATTTGTTGCGCACACAACGCGTATATCCACCTTGCGCGGACGGCTCTCTCCAAGCACCTCGAAAGTCTGTTCCTGCAACACACGCAACAGTTTCACCTGGCAGGCAAGGTCGAGCTCTCCAAGCTCGTCAAGAAATATTGTACCCTTGTCGGCAAGTTCGAAACGGCCCACCCTATCGGACGAAGCATCGGTAAAGGCCCCCTTCTTGTGTCCGAACATTTCGCTCTCGAAAAGAGTGTGAGATATTCCACCTAAATTAACCTTTACAAACGAGTTTTTTGCACGACGGCTGTTGCGATGGATTGTCTCGGCAATCAGCTCTTTTCCCGTACCGCTCTCGCCTGTGATAAGTACCGAAGCATTTGTCTTTGCAATACGTTCAATGGTTGACAGAACATCCGAAACAGCCTTGCTGCGTCCAATTATCAAGCTGCGGTCGAAACCGCCCTCTTTCTGTTGGATATTCACCGTCTCCTTGCTGTGCGAAAGGCTTAGAGCGGTCTCAATGCGTTGCATCAGCACCACATTATTCCAGGGCTTTGTAACAAAGTCAAATGCTCCTGCACGCATTCCGCGCACAGCAAGGTCGATGCTGCCCCACGCCGTGATTAGTATCACAGGCGTATCGGGGCAGAAAATCTTTACCTTCTGCAACAACTCAATGCCATCGTCGCCACTTGTGGTGAGCGAGAAGTTCATATCCATAAGAATAAGTTGAGGGGTTGTCGCACGCACAATCTCCATTGCCTCGCCCGGCGAAGCAACTGCCTTAACATCGTACCGCGCACGTTTGAGCATAAGTCCCAAGCTGTGGCGTATTGCTATATCATCGTCAACTATAAGAATCATAATTCAAAAGTAGTACAAAATCTATTCTCGACAAAAAAGAAACACAAATTTAAACAGTTTCTTTATTTATTACTCTTCGCGTAATGCCTCCGATGGTTGTATCTTCACAATTCTGCGTGTCGGTATTACAACACCTATTGCAGCAACAAGCAGCATAAAAAGATAGGTCATAACACTCACAATAACAAAATGTGCCATTGGCTGATTGTGCAGATAATCGCTGTTTTTCGCAAGCATAAGCTCCTGCCACATCATCGATGTAAATTTCTGCAACGGGTCGGAAAAGCCCATACTGTAAACTTTATGCATTAGCAACGGAAGAGCAATTGCAAAAGCAACCGATACTATCAACCACCCTTCGAGGATAAACTGCCACAGTACACGGTTTGATGTGGCACCCATACTGCGCATAAGTCCAATATTCATACGTCGGTCGGATACACGCACCCAATAGGTCGACATTATTCCCAAGAAGGCACAGAAGAGAGCAAATCCCGACAGTATTATCTGCACGCGATAACGGTTAGTTATTCCAAATATATTTGCATTCTTTTCGGCATTGCTGCTGACAGCGGTCATAGAGTAGAATTTTCGATATTTAAAGTCGAGTTTAGGAGCTACCTCGGCTTGGAAGCGTTTTGTAAACTCATCTACATCTACCCCATCTTTCAGTCGCAGGAATATCCTGTAATTTTCGAATATATAGCGTTTATCCATATATTTGCAAATCTCGCTGCGGTCTTGTATGTGCATAACAAGATACATCGGCTCTATGTACTCCGTTGTCTGAACGGTTGAGAACATCCCTGCAACAGAGTATGTTACACCCTCATCGGGGTAAGATATTTTTTTACCAATAACATCGGTTGTGCCAAATGCCTTAAGCGCAAGATTCTCCGAAACATATATGCCGTGTCCGTTGTTTATCGGTGCTTTCTTCATAATTTCCCCGTCCGGGCCCTCTATTTGCATTGTAGCAAAATAGTCACTCGCAGGATAATCGTAAATATCGTATGTGGCAACGTGCATCGAATGGTTCTCTCCTTTTATATTCATCGTGCTATCGACTGCATATTTAGGACAGTTGGTGCTCATACTATTCGGGAAGTTATTGCTGCTTGCAACACTATATGATTCAATCTCGGGCAACACACGCACAATATTCACTGCCTGCTCAAAATCATTTAAGCACACTTCGCCTGCATTCTCTTCCTCTTTTACATTACTCTTTACCTCGAATTCAAGATAATAGACATTATCGTCATTGTATCCTTCGTGGATATATTTGTTGCTGAAGAGAATAAAAAGCGGGTCTATCGCAATCCACAAAAATATGGCAATGGCAACGAGTTCCACAAATAGCCAACCGTTCTGACGGCGCTCGTTCCAAATCTGGTGCAAAATTGTCTTTATCATAACGCTATTATTTTTTATGGTTCAATGATACGGTTATACTGTGACGCAAAGAGTATATTGTAGGTATCAGTGCCGATACAACATTAAGCAAAAGGATAAGCACTATTGTAACGCCTACGACTGTTGGATTAAAGAGCATCTCCACTGTTACAGCCGTAGGATAATTGGCATTCATATTAACCGAGTCGAGCAGCGTAACAATCCACTCCTGCGTCATAAGAGCAAAGATATATGCCATCAGCAGACCCAACAGCGCACCTATTGCCGTAAACAACAGATTCTCGAAAAGCACCTGCGATACGAGTATGCGGTTTGTGGCTCCGAATGCTTTACGCACCCCAATCTCCTCCATACGGCTGTTCATACGCGATGCAATCATTCCGCTAAGGTTCAGTGCCGGAATAAAGAGCAGTGTCATAAACAGCAGAAGCACAAAACCAAAATCCTCGGTACCATATTCGTTACCCAACATATATTTAAGATGAGTATTTATATAAGGCTCGTACTTATTGCCCTCGCGCTGCTCCTGCGCAAATCGCGAGAATATATCCGATATACGTCCCTTTACAGTTTCCATATCCTCACCTTTCGACACAAGGAAAAAGAGTTTGTATTCTCCAAGAATCTGTTCACGAGTGTGATAACGCTCGTTTTTCAAACGGCTGTTTACCGGTATCCAGCAATCGGCATAGACGCTGGGAGTACTTCCGCTTACCCCCTTAACCACTCCTACAACCTTGTGGGGAATATTCTGTATTTTCACCTCTTTTCCAACAGCGTCCACTGTCGCAAAGAGTTGTCGAGCTACATTATCGCTTATGACAATAACGGGAGCAGCAATATTATTCTCTTCGTCCTGTTGTGTAAATGCCTTTCCGGCGATAAACTCAAAGTCGAATATCTGCCAAAAGGTGTGCGAGGTAAAAAGCAGTGTGCTGTTTTTAAGCCCCTCCACCGATAGTTGTCCTCCGACGGTGGATGTTGCAACAGCATCGCATCCCTCGACACTTTTTAGTTTCTCGTAAAGATGGCGCGATGCACCTGTGTACCCTTTACTGTTGCCATCGTTTATCTCGAAATGTATAAGCTCCAGATACAACATTCTATCGCGGTTATACTCGGGATATATCGGGCCTAATTTTATGTATATGATAATGAAAAATATCATTACAATGGCTATTGTCACTGCTGTTCCCAAGATATACATCGACGAGAAGAGACGGTTGTGACGCATCATAGCCCACGCTTGTCGTAAATATAATGTTATCATAGTCTTTTATTCGTTTTTAAGCAGCCTGTCAAAGTCGGCGTTAATATTACAATTATTCTCATAGTCCCACAGAGTGATGCTGCGCAGACGGTACCAGTAGTACCAATAGTACATAAGCTCTGATATTCGGCTGCGACGTGCCTGGTCTTTGCTCACCTGTGCATCGTTAAGGTCGAGAGTGCTTATTTTACCTATTTTAAAAGTCTCTACGTTGCTGTTGTATCGACGTGTGGCAATGGTATCGGCCTCGATGGCAATCTCCATCTGCTGACGCTGATTATTGAACTGCTCGACAAGGATAAAGATATCCTGTTTAAAGCTGCGCATCTCCAGCTCCAAGCGACCTGCGGTAATCTCGCGACTGCTCTTTGCCACACGCAAACGTCCGCGACGCTTGCCCCAATCGAGCAGAGGAATCTGCACACCCACCTTTACATACTGATTGTCGTTAAGCGGATTATAGGCCTCGGAAAGATGTTGTCCCGTTCCGTCTATTCCCACCTGCGCCGTAAGGTTTATGCTACGCATATTTCCGCGTGCCGAGGCGACATTATAATCGGCCTCCATTCTTCGACGTGCCAGATTCTTTGTGATGGAGTTATTTTGCAGTGCCTTCTGCAACACATCTTCGTAGATGAGCGTGGGAGTAGAGAATGTCTCGGGCATAATGGGGATAATCTCGGTCTCCTCGTCCATCATAAGAAAAGAACGCAGACTAAACATATTGCTTTTCAGGCTGCTCTCGTTGTCGGTGAGCGAGGCACGTGCATTCAGCACATTCAGTCGCAGTTGCAACAGGTCGTTGTCACTTATTATTCCCATCTTGTGTTTGCTCTGTGCCACAATGTAAAGGCTCTCGGCATTCGCAAGATTCTGCTTGGCAATATTTACATTCTCCTGTGCCAGCAACAGATTAAAAAAGTAGCTGATTGCATTTATTGTAACCTGTTCGGTGGCCGAAAGGAACGATGCCTGTGCCTCGGCATAGCGCACCGGCTCTATGCGTCGGTTCCACTTAGCATTATTCACTCCAAATATAGGTTGCGTGAATGTAAGTGCAAGTGGTACACTCATATATCGTTCCTGCTTGTTACCGCTGAACATCTTAAGGTAGTCGAGCGAGGTAGATAGCGACAATGTACCTCCTGTTGCCCAAATACTCTGCTGCACCGAGAGACCGCCATTCATCTGCATATAGTTATTGCGCACAAATGTGTAGGAGCCGTCGCTGTTCTGGTAGCTGCTGTAATTTCGGCTGTAGGCAGGCAACGTAGCCGATAGCTGCACCTCGGGCAACAGCCCTGCGCGATAGATGCGGTACTGCCAATAGGCCGAGCGCAACTCGTCGAGCGCCACCGCAGCATCGAGGCTCTGCAAGCGCGCAATGTTTATTGCCTCCTCGAGTGTGAGGTGACGCACCTTGCACTGCGCAGCCGATGTGCATAGCAAAAAAGATATGATAATAAGAATTACTCTCATTTTATCTCTGTTGTTTTTAATTGTTTTTTATGACTTTGTTAAATCGCTTATTGACAATCATTGCTTGTAGGGGCTACAAAGAAGAAAATTATTCTACCTGACGTCCGTCGAAAATCCTTACGATGCGCGATGTCTGACGTGCCTGCTCCTCGTTGTGAGTAACCATCACAATAGTGCGACCATCCTCCTTATTCAGTCGGTGCAGAATATCCATCACCTCGCGTCCCATCTTTGAGTCGAGGTTACCGGTAGGCTCATCGGCAAGTATAATCTCGGGGTTACCAACTATGGCACGTGCAATTGCCACACGCTGGCACTGACCACCCGACAGTTGTGTAGGCAGGTGAGTCATTCGGTGTGTGAGGCCCACTCTCTCGAGCACCTCACAGGCGAGACGACGGCGCTCACTGCCCGACATCTTACGGTAAAGCAATGGTAGCATCACATTATCCAATACATTAAGTGAGTTTATCAAGTGGAAACTCTGGAACACAAATCCCAGATTTTGGTTGCGGAAAGCAGCCATCTGCACATCACTAAGGCCAACGAGTTTTTTACCTGCAATCTCGATGGTTCCGCTTGTGGGGTTATCGAGCAATCCCATAATATTCAGAAGGGTCGATTTTCCACAACCCGAAGGACCCATAATACTCAAAAACTCACCTTTTGCTACTGTAAGATTGATATTCTCCAATGCCTGTGTCTCAATTGTGTCGGTTCTGTAAACCTTGTTAATTTCGGTCAAAGTAATCATAATTCTATTTTTTTATTTATTTAGTTTGTTAATATTATTCCTGTTTAGGACGGGTAAATATTTAAATTTTGTAGCGGGCTATATTCTCGTCGCACCCATTATAATACTCATTCACAATTCATTGCGTGTAGGGGCGATTTGACAAAGTCCAACAGCCTTTCGCTCGGCAAAGTAAGTAAACTTGCCTTTGCGCTCGCTTAATCGGCAATTTTCAATCGCCCGCAATATTCGCGGACAACGCCCGTATAACATCTTACTCTTCGCGCAATGCATCCGAGGGTAATATTCCCGCGATGCGATGCGCCGGGATTGCAGCGCCAACAACTGCCACCAATAATATTATAATGTAAGTAATGAAGCTGACGGCAGCAAAGTGCATCCACGCAATGTCGTGAATATAATCGCTTTTTTCGTCGTGGCGACTGAGAAAAGAGTCCAAAGGGTCGGCGAATCCCATTGCATATACCTTGTGCATAAGCAGCGGCAGCACCACGATAAAAGCAGCGGTAACAAGCATCGAGGCCTCGGTTACAAACTGCGCCACAATCCTACCCGACGAAGCACCCACGCTGCGCATCACTCCAATATCCCTGCGACGCGCATTTGCACGCATCCAGAAGGTACTTACAACACCCAAGAAGGCACACAGCATAGCAAACATTGTGAGTGCACTTTGCAAACGATAGGTATTTCCGTAACCTCGCCACTCAATGAAATTTTTGCGCTCATCCTCGTTGCTCACAATGCCTTTGCAATAGAAGTTTCCACCGGCCAACCGTTGCGCATACTCCTCCTTAAAACGCTTCTCGAACGCCTCTCTATCTACCCCATCTTTAATGCGGAAGAGTAAAGAAAAATCATTCCTCAGTGCAGGTTCAATTTCAATTACGCTGGCAGCCGGGTTGGCATAAATCTCTCTTTGAATATCCTCATATATACCGCAGATATTGTACTTATCTTCCTGTCGTCCAATTTTCTCTCCGGTGACATTTATCCTGCCTAATGCCTCCATTGCAAAAGCACGCGAGACAAGCAGATTTTTTACATTCTCGTTGCGCACAATGTGCAGTGGCTCTCCCGTTTGCGCATCGATAAGTCCCAATGTGGCAGGCCAATCGTCTCCTTCGGCCATCGAGGTGGAATATTTTACACAAAAGACCTCTTTCTCCTTACCATCCGCAGTCTGCGTGCTATCAACAGTGTAATAGGTACTGCTAAAAGCGCCGCCACAGGGGTAATTACCCATCAAACAGGTACCCACAGACTGCACCTCGGGAATTTTGCGCACCGTCTCGAATGCGTTGCGAAAGACAGCAGCATTAACCGAGTCATTATCGGCCTCGGCACGATATTTAACATTCGTTTTCTTGTATGCTATCATTTCCACCTTATAAAGATTCTCGGCACGATAGCCCGGGGGTATTCTGTCGCGGCTAATAAGTATGAACAGCGGGTCGATGGCCAGCCACAAGAAAACAGTCACAGCCATAAGCTCAAGGAAAAGCCAACCGTTCAAGCGGCGCTCGTTCCACATTTGATGTAATATTGTCTTTATCATAATTATCTTTTATTATAGAGCGAATAGGTTATACTTTTTCGTAACGCAAAGAGTGTGGGCACGATGGCTGCCATTAGATTAAGCACCAACGTAAGCAGCATTGTTATTGCAATTATAGTGGGGTTGAACAACATTTCCACCGTGATTACATTCTCGGGAGCCATCTTGTTTATCTTGCCGTCGAACAGCGCCAGAATCCAGTTGCTTGCACCAAGCGTTATTAAGTAAGCGAGCAAAAGCCCGAATAGCGCTCCTAATGCAGTGAGTAGAAGATTCTCGCACAGCACCTGAAAAAGTACGCTTCCATTGGTGGCACCAAATGCCTTACGCACACCAACCTCGTCCATACGGCCTGCCATACGCGATGCAATCATTCCTCCAAGATTAAGCGAAGGGATAAAGAGCAGTGCCAGCAGAATGTAAATGTATTTCGAGACGGCATCCAATAGTGTAGCCTCTTCATCCTCTATATTAAGCGCCTTTTTCCAATGCTCACCAATTTTAGTACCGAAGCTATTGCCCTCGGGCTGTTCCTGTGCAAGGCGCTCGATGATGCTCTTCACCTCGGCTATGACCGAAGAGGTCTTATCGGCCGAGCTACAGAGAATAGCTGCACGAAAACCTCCTATGATAGGATGATTGTCACGCGCATCGTCACACTGAGTATGTGTTATAGGTAACCAGAATTGTGCATAACACTCGGGGGTGCAGCCGCTGGGACTCTCTACCACTCCGATAATACTGTTACGTGTATTATTTATGAAAATCTCTTTTCCAACAACATCGGTTGTAGCAAAAAGCTCCATTGCAAAATCGGCACTGACAACCACTGCTGTCGATTGTGTATCGCCAAAAGGCCCTCCGGCAACGAATTTAAAATTATAGACACGCCAAAAGTCGTTGTTGACAAAAAGTCCTCTACATTCATTCAGTTCGTTCACCGAAAAATCGTAACGATAATTTCCTGCCACCATAGCAAGAGCCTCGCAACCCTCAATGGTACGCAGACGCTCACAAAGGCTTTGCGAAGCGGCTCTGCCCATTGCTGTGTAATTGTTACCGTGCTCTATAACGTGGGTTATACGGTCTAAATAGACTATCCGACTGCGATTATACTCGGGATAGACAGGCCCCAATTTTATGTAGAAGATAATGAACAGCGTCATTGCAAGTGCCACCGAGAGTCCTGTTCCCACAATATATATTGCCGAGAACAGACGATTCTGCCGCATCATTGCCCACGCCAATCTCAAATAGTGTCGTATCATATTTTTATCTTTTGTTTATGATTATTTTAGTTTTATTCTCTCTTTTCCCGAATATTCGTGCATATCGCTCACAACAACCTCTTCACCCTCGGCAATACCCTCCTCGACCTGCACAAAATCGTAGTTGCTCACACCCAAACGCACCTTGCGTAGTTCAACCTCGCCGCTGCCGTTCTTTACGTACAATTTATATTCGCCCGGGCCGATATAGTAGCTGCGGTTGCTTATTCGCAACACATCATCGTGAATCTCGTTCATTATATATACGTCGGTGCGCAGTCCCTGACGCAGACGTGCGTGATTGCTCTCTTTCAGTGTAACGTCGAAGTTTATTATTCCGTTGTTGCTTTTGGGCGATACGTTGCTTATAACACCCTCCATCTTCTCTTTTCCCACTGCGGCAATGATGCGCTTACCAACCTTTACATATTCGGCCATTGCGTCGGAAATTTGTGCTGTAATCTTGAAATTGCTAAGGTCGGATATTACGGCAATCCTCTCGCCTGCACTCACACGCGCACCAATCTGATTATTTATGAATGTAAGCGTGGCAACTCGTGGCGACAAGATACGCGCCTCGTCGAGTGTACGTTTCATCTCGCTCAGTTTCTTCTCGAAGATATTGTACTCCAGCTCTCTCACCCTTACATCCGACTCCTTTATGCGTGTGTCGTTGGCATACTGTGTACGTTGCTGGCCGAGTCGCATCTGTGCTGTTGCAACGGCAAGCTCGGCCTGACGCACTCGGTCGGCTGTTCCCGAACCTATGCTATCGAGGTAACGCTCGTTTCGCAGTTCGGTTTGCAGGCGCTCAAACTCAATCTCGGCAATTGCAATGCTCATCTTCTGATTTTCGAGCGATGTCGCATTATTCAGTCGCAACTGTGTCAACTGATGCTGTTTAATCTCCTTCTCGTCGAGCATATTTCTGTAATTATTGAGCGTATTCTCAAGGTCGAGACTAAGAAGCGGTGTTCCAATAGATACCGTATCGCCCAACTGTTTATATACCTCTAATATACGTGAGGAGATTGGAGAATTTATCACCTCCTCGAATGCAGGGTGCACCTCGCCCGATGCCGTTACACTCGTCTCGATGCTACCGCGTGTCACAGTGCAGATTTCGAGATGTTTTTCATATACACTGTCGCGAGATAAGGAGACAACGGCAACCACCGCAAGCACCACCGCTACTGCTGCGCCTGCAATCTTCAGCAGGCGCAGCGCCGTCTTTTTTCTTTGAACCTCTTTTGGAATTGTACGATCCATAAAATTCTTAACTACTTATTAACTAAAACTCTAATGTGTGTTTATACACCGATATAATATCAAAAAGCGTGCCAAAAAATTAGTTTGTTGATAATCAACGTCATAAATAAAATTCCGAGTGTCCGTTTTCGGACACTCGGAATAAAATCGGACAATATTTTTTTGCGGTGTGTTACGGGCTTAATATTCATTGATGAAACCCATTGCGTGTAGGGGCGATTTGACAAAGTCCAACAGCCTTTCGCTCGGCAAAGTAAGTAAACTTGCCTTTGCGCTCGCTTAATCGGCTATTTGTAATCGCCCGCATCATTGCTTTATCCATCACCTCGGTTTCGGACGATTGAAAATCGCCCCTACTATTTGCGGTAATCATTCATTAGCTACTCCAAATTCATTGCGTGTAGGGGCGATTTGTAATCGCCCGCATCATTGCTTTACTCATTACTTCGCGGTTGCGGGCGTGTTGCGGGCGATTGAAAATCGCCCCTACTGTTCGCGAAATAAACACTTTGTATTCGTTGATAAAACTCATTGCGTGTAGGGGCGATTTTCAATCGCCCGAATCATTGCATGAAAATAGATTCGCAGTTAATAAAAGCAGTCACTTTCCCACGCAAGAACATTATTTGAAATATAGTCGGAAATATTATTAAGGTCATCAATTCCACGAATGAAATGGTCGTGATAACTCTTTTGCCAAGCAAATTCTATTTTTTCTTTATTTGCCAATTTTGTTATTGATGCTTTTACTCCTTTAATGTATTTCGAGAGCACATTGTCTCGCTGTGTTTCTATCGTATCACGATAAGAATCAACATCAGATACCTTCAATATTGCATGAAAGTGATTTGGCATAATTACATATTGGAGAACTTTTATACAGGATTGATATATTGAAGCTTTCTCTAATTCCGATGATAAATATATGCCCAATGAGGATAGAAATATCTCGCCATTATTTATCTCTCCGAAATAATGCTGTTTGTTGCGTGTACAAACTGTTATGAAATACATACCTTCGTTGTAATCTAACCATTTTGCTCGCAATGGCTTACGTTGTGGTAAGTTGTTTTCCATAATTAATTTGTTTAGTTACTTTTAAATATTGCGTGTTGCGGGCGATTGGAAATCGCCCCTACTGTTCGCGAAATATAAACGCTTAATATTCATCGATATAATTCATTGCGTGTAGGGGCGATTTGTAATCGCCCGAACCATTGCTTTACCCATCACCTCGGTTGCGGGCGATTGAAAATCGCCCCTACTATTTGTGCTAATCATTCATTAGCTACTCCAAACTCATTGCGTGTAGGGGCGATTTGACAAAGTCCAACAGCCTTTCGCTCGGCAAAGTAAGTAAACTTGCCTTTGCGCTCGCTTAATCGGCGATTTGTAATCGCCCGAATCATTGCTTTACCCATCATCTCGGTTTCGGGCGATTGGAAATCGCCCCTACTGTTCGCGGTAATCATTCATTAGCTACTCCAAATTCATTGCGTGTAGGGCGGAAATAAGGAACACAATCCTTATCGTGTGTATAACATCAATTACAGGTAATCTCCCCTGCAAGGTCTTTCTTCATAAGCTTGCGCACATCTTCGACGGGTAATTCCTGACCAAGCAGGAACATCATCTTTGTGAGAGCCGCCTCGACCGTCATATCGCGACCGCTGATTATACCGGCCTCTAACAGTTGTAATCCGGTCTCGTAAAGACGCATCTTTACGCTGCCTGTGCTGCATTGGGTAATGTTTACTATCACCTTGCCCTGACGGGTTGCATTTGTAAGCGCCTCGACGAGCCACTGAGCCTGCGGCGCATTTCCCGCTCCGAATGTGCGGAAGATTATTCCTTTAAGTTCTTTCCCCGAGAGAATTTTTTCTACGATATTTGGCTGTATTCCCGGAAAAAGGGAGAAAATAATAATGTCGCTCGACATCTTGTATTTAGGTGTCAGTTTCACCTGTGCATCGTATGGTTTTATTATGTGTCGATTATACTGAATCTCCATTCCTGCCGTTGCCAGATAGGGGCAGTTGGGCGAATTGAATGCATTAAAGCTATCGGCACTTGTCTTTGTGCAACGGTTGCCACGCATAAGTTTCTGATGGAAATATATGCACACCTCGGGAACAACGGGTGTACCATCGTCGTTCTTTGCCGCTGCCATCTCAATGGCCGCAAGAAGATTCTCCTTGCCATCGGTGCGCAGAACACCAATAGGCAACTGACTACCGGTGAGAATAACGGGCTTCATAAGTCCTTCGAGCATAAAACTAAGGGCCGATGCTGTAAAAGCCATTGTATCGGTTCCATGCAGAATTACAAAGCCGTCGAACTTATCATAGTTGGTGTGTATCATCTCAACTATTCTGCTCCACAGCGAGGGATTCATATCCGACGAGTCTATGGGAGGATTAAAGGCACGTGACGAGATATTCAGATTGAACTGACGAAGCTCGGGAACGTGACGCAACAGATGGTCGAAGTTAAACGACTCCAATGCTCCGGTAACCGAGTTACGTATCATACCTATGGTACCACCGGTATATATAATAAGAATAGATGCCCTTTTTTCGTTGCTCATAATTCCTTTACCTATGAAAATGCAAAATTACAAAAAAATGCGAATAATAATGGTACACAATTAAAATGTATTTTGATTTTCCATTTTTTATACGTTCCTTTGCCTAAAATAACTTCAAATAAACAGCATTATGGAAAAGTCAAAAGTATATTTCACCGATTTTCGAACCAAGGCCAATGGCGACGGTCTGCCCACAAAGCTAAAGAAGCTGATGAAAAAGGCAGGCATTGCCAATCTCGACCTCGATGGTAAATTCGTTGCCATTAAACTGCATTTTGGCGAGCTTGGCAACATAAGCTATCTGCGTCCCAACTACGCACGAGCAGTTGTCGACGTAGTCAAAGAGCTTGGCGGAAAACCATTTCTAACCGACTGCAACACTATGTATCCCGGTAGCCGAAAGAATGCTCTTGAACACCTTTATTGTGCTTGGGAGAATGGTTTTACTCCGCTCACAGTGGGCTGCCCTATTCTCATTGGCGACGGACTGAAAGGCACAGATGATGTTGAGGTTCCCGTTGTAGGTGGCGAATATGTGCAGAATGCCAAGATAGGTCGTGCAGTGATGGATGCCGATGTGTTCATCAGCCTTACACACTTCAAAGGACACGAGATGACCGGCTTCGGCGGTGCTATTAAGAACATTGGAATGGGCTGCGGTTCGCGGGCAGGAAAAACCGAGCAACACATCAGCGGACAGCCTGTGATTGATGCCGACCTTTGCCGAGGATGTAAAAAATGTATGGCACAGTGTGCAAACAATGGTCTTGTATTTGATGAGACAACAAAAAAGATGCACATCGACAAAGAGCACTGCGTGGGCTGCGGACGATGCCTGGGCGCTTGTAATTTCGACGCAATAAATTTCGAGAATTTCCACGCACCACAACTCCTGAACCGCAAAATGGCCGAATATGCCAAAGCGGTTGTCGATGGTCGCCCGCAATTCCACATCTCTCTTGTCGTTGACGTATCGCCCAACTGCGACTGCCACTGCGAGAACGACGCTCCCATCCTACCCAATATTGGAATGTTCGTCAGCACCGACCCTCTTGCGCTCGACCAAGCTTGCGTCGATGCTTGTCTTGCTGCAACACCGATGCCCGGCAGCCAGCTGCACGAGCATATACACGCACCGGGATTCTGCGACCGCCACGACCACTTTACCAATTCAACCCCCGAGTCGGAGTGGAAATCGTGTCTCGAACACGCTGCAAAGATAGGGTTAGGCAATCGCGAATATGAACTCATAAAGCAATAAACAGTGACAGGGAAAATTATCGGCACCGAGGAGTTGAAAAAGATTCAGTTGCAGATTCTCGACGACGTTGCACAGTTCTGCGAGGAACGTGGAATAAGATACTATCTTGCGTACGGTACCCTTCTGGGTGCTGTGCGCCATAAAGGATATATCCCCTGGGACGACGATATTGACATACACATTCCACGCCCCGATTACGAGCGTTTTTTAAGGGAGTACAATAATACCGAGTCGCCCTACAAAGTAGTATCACCCGAGAGCGAGAGCCGCTATCGCGTACCCTTTGCCAAAGTACACTACCCCAAAAGTATTGTAAGAGAGTTTCATTTTAAACCCGATGTTTTTGGAGTATATATCGATATTTTTCCTCTCGATGGTGTCGAGTCGCAGGCACAAGCTAAAGAATGCGGAGAACTTCGCCGTCTTATGCACGTAAAAAACTCTGTTTTTCTAAAGAGTATGCCCTTTAAGCGTAAGCTGCGCCTTACAGTAACCAAGCTGATACTGTTACCCTTATCATTATCGAAACTACTCAAACGAATAAAATCTACAGCCACACGTTGCATATATGACAAGAGCGATAATGTGTGCAGTTTTATGTCGCGCACAGCAGCACGTGAGATACTGCCACGCACCGTGTTCGAGAACTATATAATGTTGCCATTCGAGGGAAAAGAGTATCGCGCACCAAAGGGGTACGACAGCTATCTGAAAGCCAATTATGGCGATTATATGCAGCTACCACCCGAGGAGAAACGCATATCGCACCACAATTCCGAGGCAAGATGGAAAGAATAGTCAAATTAGAGAGTTAAATTGTTGCATATTACCGAAAAAAGCAGTACTTTTGCGCCGCCGATACGAGATATCGGATAACTCAAATCATTAACCCATTAAAACAATTAAAAAATGGCAACAAAGATCAGACTTCAGAGAAGAGGTCACAAACACTACGCATTCTATTCAATCGTAGTTGCAGATTCGAGAGCTCCACGTGATGGAAAGTTCGTTGAGAAAATCGGTACTTACAACCCCAACACCGACCCCGCTTCAGTTGAACTCAACTTCGAGCGCGCACTTTATTGGGTGAACAACGGTGCTATTCCCACCGACACAGCACGCAACATCCTCTCTCGCGAGGGCGTTTATCTTATGAAGCACCTTCAGGGTGGTGTTAAGAAGGGCGCATTCGACGAGGCTGCTGCACAGGCTAAGTTCGACGCTTGGAAGAACGAGAAGACAAGCGTTCTCAACGGTGTAAAGAGCAAGAACGAGCAGGCTAAGCGTGATGAGAAAAAAGCTCGTCTCGAGGCCGAGAAAGAGGTTAACGCAGCTATTGCAAAGAAGGTTGCTGACAAGAAGGCAGCCGAGGCTCTTGCAAAAGCAGAGGCTGAGGCAGCTGCTGCAGCCGAGGCAAATGTAGAGGAGACAACAGAGGCTCCCGCAGAGGCTTAATAGAGCATACCTCAAATAAAGTGCCGTAGAAGGCACAAGCTCAAAAACTTACAGACAGACTAAAATCCCTTTTTCAGGGTTTAGTCTGTCTGTTTTTTTGTGCCCGGTGGCAAGCGCTCTTTGATATTTTGAAAAAAAATGGACTAATTGATTAATACTCCATAGTACTAATGCAAGATTATATAGCCCTACATAGGGCTAAACTATCTCGCTTGTAAAAAACAACTAACCATTTAACTTATTTATAATATGAACAACAAGAAACAACAATTGGTAGCATCAGCAACAAAAGGTAAAGTAAAAATCTATGGGTTGACATTGTCGCAGATGATTGAAGAGCAAACAAGTGAAATAGTATCACATCTACACGATACGAACCCACTGCAATTTGCCGTTGCCTCGCTCTCACACGCCAAGTTTGTTATAGAGCAGCGAGAGAACATCATCGATTGGCAACAGCACTACACACTAAACTATGCAGCAATGTGTTGTCTGCACTCAATCTTTCGTCCATCGCACACAAGATTGCGTAACAGAGGTTTAAGAAGAGAGATTACAGAGACACTCGACACACTTTATTTAATTATTGATGATATAGCAGCATAAAACGAATATTTTTTATGCACCACATTTTGCAGGTATTTTAAAATGGCGTATCTTCGCAAAAATAAGAAGCGTTTAAATTTCTATGAGACTACTTAACCGATTAGGCCTGCTCGTCGCAGCAATTCTTTTTATAGCTTGTGGCGAGGACAGAACATACGAATACTATAAACTCACCGAAGAAAATCAATGGATTTTCTCGCAGATGCAGAGCAACTATTTTTGGGGCGACACAATGAAACAGCCGGCCAGAAACAAATTCTTTGCATCGGGTTCCTCATTCTTTGAGTCGCTATTAAAGAAGGGCGACAAGACATCGTTCTTCTGTGATTCGACATTCAGAACCAGCTACGGAATAACCTTCTCCATTGTGCGCGACCCGCTTGCCATAAAGGCCAGCAAAAGCTATGCTGCGGTACTTTTTGTAGAGCCGGGTTCATCGGCCGACAAAGCAGGAGTTAAGCGAGGAATGTGGATTTCACGTATCGGCAAGAGCAATGTCACAGCAAACAATTATGGCTATTTGGAGCGTGGCGAGACAACAACAGTTTACACCTCGGAGATTGTCCCCGACACAATAGAGGGTTCTTTCGTTTGGGCCGATGGCGACACAATCACCCTTGCTGCTGCCACAACAGTTGAGCCGACCACCCTACCGCTGGATACTGTTTACAATATCCCCGACCACAAGGTTGGATATATGCTGTGCAACAGATTAGAGAACATCGAAGAGATTAGCCCAATACTCTCACGCTTCTCGGCCGAGGGTATAACCGACCTTATCGTCGACCTGCGTTACTGCAACAGCGGCTCATTGGAAACAGCCGCCAATTTTGCATCGGCTATTGCCCCCGAGGCTGCGGGTAACATTTTCTGTAGCCTTAAGCACAACGAACCGAACAGCAGCAAGAATCGCGATATTCTTTTCGGCACACAACCCGCCGCTCTTAATTTGTGGCGAGTATACATTATTACAACATCGGCAACACGCGGCACTGCCGAGGCGTTTACAGCCGCACTAAGAATGACAATGGGCGGCGACAGAGTTCAGCTTGTAGGTACAACATCGGCCGGAGAGAATATGCACACACAAAGCATCGAATCGCCATTCGATTTTACAATAAATCCCGCAGTAGCCTATATCTACACCCCCGACGACGCTCCCCTATCGTATGACGGTCAGACGGTCGACTACGAGATAAGCGAACTATCATTGCCCGTTATTCATAAGCTTGGCGATATTAACGAGACACTGCTTTACAGCACACTCTATTTAATACTAAACGGAACTGTACCACCGACTGAATAACAGCAAATAAAAATAGCAATATGTGGATGCACTTTTAAAAGCAGGTGCATCCACTTTTTTATTTTATTAAACAGTTTTTAAGCAACTTATAAAAACCCGCCGCACTCTTTATCTGTTATTTTGCTAAATAACCATAAAATAAAGAGAAATGAAAAAAATTGTATCATTGGCAGCAATGGCTGCAGTGCTGACCTTTTCAGCTTGTAACTCGTGCGGAGGCACACAGCAACAACCCCTTGTCATAGAGAGCGAGACCGACAGCATTTATATGCTCAACGACTCGACCATCGCCGACAAACAGACATTCATTTTCGAAGGACTTATGCCACTTGACAACGGTGCAGTGGGAAACACTGTACTTACAGTGCAGACCCTCAGTCTGAACGACGACGGTACATACACCCTCAATACCTCGTACATCGACGAGAGCAACAACACCGTAAACAACAGCGATAGTGGCGAGACAATGGTGCTCATAGGTATCCCCAATGACAGCACCGCCATTATATACGAGCTTGTATCGTACAACAATAATCCCAAGATAAATCTGATGGTAAACAGCGACAGCTCGCTCACCCGCTTGGATGGCAATATGCAACCCGCCTCGGCAAGTCCCAAGCATCGTCTTATGCATCGTCCCGTTAAGAAAAACAATGTAGCAAAATAACCATTTGTATTAACCAATTAACAAAAGTCTTATGAAAAAGAGTGCAATCCTTACCCTTTTTGCAGCCTGTCTGTTGGGAGTGGTCTCTTGCGAGAAAGACCCCGATACCGACAAGCTCGACAACGACTATCTGGTGTATACCAATTACGACAAGGGCACACAGTTCAACACCTTGGAGACATTCCACGTGATTGACAGTATCCTAATCATTGGTAACGAAACGAAGCCCACCTATTGGAACAACAACAATTCCGGGACTATCATCGACGCATACGTAAGCAACCTCGAAGAGCGCGGTTACATCCCTGTCGGTAGTGCCCAAGAGGCCGATATGGTGTTGCAGCTAAGCTACATCAACAACACCTATTATTTCAATAACTACGGTCCCGGTCCCTGGTGGAACAGCTATCCCGGCTATTGGAACTGGGGAGGATGGGGCTGGTACTACCCCTACTCGTTCTTCTATAGCTACAGCACCGGCTCCATCATCGGCGAGCTTGTGAACACAATTCCTTCGGCAGTGGAGAAAGACAAACTCACCGTTATATGGAACTCCTACATTTGCGGCTTGCTCAATGGCAACACGCTTAGTATGTCGCGCACACTAAGCGCCATAAACCAGGCATTCGCGCAGTCGCCCTATCTCACAACATCTACCAACAAATAAACAGTATAAGAGTATGAAACGACTAAGGAATATTATATGCGCGGTACTATTTGCTGCCGCAGCAGCGATGCCTTCGACCGGCAAGGCACAAATATCTTTGGATACCTATTATAATATCGACTGGCAGTTCAACATCCCATTGGGCAACGATTTTTCGAGCACCGCCAGCGGTTGGGGTATGAATTTCGAAGGTGGATACTATGTCACTCCCGAGATTGCAGTTGGCGGATTTCTGAGTTTCCACACCAACAACGAGTATTTCTCGCGCCGAACCATCGCCATCAACGAGACCCTGTCGATGAACAGCGACCAGCAGCACCAGATGTTCACCCTGCCATTCGGATTGCTTGCCCGCTACCGTTTCCAAGAGGCCGATTTCCAGCCCTACGTAGGAATGAAACTTGGTATGTGCTACTCGCAGTTCAGTAACTACTACTACATCTTTCTGACCGATGAGAATCGATGGGGATTCTTTATGTCGCCCGAGATTGGTTTCAACTACTACCCCTGGGCCAATGGCATAGGTTTTCATATGGCAATCTATTATAGCTTCGCCACCAACAAATGCGACCTTATGAGCTATAAACAGAGTACACTGAACAACATCGGTTTCAGGTTAGGTCTTGCTTTTTAACGTTGCACAATAAAATAAAAAATATTGCATCCAGTTTAATGGGTGCAATATTTTTTAATACACATATATGTTATTAGCATAGAAATGATTCGGGCGATTGAAAATCGCCCCTACACGCAATGAGTTTTATCGATGAATATTAAGCGTTTATTTCGCGAACAGTAGGGGTGATTCCTAATCGCCCGCAACACGTCAGCAACCGCGAAGTAATGAGTAAAGCTATGATTCGGGCGATTTTCAATCGCCCCTACACGCAATGAATTATATCGATGAATATTAAACGTTTATTTCGCGAATAGTAGGGGCGATTTCTAATCGCCCGCAACACGCCCGCAACCGCGAAGTAATGAGTAAAGCTATGATTCGGGCGATTGAAAATCGCCCCTACACGCAATGAATTATATCGATGAATATTAAGCCCGCAACCGAGGTAATGAGCAAAGCCCACACAAGTCCATCATTATAATCCCAAACTATCGGTATAAATATAGTCTATGCGTTTTTTTAGCGCTTCGGGAATCTCATTTGTATCGTTAATAGTAAAAAGCGCGACACGGTAGTCGCAAAGAGCATCGATAATTTTAAAAGCGGTATAATCGACTGCGCTTGTGTGCAGTGCCAATGTCTCTATCTTATCGCCAAAAAGACCGTGCAAAAGCATATGCTTTACAAGTGTTTCATCAATATCTGTTGCAAGGCACGAGTACATCACCTTGCCGAATCCCCTACTCTGCAAATTCACGTAATCCTCGTGTGTGAATGCCTCGACTATCATACGAGATTTTATCGGAGCAAAATAGCGCTCCAGAACAGCGGCATCCGAGATTTTGTCGGTTACAAGGGTAAGGTGGTCGTTTGCAAGAAAAAACTCACAAATGTCGGCGGCGGTCACAGGGGTGTAACTGTTGTATATGCGTCGCGACAGAAATTCTTGCAGTGTGGGTGCGGTGTCTTTTTTACACGCGTAACCGCTGATGGCATTGAATTTTTCCCAATCGTAGGCTGCAACAAGAACACTGTCGGCAGTCATTGCAAGGTCGAGTTCAATGAAGCGGTAACCCCTCTCGGCAGCCTGCTCCATTGCCTCGCGACTGTTGGTATATATATTTCCCTCTATTGCTCCACCGGCGTGTGCAATAAGCTTGTATCCGCAGGATACCTCTTTGTCGCTGCACGAGAAAAGCATCGGCAGCAACAGAAGCATAAGTGTCTTTAAATCGGTGCGCATTGCATCTTTAAAAAGTCGAACATCTCGCCCTCGAAATAAGGCGATAGCAACTCGAACACCCAAGCGTGATAGCTGTTGAGATACTCTATTGCCTCTATTCCCAAAATCTCGGGCACGATGGGAGTCTTATCAATGGGGCATATTGTAAGTGGTTGCAGTGCACAATACTCGCCAAACTCGGTTGTGCAGTGAGGCACTACAAGCATTGTATTCTCTATGCGTATTCCGTGACGGCCGGCCTTGTAGAGTCCCGGCTCGTTGGTAACGGTTGTTCCGGGAATAAGCGGTGCAGGCATATAGTTCATACGAATCTGATGGGGGCCTTCGTGAACATTGAGGAAATGTCCCACTCCGTGACCTGTTCCGTGCAGATAGTTCTCGCCCGCTTGCCACAACCACTGACGTGCAAGCACATCGAGCTGTGTTCCGCAGGTGCCTTTGGGGAACTTTGCCATTGCCAATGATATATGTCCGCGCAAGACACGTGTGTAGTCCTCGCACTGTTCGGGTGTGAGGTTACCAAGAGCTATTGTGCGTGTTATGTCGGTTGTTCCTCCGGTATATTGTCCGCCACAGTCGAGCAGTAGGAATCCCTCGGGATGCAAGGGAGCATTGCTCTCCTCTGTTGGTTCGTAGTGTACGATGGCTCCGTTCTTTCCGTATGCCGATATTGTTGCGAAACTCAATCCGCGGAACGATTCATCTTCGCAGCGAAGTTCGGTCAGCTTATGGTCTACGTCAAGTTCACTTACTCCACCCTTCTCTACTGCAGGTTTCAGCCAATGCAATAGTTTTACCATTGCAATACCCTCGGCAAGCATCGCCTTTTTGAAGCCTTCAATCTCGGTGCTGTTTTTCACCGCTTTCATTGCAGCAATGGGTGATTCGTCAAATAGCTGTTCAACACTGCTATTCAGAATTCTACTCACCGCAGCATTGCATCGCAGGGGTTGCACAAGAATTGTTGCCTTGTCGTAAGTCGCGAGTGCATCCCAAACTTTCTCGTATGGTAAAACAGATATTCCCTCGGCTGCAAGATATTTGGCAACTGCTTTATCTATCTTCTCACTGCCGACAAAAAGCGTGGCGCTGTCGTTTGTCACCAGCATATAAGATACAACAACGGGATTGTATTCTACATCGCTACCGCGCAGATTGGTGAGCCAGGCAATCTCATCGAGCATAGTCACCAACATTCCATCGGCACCCTTTTCGGATAGTCTATTGCGCAGACGGGCAAGTTTATCCTTTGCCGACTCCCCGGCCACCTCAATAGGCATTATCTGCGCCTTACCCGTGGGGATAGAAGGACGGTCGTTCCACAACTGTGCGAAGGGGTCTTTGCTCTCGTCAATATCTATACCTTTCTTCGACAGAGTATCGAACCAGGTACTAACCTCGGCAATTGTGCACACTGTACCATCTACACCAACAGTATTACCCTCGCCTAATGTGCTGCATAACCATTCAACTATAGAGGGCGTGTCGGCATCGCCATCTTTCATAAGGGTGTAACCTGTGCCGTTTAGTTGTTCTTCGGCAGCAAGCCAATAGCGCGAATCGGTCCACAGACGTGCATCGTCAAGGGTTATGACCGCCGTTCCTGCCGAGCCATCGAAACCGCTTATCCATTCGCGCGACTTCCAATGATTGGCCACGTACTCGCTGCTGTGTGCATCACTGCTCACTACTATAAATGCCTGCAAAGAGTTCTCTTGCATATATGCGCGCAACTGCGCCAAACGCTCAACTATATTGTTTTTCATAACACCTGATTTCTTTTAAACTTGTTTAATTAACGAAATACATTCTCATTCCAGAACTGCTGAATATTCGAATCGCTGTTTGTGCGGTCGTTATCCATAATAACTTTAAAATTTATGGGTATCGTCAGTTCTGTACGCACCTTTTTGCCGTTTTTCTTTCCCGGTTTCCAGTCGGGCATATTCTTTACCACACGAACCGCCTCGGCATCAAGTTCCTTCGATACCGAGCGTAATACTCTGACACCTGTTATAACGCCATTCGCCTCTACCGTAAAACCCACGATTACCTCACCGACGACACCATTGCGACGAGCCTCGGGCGGAAATTGCGCCTCCTCTAAAAGATATTTCTTCAGGCCACGCTGTCCTGTTGGAAATTTCGGCATCTCTATCTTGTCTTTCTTTTTCTTCTGAATCTCGGGCAAGAAAGATGCAGAGTTAGCAGTTGCTACAACCATAAGTGCTGCAAGCAACAAGAAAAATATTCTCTTAATACTCATATTCAGTTGTTTAGGTCATTTATAGTGCGAAGATAATAATATAGTCAGATAGAAAAAAGAAATTTCCTCAATAATCTTTCGATTATCAAGGAAATTCTTTTTGGGTGACTAGTGGGATTCGAACCCACGACATTCAGAACCACAATCTGACGCTCTAACCGACTGAACTATAGTCACCATCTAAAATGTCTGCTTTTCTGTGGAAAAGCGATGCAAAGGTAGGAACAATTTTCCACATTTGCAAGTGTTATGAACATTTTCTTAAAGAAAATATTGCAAAAAAGTTATTTTGGACAATTTACACACTATGTTTTTTATATCTTTTTTATTGGTGTCCGGTAAAACTTTTCAGTCTCTCATTTAGGCTTGTTTGCTAAATTCAGCCTTTTATTGTTCTTTTTCTCCTACTTTTCGTGCCGACGAAAAGTAGGCAAAAGGCTCTGCGCACGAAAATCTTAACGTAAAATGCTCACGATGTTTTTTGGGTGCTGCGGAACTCGCTTC
>JAGBBX010000008.1 GCA_017938245.1 Bacteroidaceae bacterium
GCGAGTTCCGCAGCACCCAAAAAACATCGTGAGCATTTTACGTTAAGATTTTTTGTGCTTGTAGGGGCGATTTTTAATCGCCCGAAATGTTGCACGAAAAGTAGGAGAAAAATAACAATGAAAGGCTGAATTTAGCAAACAGGCCTAAATGTTTTTCTAATTAGCAGATATGACAACCTCGTCAATCCCTTTATCGTGTTGCTCGACGGGCAGTGTGTATAACAGTTGCACTGTGTGACATATTCCTATTGTATAGGCTCGAAATCCTTCGCGCTCCATATATCGGTCGTAGTATCCTTTTCCGCGTCCCAAGCGCAGTCCGTCGGCAGTAAATGCCAACCCGGGAAGAATCATCACATCAATATCCTGTGGAGCTACGGGCACATCGCCGTCGGGTTCCAATATTCCCATTGCCCCACTGTGCATAGCATCGGAGCTGTAAGGGTAAAAATCCATCTCATCGCCCGAGAGCCTCGGAAGTACCACCGATGTCTTTGAAGAAAGTGTCTCTATGAGTTGAGTGGTATCAATCTCGTCGGGCAGAGAGGCAAAGAGTGCAATCGTTGCAGCCGATTGCACTTTCGGGTGATGCAAAAGTCGCTCGGCGACCACAGAGGCCTCAATCGCTCGTGCGTCGGGAGCCATTGCCTTGACAAGAGTCTTTACCCTCTTTCTAATTTCTTTCTTGCTCTCCATCGGACTTACATCTTATCGAAAATATCGAGCAGTTTGGCAGCGGCTGCAAAGGATGTTATCTTGCCATCCTGCACACTTTGTTCATACTCGGCAAGCAGTTGTTCCATCCCCTCGGCATTATAGAAACGCGAGCGCAGCTGCTCGTTTATTGTCTCGTACATCCAATATTTTGCCTGGTGGTGGCGACGGGCATCGAAAGAGCCATTCTTTTTTACAGCATCGATAAAGCCGTAAATCATATCCCACACCTCTTTTATACCTATATTATAGAATCCCGAGTAGGTGAGCACCTGCGGGCGTATGCCGCTCATTGGCATAGGGAAGAGTTTAAGAGCATTGCGGTAGTGAGCTGCTGCACGACGAGCCTCCTCGACATTATCGCCATCGGCCTTGTTGATGACAATACCGTCGGCCATCTCCATTATACCGCGTTTTATTCCTTGTAGTTCGTCGCCCGCTCCAGCAATCTGCAACAAAAGGAAAAAATCGACCATCGAATATACTGCTGTCTCGCTCTGTCCCACTCCAACCGTCTCGACAAAGATAGTATCGTATCCCGCAGCCTCGCACAACACAATAGTCTCGCGTGTCTTACGCGCAACACCGCCCAACGAACCCGCCGAGGCGCTCGGACGTATAAAAGCATCGGGGTGTGCCGAGAGGCGCTCCATACGTGTCTTATCGCCCAATATACTACCCTTACTGCGCTCACTGCTTGGGTCAACAGCAAGCACCGCCAATTTTCGGGCACCACAGGCAAGCACGTGCATACCAAAAGCATCTATCGAGGTGCTTTTTCCTGCACCCGGAACTCCCGTAATACCTATACGCACCGATTTTCCCGAGTAGGGCAAGCAACGTTCTACTACCTCCTGCGCCACTGCCTGATGCTGCGGCAAGAGGCTCTCGACAAGTGTTACTGCACGCGAGAGAATAGTTACATCGCCACGCAATATTCCGTTGACATAATCATCGGCGGTGAGTTGCACTGCCTTGCGTCTCTTTTTCAGAGCAAGATAAGGATTGATGGAGCTAAGTTTCTCTACTCCATCGTTCACTTTCAGACCTTTATATGCCTTGTCATTCTCGGGATGCTCCATAATACCGTTTTTTACTTGTGCGCAGCACAAATATACACACAAACGAGCGAGATAGTCAAAGTTTACTTTGATATATCACAGCGAGTGCAGTATATGTTCGCAGTTTACTGCAAATATACACAAACGAGCGAAATAAAGACAAGCTTGCTTGTATATTTTACAGCGAGTGCAGAATATTTTCGAAGTTTACTTCAAATATACACACAAACGAGCGAAATAAAGACAAGCTTGCTTGTATATTTTGCAGCAAGTGCAGAATATTTTCGAAGTTTACTTCAAATATACACACAAAAATATCGGCACACCATAAAGAGTGCCGATATTTTAAATTTATACAATAAAGATTATCTCTGAGCGTAATCTACCATATACATACGAGCCATATTCACACCGGCCTCGTCAAGAGAGACATTCATTGTCTGGCCATTGAGCAGATAGAGCTGAGCATTATTACCATCAATGGTCATAAGCTTGTTAATCTGGTTGTTATACTCAACACTCCAGCTGTTGTCGTTCTCGTCGAAGATAAGGTTCATAGCTGTCTCGCCATTAGAGATATTGTAGCCATTCTCGTTTACTGTAATCTTAACATCCTCGCCCTTGCTGTTCTTAACAATCTTGCTATCGCCTACATTCTTGCTAATAGCTGAATTTCCAGTCCAGAACTCAATAGAGTTAAGCACCAATACATCGGCAAGAATAGAAATCTCATATACAGGCACAATATGCATACAAACAAATACAAGTTCGTTAACGAATTTGTTACCAATACCCATATTCCAATCCTTCAGTTTATTTGTGAGGCTGAAAGAACCGATACACGATGACATTACGATACACACCGAAAGCAGAATTGCTGCAACTTTAAAATTCTTTTTCATAATCATTAAACTTTGAAGTTATTAGTATAAAAAGTTATTAAATTTCCCATAAAAAGGCGGCAGGACAAAATCACACCCACCGATGACAAATGTAGTGTTTTTTTCCTGCCGCAAAGCAAATTCAACTATTTTTTTTCAAAAAAAGTTATTTTTTCATAACACTCCGTTAACGACCAATGCCTTTACTAAAGAGTAGAATTTCTCTACTGTGGGAATCTCGACACGCTCGGTGGGCGAGTGAGGCGACATCAGTGTGGGGCCGAATGATACCATATCCATATCGGGATAGTTGGTAGAGATAATACCGCACTCCAATCCTGCGTGAATTACGCGAACATCGGGCTGCTTGCCGAACATATCGCTATAAGCAGTCTTAAGTGCTGCCAACAGAGGCGAATTAACATTAGGCTGCCAGCCGCTGTAGCCACCGCTGAGCTCGACCTTCATTCCTGCCATAGCAAAGCAACTCGACAGCTGCAAAGCCAAGAACTCCTTCATAGTGTCACAAGAGCTGCGAGCGAGAATATTTATCTGTGCAGCACCGTCGGCAATTGTTACGATAGAGAGGTTGCTCGATGTCTCTACAGTATCGGGGATTGTGGGAATAAAACGCAATACACCATCGTGACAAGCGAGGATAACATCAATCAGGTTGTCCTGAATCTCCTCGGGGACAACAGTCTCGGGCATCTCGCACTCCTCGACAGTGATGGTAATACCCTCCTCTATTGTGGCATATTCGCTATTGTAAAGTGCCTCGCATTTGGCAGCGATGGCCTTAAGTTCCTCGACACCCTCCTGAGGCAATGTAAGCACCACGCGGCAGCTTGCCGGAATGGCGTTGCGCATATTTCCACCGTGCCAGCTTGCAAGACTCACACCACACTCGTCCATAGCCTCGCGCACAAGACGCGCCATAAGTTTGTTGGCATTACCACGACCCGCATTAATCTCGAGTCCCGAGTGTCCGCCACGCAAGCCTTTGAGCTGTACTGCAACAGCAACCTCGCCCTCGTAAGGTTCAACCTCCATAAACTCCATCGTAGCGGTAATATCAAGGCCACCGGCACATCCGATATACAATACGCCCTCCTCCTCGCTATCAAGGTTCAGCAGGATGTTACCCTGAAGCTCGCCACCTTTAAGTCCGAATGCACCATACATTCCGGTCTCCTCATCGGCAGTGATAAGAGCCTCAAGAGGGCCGTGCTGCAATGTATCGTCCTCGAATATTGCCATAATGGCAGCAACGCCAAGACCATTGTCGGCACCGAGAGTGGTGTTATCGGCATAGAGCCAATCGCCCTTTACTACGGTTGTGATGGGGTCGGTCTCGAAATTATGTGTGCTATCGGGAGTCTTCTGAGGCACCATATCCATATGCGCCTGAAGGATTATGCCCTTGCGTCCTTCGAGTCCGGGAGTAGCAGGCTTGCGCATAATTATGTTACCTGCCTCGTCCTGCCAAGTCTCTACATTGATGCTCTTTCCAAAATCGAGCAGATACTTCTGTATTTTCTCAAGATGTCCCGAGGGACGGGGAACCTGTGTCAGAGCCTCGAAGTGTTTCCACACCTCGCGAGGTTGCAAATCTTTAATTGTAATAGCCATAGTTAATATTAATAAATGATTAGGTTAATAATTATTATCTCTTAAATTGAAGCATAAGAATGCCCACTATTCCAAGCAATGCCACCAACAGCGTCTGCAAAGAATGAACTATCAACGCAAAAACCCCTGCATTGGTTTCGGAGACACCATACAACATCATAATGCTCATTACCGCAAAATGCCAAGGCCCGGCGCCATTGGGTGTAGGTACCACCACCGCCACACTACCGGCTACAAAAAGCAGCAGAGCAGCAGCAACAGAGAGGTCACAGCTGAAATCGAAACAGAAGAAACACAAGTAGAACTGCATAAAATAGCAGAACCATATTCCAACCGTCTCAATTATAAACAGCCAAAAATGGCGCATCTTGGTGAGCGACATAAACCCTTCCCAAAAATGTGCTATAAAGCTCTTTATACGTGTCCACAGCGACATTTTTCTTAATATAAAGTAGAGTGCCAAAGCAATGGCTACCACCGATAGGATGAGTATAGCCACACGTCCTACCGAAGAGAAAACCCCGGCCTCCGATACTCCGCCGGCCTCTACCACAAAAATGCGGAACACCTGCCACTGCGAAACTACAGCCACAAAAGTAATCAGAGCCACCATCACTGTATCGACAAGCCTCTCCGAGACGAGCGTACCCAACGATTGAGCAAAAGGCACCTTGTCGAAACGCTCAAGAACCACACAACGCGACACCTCGCCAATACGAGGCACCACAAGATTGGCAGCGTATGCTATAAATATAGAATATACACAATTATCGTTTGCAGGTCTGTAGCCCAATGGAGCTAGCGTCAAGCGCCACCGCCACCCGCGAATAGCGTGGCTGAGAACACCAAAAACACACGACACCCAGAACCACCACATATCCATTGTGCCGAGTGCCTCGGTAATGAGGGCAAAATCGAAATTGCCATATATCCAATAGAGGATAACAGCGCCCAAGAGCAGTGGCAGACCCGTTTTTATAAGAATATTTAAAATCTTTTTCACAAGTTTCTAATCAGATTTGAGAGTTTTGGTTACCTTTGCAGGTGGTCGTTTGCAAATATACGCGGTATACCGCAAATACAGCAACAAACGAGCCAAAAATATGAAGTTTACTTCAATATTTTACAAAGGATGCAGTATATATATTCGCGGTTACCGCAAATATAGCAACTTATTAGAAGTAGTTTTACTTTCTTTTCAAAAAATTTGCGATGCAAATAAAATAAAATTAAAGCAACTTCTATTGGTTTATCCGTTTTTTTACGGAGTATTTGATAATATTTAAGAAATATAACCGCAAAAAGAGCAGTGCGATGAAAGCCGTAAAAGCAAAAAAAAGATTAGGACAACATTTCCTTACCGACCTCACCGTAGCAATGAATATAGCCGATACGGTGGACGTATGTCCGGGGATGCCCGTACTTGAGGTTGGTCCCGGAATGGGAGTTCTGACACAATACCTATTGCAAAAGGAGCGTCCCTTAAAGGTTGTCGAGATTGACGAAGAGTCGGTCGACTACCTGCGCAAAAATATGCCTGCTCTTGGCGATGACAATATTATCCCCGATGATTTCCTAAAGATGCACCTCGACCGCATATTCGGTGGAGAACCTTTTATGCTCACAGGAAATTACCCCTATAACATATCGAGCCAGATATTCTTCAAGATGCTCGACAACAAGGAGTATATCCCCTATTGCAGCGGAATGATTCAGAAAGAGGTTGGTGAGCGTTTGGCAGCCCAGCCGGGAAAGAAAGACTATGGCATTCTGAGTATCCTCGTGCAACTGTGGTACGACGTAGAGTATCTGTTCACTGTTCCCGAAACAGTATTCTCACCACCGCCCAAAGTAAAGAGTGCTGTTGTACGAATGAGCCGCAACAGCCGCACGTCGCTCCCCTGCGACGAAGCGCTGTTTAAACAGATAGTAAAGGGGACTTTCAACCAACGACGCAAGAAACTGCGCAACTCGATACAACAGATAGTTGGTAAGGAGTCGCCACTGCTTAGCGACCCCATTCTCGACAAGCGCCCCGAACAACTCTCTATCGAAGAGTTTATAAGCTTGACGCAAAAAGTAGAAAAAGAGTTGCAGTAACCACGAGTAAGCGAGAGTTTGTTCGTAAAACAAAGCGGATAACATATCCACTGTAACGAAAGAAACCGAAAGCATCGCGTGTAGGGGGCGATTTCTAATCGCCCGAAACATCAGCAAAAGTAACTTCTAAAACAACCGGCCGAAGGAGTATGAGTAAAGAGTTTATCGACACATTAAAGGTTCTTATAGAGAACAAAGACTCTGTGCTGTTGCAAGAGAGCCTTTCCAAACTACACCCCGCCGATATTGCCGAGGTGTGTAGCGAACTCGACATAGAAGAGGCACGATTCCTGTACCGACAGCTTGATAACGAAAAAGCAGCCGACGCCCTCATTGAGATGGACGAAGACCTGCGAAACGAGCTGCTCGAAGAGTTGCCATCCGAGGCAATCGCCAAGCGTTTCGTCAATTATATGGATACCGACGACGCAGTGGAGATTATCCGTGATATGGACGAGGACAAGCAAGAGGAGGTGCTCTCGCATATCAAGGATTTCGAGCAAGCCGGAGACATCGTCGACCTTCTGCAATACGACGAGGACACCGCCGGAGGTATTATGGGCACCGAGATGGTTGTTGTAAACGAGAACTGGAGTATGCCCGAGTGTCTCAAAGAGATGCGCCGCCAAGCCGAAGAGTTGGACGAGATATACTATGTATATGTTGTTGACGACGACGAGCGCCTGCTTGGACTCTTTCCCCTGACCAAGATGATTACAAGCCCCTCGGTCTCGAAGGTAAAGCACGTGATGAACACCGACGTCGTAAGCGTGGATGTAGACACACCCATCGAGGAGATTGCGCCCCTGATTGAGAAATACAACCTTGTAGCAATTCCCGTTGTCGACAAAATCAACCGCCTTGTAGGACAGATTACCGTCGACGACGTAATGGACGAGGTGCGCGAACAGACCGAGCACGACCAACAGTTGGGAGCCGGTCTTACACAGGATGTCGAGAGCGACGACTCGGTATTCTTCCAGACAAAGGCTCGTCTTCCCTGGCTCATCATTGGAATGATTGGAGGAATATTCTCTTCTATGCTACTGGGGTGCTTCGAGAGCACTCTTGGCGACCACCCCGAGATGGCACTTTTCATTCCCCTGCTTGCAGGTATGGGAGGAAACGTAGGTGTGCAATCATCGGCTATTGCCGTTCAAGGACTGGCAAATAATTCACTCGACACAGGACACATATTCCGACACATACTAAAGGAGTCGACAGTGGCACTCATTAACGCTACCATTCTATCGGTAATAATGTATGTCTACAACTTCTTTATGCACAATGCCAATGATATTGTCACTTTGGCCGTTCCTTTGAGCCTTTTTGTGGTTATTATGTTTGCATCGGCATTCGGAGCGCTTATACCTCTTGTGCTCGACCGTATGAATGTAAATCCGGCCGTTGCAACAGGCCCCTTTATTCAGATTATAAACGACCTTAGCGGAATGACATTCTATATGCTCATTTCGATGTTACTGAGCAGTATTTTCTTATAAAACAGAAATAATGAAAAGATTATTTACACTGGCGATAGCTATATTATTTGTCGCCCATTGCGCCACTGCGCAAATTCAAGAGTTCGAGGCGTGGATAAAAAACCCAGCTAAGAGTTTAGAAAAAAACTCTTTCGCCAAGAAAAAATTAGACAAAAAGCAGAGTGCCAGAGCAACATTTCTGGTCGATTCACTTTGGACCGAGGCCACAGCCTTGCGTCTTAGAGACGAATGGAAGAAATTGAAGCTTGTGAACGACACACTGAGCCTTGCCTGCGCCTGCCGCGATTTTGGACGTATGCCTGCCGATGGTCGCAGTATGTATATTTCGCTGCACGGCGGTGGAGGAGTTCCCAAAGAGGTTAACGACGAGCAGTGGACAAATCAGATATATCTGTACAAACCGGCCCAGGCTTTATATGTGGCACCACGCGCTCCCTGGAACACTTGGGACTTATGGCATCGTCCCGGCCTTGACGAACTTTTTGAAAAACTGATACAGGCTGCCGTTATCTTCGAAGGCGTAAACCCCAACAAAGTATATCTTATGGGATACTCGGCAGGTGGTGACGGAGTGTGGCGTATGGCACCACGTATGGCCGACAAATGGGCAGCAGCATCGATGATGGCGGGTCACCCGGGCAACGCGCAGCAGGTTAATCTGCGCAACCTGCCCTTTATGATATGGATGGGCGAGCACGACAGTGCCTACAACCGCAACACCCTCGCCGGCGAGAAAGGCGAAGTTCTGGACTCGCTGAAAATGAGCGATTCGAAAGGTTACATACACTGCACAAACATCGTTGAAGGGAAAGGACACTGGATGGATCTTGCCGATAGCGAGTCGCTCGGTTGGATGGCACAGTACCGCCGCAACCCCTACCCCACAAAGGTCGTATGGCGACAAGAGGAGGTAGTGCGCGAACATTTCTATTGGCTGTCGGCACCAGCCGACGAGCTTGCTCACGGCAAAAGCGTTGTTGCACGCATCGTTGGAAACACAATCTTCATCGACCATTGCGACTATTCACATATAACCATCCATCTTAACGACAAGATGATGAACCTTGACAAAAAAGTTACAGTTATATACAACGGCAAAAAGGTTTTCAACAAGAAGGTTAAACGCACCATTGCCAACCTGTATAACACAATGAACACACGAGGCGATTACAGCTATGTATTCCCTGTGAGCATAGAGGTAAAACTCTGACACAAATAGGGCATAAACAACACAGCGCTGCAACAAAATTTTGTTGCAGCGCTGTGTTGTTTATATTGCCTTTTACTCGACAACGGGGCGAATAGGAAAACCATAGAAGCGATAGTGTGCTCTAGCGCAATCCCAAAACTCGTCATATGAATATGCTCGCTGACCATCAGAAGTAGATGACCATAATCGCACATCACCTAATGAATATTTATCATTTTTTAGCTCCGCATCTTCATAATACCCCGAGACAGGCACATATATTTTTTTTCCAGACGGACCTGTAACCTCATAACCGACTACACGCGAGCGTTCTTTACCGTCAATCAACAACTTTTCACGCACACTACTAAAGGTACAACTTTCAAACAATTCGTCAAGTTCTTCTTTTGTTGGCATACGCCACCCTTTACCCCATTTTACCGTTGCTGCATCATCTTCTGGTTCCAACAAGTCACCACGATTTTTATATTTTGTAATTTTAAGACTAGACGACAACCACTCATAATTATCCCATGAATAAGATTTCTTTGTATAAGTCTCACCCCAAGCATAATAATTACCAACCTCTTTGGGAGATGATGAGCCAATATTACAAGTGGCCCACAACACACTAAGTCCTAAATCTACTGCCTCGTGACCATTAACAGAATAATTGCCATTTCCTAATTTCACATAAGAGTCACGATTCGCCCCATCATCTTCATCATCAGCTTTACTACATCCTTGTACTATGCAAATTGAGAAAGCAACCAATAATAACAGAATTGTTTTATAGAAACCTTTTGAATTATCTTTCACAACACCTTTCATAACATTATTATATTTTAGTTATTAATTAGGCGATAAAGTGATTCTGATACAGAACCTCTTTATCGCACATTATAAAGCTATAAGATTAATCTTCAAAAAATCAAAGACATACCTATTGTAAAGTAGTCGATTCTATGCTCTTTATCGAATTTAAAATCGGCAAAGTTCCATTCATAACCAGCAGATATTGCAAAGGACTTTCCTAACGCCAAACCTACACGAGGAGTAAAATATAGTCCGAAACCATCATCACCACCATCTTCCCAAACTTCTACGGTATATGAGTACTCTTTTCTATTTGAGCCATAACCAATTGTGTTAGTAATAGTTTTTGTACCCGCATACATCTCATACGATGACTTCATATACTGCAAACCTGCACGAGCATCAATATAGAACAACTCACCCAACCAAAAACGATGATTGTAACCAGCAGACAGAATCCACGAGGTGTTACTTTTCATATAATCATTTTCCTCGCCACCAATATACTTGAAGCCTAAAGCAAAATGGCCCATCAAAAGGTCACCTCCTAGTCCCCAACCATCGTCAACGGCCAAGTAAGAAAAATCAAAACCTGAATTTTGTTTAGTGTCTGTTACTTGCACTTTTACATTATTGGTTTGAACCTGTGCATAAACTCCACTCAAAGAAAGGCACATCACGCATGCCATTAAAATAATTTTTTTCATAGTTTGTGTAATTAAAAAGGCGTAAACCATTCGTATCTTGTTACTACTTAAGGTTACCGCCAAGTGACCCTGCTACACAACAAGCACGAATGATTCACGCCATAAGGCGCGAACATTCAGTAACTTGTTCTCGTGTAGCGAATATTGGCGGTATTCTAAGTAGAGAGAACAAGAGCTAAAGCTCAAAAAAAATATACGAACAGAAACGCTCTCCGTTGTTAATGTTTATTTGTTCATTCTAAATTGTCCCCGATTCATCGGAATGGAATTGTATCCACTATTTCCAAGAATCATAAACAATTTCTTTAATTCTTTTGAAAGAATTCACCTTATAGGCAAACTTAACTTTCGGTAGCGTTCATAAATACTGTCTGTTTCTTTATTAAATATTTAAAGGTTCATAATTCGTTTGTCATTTGCAAAAATACAATTTATTAAGAAATACACATTCTTTATTAATTGTATTAACATTATTTAACTTTTAAATATAATACCTACAAAACACCGGAAATATTAGCCGCAACCCCTGTTCGAAATAGTGTTTCATATTATAATTAACAATAGTTTTTTCATTTTTTGTTAGCATATAAGAAAATTTCACACTATTTTAGCAAACAAAATAAAATTGTAAATAAATTCGAGCAAACACTATGAGCACTAAACAAATGACACACAAAATCCTATGTTTCCTATTGTGTCTGCTATGTGCACCTGCACTATATGCACAGAGTGCCACAACACTAACCGGAACTGTCACCGACGAGTTCGGCGCCCCACTGCCGGGTGCAAGTGTTGCCATTATGGCGCAAAAGAAGATGTTGCGTGGCACAAGTACAGGCGTAAACGGTGATTTCAAGATTGAAACAAATGTAAGTTCATCGAACACCGAGCTTGTAATCAGTTTCGTGGGTACAAAAACGGTAAGGATGAAACTCGCTGTTGCAACTGCAAAAGAGCATCTGAATATTGTTCTCAAAAGCGACGAGGCTATGCTGAACGAGGTGAGCATTGTAGAGGACGGCTACAACAAACTCCCCCGTAAAGATATGGTGGGAGCATTTACCACCGTAAAAGCCGACGATATTATGATGCCTGCCTACCAAAACATCGACCAGATGCTACAGGGAAAGGTTGCCGGTATGACCGTAATAAACAGTTCGGCACGTGTAGGCGCATCGCCCAAAATTACCATTCGCGGAACATCCACTATATTGGGTAACAGCGACCCTCTGTGGGTGGTTGATGGCGTTATTCAAGAAGACCCTATAAGCATCGATATGAGTTCCTCGATAACCTCGGATATGCGCGAGCTTATCGGTAATCAGATTTCTTGGCTCAACCCACAAGACATTGATAATATCACAGTGCTGAAGGATGCTTCGGCAACAGCAATATATGGTTCAAAAGCATCGAACGGTGTAATTGTAATTACAACCAAGAAGGGAGTTCCCGGACGCATAAGTGTGAACTATTCGGCCAACTTGTCGGTGCGCGAGCGCCCCAGATACGATATGTACGATTTTATGAACTCTTTCGAGCGCATACAGTTCAGTAAGGAGGCATACGAGGCAGGCGTGCGCTATCAGAGTGAGCCGCTGCCACAGATTTACACCTACGAGGGACTTATGGCGATGTTCAACAAACGTATGATAAACGAGGAGCAGTTCTCGACCTATCTGCAAAGGTTAGAGACCGTAAACACCGATTGGTTCGACCTTCTCACCCGTAACTCGGTGAGTCAGAATCATAATCTTAGCATATCGGGTGGAACAGACCGATACACCTACAACGCATCGGTGGGTTACTCGGACAACAAGGGTTACGAGATTGGTAACGAGAACGACCAGATAACCACCCGACTAAGTATCAACAGCAACGTAAACGACCGTCTGAACATTAGCGTACAGCTGAACGGAAGCGTAAGAAATTCCGAGGGTTACGGTGCAGGCGTCAACCCATACAGCTATGCGATGAACACCAACCGCGCCATCCCGGCATATAACCTCGACGGCAGCCGTGTATTCTACAACAAATACTACCGCTACCAATACAACAGTGAGCTTGGCGACCTTAACCAATACAGCTACAATATTTTCAATGAGATGGAGAACAGCTACTCCAAGAATCGCGGTTCAATGTTCAACGCTTCGGCCAACGTATCGTACAAGATTCTTAGCTGGCTCACATACAATGCCACAGCAAGCATCGCGCTAAGCAGCAACAAGAGCGAGAGCTTCGCAGGAGAGAGAACGTCGCAGGTCGAACAACTATATCGCGGTTACCCCTATGGCAGCGAAAAGGCAGGCAGCGAAAAATACAATGCAGCGCTTATGCCTTTTGGCGGCGTGCTCAAGCAATCGAACCAACAGACACTCTCGTACAGTACCTCGCACCGACTATCGTTCAGCAAAGAGTTCAACGAGAACCATCGTCTGAATGCTATGCTTGGTATGGAGGTTCGTTCGAGCGAGGGCGAGAGCGACGGTAACATAGCCTACGGATACGTTCCCGAGCGTGGCGAAATTATTGTATCGCCCACACTGCCCGAGAATTTCAAGCCTATTGGAAGCAGCATCAACATTGGCTGGGGCCCAATGACACAGCTATACAACGGTGGCTGGAGCAAGACCTCTACCGTTACCAACTATATGTCGTTCTTTGCCACCGTTGCCTACTCGATGAAAAACCGTTACGTTGTAAACGTAAACGTACGTTCCGATGCATCGAACCGATTCGGACAGGACACCAACAAACAGTTCGACCCCACCTGGTCATTCGGAGCATCGTGGAAGATTGCACAGGAGGCATTTGTCGAGGAGTATATCCCCTGGCTCGACCAAGCCAATCTTCGTGCCACATACGGTATACAGGGAAATGTCGTAAACAGCATTAGCCCCGAGATGATAGTAAGATACGAAGGCCTGCTCGACAGCTATGGCGAGTACTACCTCTCTATTTCGAGCCTTGCTAACCCCAACCTCAAATGGGAACGCACAAAGACCTGGAACCTTGGTCTCGACCTTGCACTCTTTGGAATATCAATGAATATGGAGTACTACGGACGCCGTTCACACGCCATAATAACACAGGATATCGCTCAGGAGTATGGTACATCGCGTATGCCCCTTAACGGTGCAGTCATTACCAATCACGGATTGGAGTTTACGCTGAACTTTACCCCATTCCGCACAAACGACTTTGCCTGGACAATAGGTATGAACGCCAGCAAGAACTGGAACCGTTCACGAGACGACGACCGCACCGCCGAGGCCGATGAGCTGACACACAACGACTTCCTCAGTGGTAACCACGACCGTCCTTTGAAGAACGGCTACCCCCTCTCGGCATTCTGGTCGTATAAATTCACAGGACTCGACGGCACAAACGGTTACCCCACATTTGCACACGCCACATACGATGCAGTCAATGGAGACCCCACAATAGACCCGACAACATTCCTTGTTTATTCGGGACAGAGCGAGCCCTACTTTACAGGAGGATTCAACACCCGTCTGCGTTGGAAAAACTTTAATTTCGGAGCCGATTTTGCACTTATCTTGGGTTCAAAGAAACGTCTGCCCAACCCCTACTCTACCTTTACAGGCGGTAAGATGCCCGACATCTTCGGCAACCTATCAAAAGAGCTTAACGACCGTTGGAAAAAGCCCGGTGACGAAGCAAACACAAATATACCTGCGCTATACACCTCGGTGCGCGACCTATACAATCTGAATCTCCCCAACGGCCTTTTTGACGACATCTACTCGATGTGGGCAAATTCAGATGTACGAGTTGCCGACGCATCGTTCCTACGCTGTACACAAATCTCGCTATCATACAACCTGCCACGCAAGCTGTGTAAAAAGGTTGGAATGTCGCGCATACAGTTGAGCGCAAATATCAACAATCTGTTTGTTATTGCAAGCGACGATTGGAAAGGTTACGACCCCGAGTTGGGATACACCATACAGCCTCGTGTCTACTCAATGGGGCTGAGTTTAGGATTTTAAATGAACGATAATTATGAAACTGAGAAACAGCATATTAGCAATTTCTGCACTACTGGTGCTTAATGCCTGTGGCGACTTTCTTGAGCCAAACTCAAAGAGTGAGTTTGTGCCCAAAGATGCAGTATCACTTAACGAGTTACTTTTGGGCGAGGCCTATCAGCGCGACGACCTCGACGAGTTCAATGCCTTCTTGAATCTGCTTGACGACGACATAGAGGCAAGTTCTTATCAAGAACCCAGCAGCGGATTCGATGCCAATAAATACACAGCATCATTCACCTGGCAACCCGATATGTTCGAAATAATGGAGAATGCCAACGAGCGAAATACAAATCTCTACAAAAGTTACTACGAACTGATTCTTGGAGCAAATGCAGTAATTGACTATCTGCCCGAGGTAAATGACACCGAGGAGAATATAAACAAGGTAAAGGCACAGGCATACGCACTGCGCGGTTTTTACTATCTGAACCTTGTAAACCTCTTTGGAATGCCCTACAACTATGCTCCCGACTCGCTCGGAGTACCACTGAAACTGCACAGCGCCATTGAAGAGAGCCCCGACTACCTGGCACGTAAAACAGTCCGCGAGGTATACACACAAATTCTGAGCGACCTTCACACAGCCGAGGAGACCTATCTTTCGCTACCTCAGAATGAGCAGTGGAACGGAGGTTTCCGCACCAATCTGCCAATGGTGCAATTGGTACTCTCGCGCACCTACCTTTATATGGAGAATTGGGAGAAGGCTGCCTACTATGCCCGTTTGGTTATGGATAACAAAAATTTCTCGTTGCAAGACCTTAACGAGGTTCCTATGACCACAACCCTTGACGGTCGTACAATAAATAACTATATCTCGTATGCCTCGAACAAATCGAGCGAGACAATATGGCCATACGGATATATCAAGGATATGTTTGGATGGGTATCTGAATATGTAACAAGCACAAACACAAATACCGGCCAAAGAATGCACGCCTACTTCCAGGCATCAGAGGGGCTTATTAGTACATTCGATGACTTCGACCTTCGTCTGACACGCTACATTGTATCATCACCCAAAGGATGGTCGGGCGAAATGATGTATATGGCATACGGCAAGATAAACATCGAACCTACTACCATCAAGGCCAGTCAGAACGGTACAACCATCGAGAAAGATTTTTATCTGCCCAAGGTGGTTACAGGAGAGTTCGGACGCTGTCTGCGTCTTTCCGAGGCCTATCTGAACTATGCCGAAGCTTGTGCAATGATGGACAACAGAGAAGAGGCTGAATATGCTCTGAACACACTGCGCGAAAAGCGTTTCGACCCCGAGGACTTCGAAGAGGAGCAGTTCGGCGACAAAGATGAGCTTATTGAGTTTGTACGTGCCGAGCGTCGCCGCGAGCTATGTTTCGAGGGACATCGTTGGTTCGACCTTCGACGCTGGGGAATGCCGGCAATAACACACACCTGGTACGATAGCGAGGAGCATAGCAGCACCTATCGCTTAGAGGAGTGCGACCTTTTGTATACAATTCCCATCCCTAACGAAGCTATGCAAAAGAACGGAAAGCTTGTGCAGAACCCTCTGCCCGAGAAACGTTTACCCATCAGCACAACATCAAAATAGTTTCTACCGAGATTTTACTCTTCAGAAATATAAACAGCTTCTAACAAACAGACCAAGAAGATGAAAAAGTATCTTATAATAGCATTGGCGAGCCTCGCACTGCTAAGCGCCTGCCGCGAGAGCGAGGATGCAATAACCCCGTCGGGCAACTACTCGCCCATACGCGGAGGATTTCCGCAAGGCGACAGCAAATACGATAGTATCATAAACGATATTAAGAACGAGTTTGGAGTGTATCTGCTGTACAAAGATGTTACCGAGGCCGACCTTAACCGCGAGTGGGTATCGACAGGAACAGGTGATATATACGTAGCAGGTAGCGAAGAGGAGCGCGACGCACCATCGTGGAATCTGCCCGAGGAGCAGCTACCCTACTATGTCAACTACTTTAAAGAAGATATATTCCCGAATATCGGTAAGGAGTTTGCCAATTCGGCATTCCCTGTAAAAATTTATATGATAGATAACCTGCGCACCGAACCTCGCGATTTTGGCGACGAAAGCGACGAGGAGGTTGGCGGTACCGATACCGACCCGCGCAAGATGCTTATGAAGGGAACATTCGACTGTTGGGCTATAAGCTTCACCGATGAAATGATGAACAGCAGCGAGGCCGAATATACTCTTAAGCAACAGCGTTGTATGCTGATAATAGAACTTATAAAGAACCTCGACAAAAAGAACGAGTTAGGTTCGCCCGACGAGTTTTGGGCAGGGTTCAATTTCAACGACACAATGGACATTAAAAAGCCCGAATCGGCTAAGTACAAGTACAAGCTCGGCTTTGTAGATATGATTAACGATAACTTCGGAACAGGACAAAGAAAACAAGTGTGGGTAGAATCCTATTTTACAAGTACATCGTATTGGGAGAAGAGCAACAAGAACTACAACCTCTTTACCACATACATAAAGAACATTATGTGGCTTACCCCCGAGGAGTTCGAGCAGCGCTACCCCTCGAGCCTCTACCCGATGATACACGAAAAACGTGATATTGTTATCGATTATATGATGAAGCGCCACGGAGTAGACCTTGTAAAAATCTCATACGGAAAAAACAAATAATGACACTAAGTATTACAAATATAAAGGTTCTTATTATAGCAGCATTTGCCCTGCTGCAAGGAGCCTGCACCACCCCACCGAATATCGATGAGGCGTGGACAACGAGAAGTTTCAATTCGTCGCAAGAGATTATGACCCTTTACGACAGCCTCTCACTGGAGATAGGAAGCGGGAACAGTAATCTGCACACCAAAAATTTGTGTCACTATGTGTGGAATAGTGGCGAATACATATTTAGTTGCCGAGGCAAAAACAGCGACATCGACGAGCTTCCCAGCCGCATAGAGACTCTGCTATTCGACGACAGTATCGTAAGCAATTTTATGTTAGCGAGAGACACCGCCCGCTTTGCCGACCACTATATGACACTCGATGCAATGAAAAAGGGAGCGACATTTGAGGAGGCCCGCGACGGAATAACAGTAACGGTATTCTACAGAGCAAAAGGAATAAACAAACACGACTACGACAAACTGCGCACCGTATTTAGCTGCAAGAACAATGCACTGCACGAAGCATATATGCGCAAACTGTTCTTCCCTTTCAGAAACTCGGGATGCAGCGAGGAGTTATACAGCATACGCCCGTTGATAGAGAAGAACGTAGCCGACAGTCCGCTGCGACAGCAAATTCTTGCACTATACGACAGCTACGCACCCATAATGCCCGGCAATCCGGCCCCCGACGCAACACTTTTTGACAGCGACGGCAAGGAGTACACACTATCGCAATACAGAGGCAAAGTAGTTGTCATAGACATTTGGGCTACCTGGTGCAGCAGCTGCCTGGCTAAAATGCCCGCGTTCATAGAGCTAAGCAAGGAATTCGAGAATAACAACAACGTAAAATTCTTAGCAGTATCTATCGACCGCAAGAGCGCCAAGAAGCAGTGGCTCGCTACAATCAAAAAGCGTAATATGCAAGAGGTGACCAATCTCTTCCCCGATTGCGACGCAGAGTCACCATTCGAAAGCAGCTACCACATATCGGGCGTTCCGCGCTATATGATTATCGACAAGGATGGAAAAATTGTATCGGCATACGCCCCCGGCCCCGGAGAGGATATGAGAAAGATAATCTTAAACACACTAAATAAATAAAACAATGAGAACTATAAAAAGAAGAGTGGCAACAGCTCTTTTTATCGCGTTGGCAATATGCTCGTGCTCGGGAGAGAACAAACAGAGCGAGTCGACAGCACAAGAGAGCAAGAGTGAGGTTGTAGAACAGAAAGTAGTAGAAGAGAACAAAGGCACAAACTTCCAAGATATAACGCTGCAGGAGGCAATAGAGAAGGCAAAGAGTGAGGGCAAACTGGTGTTCATCGAGTGCCACACAAACAGCTGCGGTCCCTGCAGAATGATGAAGAAAAATATCTTCCCACAGAACAAAATGGGAGAATATATGAACGAACATTTCGTTGCTATTATGCGAAATATGGAAGAGGGTGAGGGTCTTACCATAGCCAAGAAATATGGCGTAGAGATATACCCCACCTATCTTATTGTAGACACCGAGGGCAACTGCGTAGGACAGATTATCGGTGCCGACAAAGATGTAGACAGTTTCCTCAATAAAATAAAAGAGGCCGAGGCTGCTGCAAAAGAGGCTATAGCCAACAAGAAGTAATAAGAGGAAAGAGAAAAGCAGGAGCGATTTATAATCGCCCGCAAGTCCCGAATAAGTTTTTTCTTTTCTGCTGAGATTCGAGCAACCCGGAAAGCAATCTCTTGCAATAAAATATCAAAAACACAAGGAATTATCCTATAAACGTTTACACAAAAAAGTTCCTCCAATAGTTGTTCAGACTTTTGGAGGAACTTTTTCTACTATAAATATCGGTTTATTTTACCAACACCTTTGTTCCGTTTACGATATACACTCCTGCGGGAAGAGCATTCAAACGAGCTGCGTCGGTTGTTTCAAGTACCTTTACACCCTGTAGGCTGTATACAATGTAACCGTTGGCAGCAGCCTCAACATCGTCAATACCTGTACCATCGTTCTTTACTGTGTACTTTAGTGTAATGCCATCGAGTGAGCGACCGTTACCATCGACAAAGTAGCCTGTGGGAATCTCAAGGATATAATTGCCGTTGGCTGTAACAGGCTCAATAACGCGCAACGCACCATCCATATGAGCCACCTTGCCTGTACCATCCTCGGTGTCAAGAGTAAACTCAACAGGGATTAGCTCGTCGCTACCCTCGCGGTGGAGTTTGGGGAATGTAGCCTCGTCCTCGGTAGCACCTACATAGTAGCTGAATGTAAAGAGGATATACGACAGTTTCTCTACCGTTGAACCATCGGCAGGCTTAACCTCCTTGATTGTTGCAGCAGGAGCATCACCCATCACAATATACATAAGACAACGGTTCTTGAATACCATAGGCACTGCCATTCCATCGGGTTCCAAGAGAATATCACCGGTGAAATAGACCATAAGAGTCATATTGTTATCGGCAATAACAGGAGCGTCGAGGCTGAACTCAATAGTATTGGCATCAACCTGACGGCACTTCATTATATTATCTCCCTCCATACCAAGAACCTCAACCTTAAGATCATCGGCAGCCTTAATACCCAAAGGACAAGATATTGTTATCGTCTGGAACTTATCGAGTACGCTGTCATCGGCAGGAACAACTATTGCCTCGGGATATTCGCGCTGCAGATAGAGTTTGGGAAGAACCATATTCTCATTTACCTTGTCGGCTGCATAGCAACCGAAAGAGGCATACTGCAACGAATAGTAAATTGTCTTATCCTTTGCCACATTCTTTATTGTTGCTGCACCATCCTGAGCAATCTCTACGCTCCACACAGCACCCTCGGCAGGGAGTGTCTCGGATACGTTGAAGCTATTGTAATTGCCTGTCATATAAAGATAGCGACCGTTTACGTCCTTTATGGTGTAACCACCCTCGGCACTCTCAAAGGTAAAGCCGAAATACTCTACAGTCTCGATGTAAGCGCCTTTAGCATTTACTGTATCGGTATAAAGATAGCCGTAGCTCTTATCGGCAGCGAGAGGCATTGCTACAGAATCGGCAGCCATAATACCATATTTGCTACCCGAAGTAATTGCCGACGCTTGCTGATAGGGTTTTGTAGCCGAGATAATATAAGATGCCTCGGTTACCTTGCTCTTATATACAGCATCGCCATCGGTTAGTACAGCCATTGCCTTAATAGTTGCACTCTCGGTAAGTTTCTGATAGAGGACATAGTATCCGCTACGTTTTGTTGTTCCTGTCTGTGCCAGATAATCCTCGTAGCTGGGCTCGGTACCATCGATTGTGTAGAATAGGATGGCAGCCTCGTCGCTTGTAGCAGCCTCTACGGTAATCTCATCGGCATATACACCCTCGGTAGTCTTGAATACAGGAGCAGGCACCTCGACCATATCGGCAGGAAGCTGATACTCGACTGTTATCTGCGATACATAATAGGCACGCTGCGATGCAGTCCAGTTGATAACAATCTCGCCCGAAGCATCGTCACAGGTAAATGTGTAGGGAACATCGGATGTTGTAAGAGAGAAAGCATCGGATGTTTTGTCACCAACCTTAATTGTGAGTTTGGCATCGCCCGAACTTGCGATACTGCTGTTCACTGTGACGCTTTTGATTGTAAAATCGGCAAAAGCCTTAGTGCTAAGAGTATAAGAAGCACAAGGAGCCGCCTTAGAGCCAATCTGAATACCCTTGCCATTGGCATTCCAGTTAATTTGGTTGGCAGCCGAAGCATTCCACTCATAATCGCCAAGAGTAATCACACCTGCATCGGTTTTAAGGTCACCATTTGCAAATTTGTAGGTATATGTCTCGGCCATTGCCGAAAGCACAACTACAAAAGAAAAAAACGAAAGTAAAAATCTTTTCATATTTATAAAATTAAAACACCATCATCGAAGTTGTTGAGACACAATGTAATTTGCACGTAATATACTGCAATAATAGTATAACAGTATAAAATCTATTTCATTTTCGATGCAAAATTAGTGAATAATCGTCAATCGCAAAATCCTATTATTACAAAAATATCACCTTATATATAAAAAACCTTAATATTCCCGTAATACTCTAGAAACAAAAATTAAAAAGTTTTATCGGCAAAAGCATCAAAATCCGAAACTTATTCTTATATTCGCACCTCAGATGATGTAAGAAACGAAGCTGCCGCAAGCCGTCAATCGTTGTATAGCAATAAATTCAGTGCTGACAGCAAAATTGAGAAGTTATGCGGCATCGTTTTTTCGCACATATAACAACTATAAAAATTAAGCAGATGAGTGAAACATTGAAACCGGATACCGAGCTCCAAGAGCAAAGTATCGCGAACACCCCTGAACAGGCTGCCAATGCCGCTACGACCGAGTTGAGCCACGAACGACCTGTTGAGGAGACAACAGAAGAGATTCTCGCCACAAACGACGAGGAGAGTGCAAATATCGGCTCAAAACCGGCCACACGTCAGGAGATTATCGAACGCTTGCAGGTAATTGCCGAGAGCGACGATGCACTCAACTGCCGCGCCGAGGCCGAAGCACTAAAGGTTCAGTTCTATAAACAACGCACAGTAGAAATTGAAGAGGAACGCAAAAAGTTTGTTGCCGATGGCGGCGAAGAGGCCCTCTTCGTACCCCGGCCCGACGCTCTCGAAGAGACCTTCAAGGCTGCAATGAATCTTATTAAGGAGAAGCGCAGCGCGTGGCTCAAGGCACAAGAAGAGGAGATGCAGGCCAACTACGAGACAAAGCTCACTATGCTCGACGAGCTTAAGCAGCTTGTAGAGAAAGCCGAGCAGGGAACACCTGAGGTAAACGAATTCCGAGCAATACAGACACGCTGGAAAGAGATAAAGAAGATTCCTCAGGACAAGGTTACCCCACTTTGGAAGCAGTACCAGCAGTATGTCGAGCAGTTCTACGACGTTCTTAAACTGAACCACGAGTTCCGCGAGTATGACTTCAAGAAGAATCTCGAGATAAAGACACGCCTATGCCGGCAGGCTGAGGCACTTATCGAAGAGGAGGATATCGTAGCTGCATTTCGTCAGTTACAGCAGTTGCACAACGAATTCCGCGAGGCGGGTCCCGTAGCACCCGAATTGCGCGAGGAGGTGTGGAACCGTTTCAAGGCAGCATCTACCGCCGTAAACCGTCGTCACCAAGAGCACTTCGAGGGTAAGAAAGAGCGCGAGCGCGCCAACCTCGACCAAAAGACCGCCATCTGTGAGGAGATTGAGGCTATGGACCTCGAGAGCCTCACAAGCTATCAGGCGTGGAACAGCGCCACCGATAAGGTTCTTGATATGCAGGCACGCTGGAAAGAGATTGGCTTTGCACCGCAGAAGATGAACCTTAAGATTTTCGAGCGTTTCCGCTTTGCTTGCGACGAGTTCTTCCGACGTAAGAGTGAGTTCTTCAAGAGCGTAAAATCGACTCTTGCCGAGAATCTCGAAAAGAAACGCGCCCTTTGCGAGCAGGCCGAGGCATTGAAAGACAGCGAAGAGTGGAAAGAGACAGCAGACAAACTCACCAAATTGCAGAAAGAGTGGAAAGAGATTGGCCCCGTAGCACAAAAATACTCCGATGCATTGTGGAAACGTTTCGTCAGCGCCTGTGACACATTCTTCGAGCGTCGCAACAAGGCAACCTCATCGCAGCGCAGCGTAGAGCAAGAGAACCTAAAGAACAAGCGCGACGTAATAGCAAGAGTAAAAGCTATCGACGAAACACTCCCCGAGGAGGAGCAGATAAAGAGCATCAACACCCTCACTGCCGAGTGGAACGGCATCGGCTTTGTACCTTTCAAAGAGAAAGACAAGCTCTACAAGGAGTACAAGAGCGCCATTAATGCTGTTTACGAGCGTCTGCACGTCAACGCCAACGCACGTAAGCTTGCCGACTTCCGCAACAACATTTCAAAGGGTGGCAACAGCCTGTCACGCGAGCGCGAGCGCCTTATCCGTCAATACGAGAATCTGAAAGCCGAGATACAGACCTACGAGAACAATCTTGGTTTCCTTAGCACATCGAACAAGAAGGGTCAGAGCCTTGTCGACGTAATTCGTCAGAAGATGGAGAAACTGAAAGACGATGCACAGATAATCCTAAAGAAGATTCACCTTATAGAAGAGGAGATAGAGAAACAATAATTCTATAAAAAGAAACTTCATCTTGAAATAAATCCCAAAAGTTTTTTGTCTAACTTTTGGGATTTATTTTATGCGTAAGAAACGGTTTTATCAACGCCTGAAATGTATTTCTTATTATTAGTTACTATGTTTGCAATTGCTAACAATATAAGAACTACGGATAAGACACTACTCTCGGGGACTTCGAGCCCCCTGCCGTAAGGCACCCCCTCGGTGTTTTTCATAGTTTTAAAGTAAAAGTTGGTACGATAATAA
>JAGBBX010000046.1 GCA_017938245.1 Bacteroidaceae bacterium
ATCATAAGGTTGTTCATTGGTGCGCCATAGGAAAATTAGTAAAATGGTAGATGTTTTTTGGATTAAGTGCGAGGATGTTTGAGCGAAGCGAGTTCCGCAGCACCCAAAAAACATCGTGAGCATTTTACGTTAAGATTTTCTGTGCGCAGAGCCTTTTGCCAAATTTTCGTCGGCACGAAAAGTTGGAGAAAAATAACAATGAAAGGCTGAATTTAGCAAACAAGCCACATAAGTTCATACGCTATATTATATAATTCGAGAATCTATTAACATAAATAAACTAAAAAAGTAGTGTAAATCTTAAAAGTTATGCTACTTTTGCAGGTAACAAAATAAATCGGGTATGAGAAAGAGAATTGCGATACTTACAGGAGCCGGAATGAGCGTCGAGAGTGGTCTAAGCACTTTTCGTGGCGGTAACGGTATGTGGGACGAGTATCCTGTTGAGCAGGTAGCCACTATAGAAGGGTACATTGCCAACCCCTCGCTTGTACTTGAATTCTATAATAAGCGACGTCTCGAGTTGCTTACAAAAGAACCGAATAAAGGACACCGACTCATTGCCGAACTTGAGAAGAGTCACGATGTAACTGTCATCACTCAGAATGTTGACGACTTGCACGAGCGCGCAGGTTCTACCAATATCATACACCTGCACGGCGAGCTTATGAAGGCCTGTTCGTCACGTGCGCCGCACGACCTGTCGCAGGTGTGTACGCTCTCTGCCGATGCACCCGAGATAAAGATGGGCGACAAGGCTGCCGACGGCTCTCAGCTACGTCCTTTCATCGTGTGGTTTGGTGAGGCGGTACCACGCATCGAAGATGCAATAATGGCGCTTCGCGATATTGATGTTTTTATTATCATCGGTACCTCACTGAATGTGTATCCCGCTGCAGGGCTTCTTAACTATGTGTCGACAGGCGTTCCTATCTATCTCGTCGACCCAAATGAGGTCGAGGTGCGGGGAGTGCGTGGTGTCACTGCAATAAAAAAAGGAGCCTCAGATGGTATCCAAGAGATAATTGAGAAATATCTTTGAATAATTTTAAGAAACAAAAATTGGAGATTAAATGTTATAATATAAACTTAAAAACTTGACAATTATGAAGAAATATGTATGTACAGTGTGCCACTGGGTTTATGATCCCGAGATTGGCGACCCCGAGGGTGGTATAGAACCGGGAACTCCTTTTGAGAATATCCCCGAGGATTGGGTATGTCCCCTTTGTGGTGTTACAAAAGAGGATTTTGAACTTGTAGAGGAATAAAAACTAAAGAGTCAACGGTGCGCCGTTGACTCTTTAGTTTTTATATTGAGCTTAAGAAATGGCTCAGTATAAATTTTCTGTGGATGATAGAATCAATAAGCTATTTCTCACTTTTAAGAACAGCTGCTGTTTCGGGCGATTAAATATCGCCCCTATGCGCAATGTATTGTCAGTGACTTACCTCCACGTAAATTTTCGCGGACAATAGGGGTTTATATTCCCATTTTCTTTATAAGGTCGTTGCGTCCGAGCTTTTTCAGCGTTTCGCGCAGACGGCGGCGTTCCTCGGGCTTGTACCAGAAAAAAAACATCCTCTGAGCCTCTTTGTCGCGCATTGAGCGTGCGCAGTAGACCTTTTCGTTTGTCTCGGGATTAATGCCTGTGTAATACATCTCTGTTGCCATCGTCATTGGTGTTGGTGTAAAGTCTTGCACCTGCTCGAGATGAAAATTCAACTGTCGTGTCTCGGCTGCAAGCTCGGCCATACTTTCGATGGTACTTCCGGGGTGGCTGCTTATGAAATAGGGAATAAGCTGCTGTCGCAGGTTGTGGGCATTGTTTATGCGGTCGAAGATGCGTTTGAACTCGTGGAACTGTGCAAACGATGGCTTACGCATCAGACGCAGAACGTTGTCGGAAGTGTGCTCGGGAGCCACTTTCAGACGGCCGCTCACGTGGTTCTTTATAAGCTCCTCGGTATATCGTGCCGATGCCTCGTCAATAGCCTTGTCGCCGCTCTTGTGCAGCAGCATATCGTAGCGTACTCCGCTACCTATAAAACTCTTCTTTATCTGTGGCAGAGCATCTACCTTGCGGTAGAGTTCGAGTAGCGGTGTGTGGTCTATATTAAGATTGGGGCATATTTTAGGTTGTATACACGAGGGACGCGAACATTTTGCACAAGCGGCACTGTTGCGACCACGCATCATATACATATTTGCCGAGGGACCTCCGAGGTCGCTCAGGTAACCCTTGAAATCGGGTAGCTTGGCAATCTCCTTTACCTCACGTAAAATGCTCTCTTCGCTGCGATTAGCAATGAACTTACCCTGATGTGCCGAGATTGTGCAAAAGGCGCATCCGCCAAAACAGCCTCGGTGTATGTTCACCGAGAATTTTATCATATCGTATGCGGGGATGCGCTTACCGTTGTATTTGGGGTGGGGCAGACGAGTGTAGGGCAGGTCGAAACTATGGTCGAGTTGTTCGGTAGTCATTGTGGCAAAAGGAGGGTTTACCACTATTGCCCCCTCGGAGCAGGGTTGAATGAGTCGACGGGCATTTACGCGATTCGATTCTTTCTCAATGGCGAGGAAATTGGCAGCTTGCTTCTCTTTGCTCTTTGTGCACTCTTCGTGTGAGAACAGGAGAGTGTCGTTGTCGCCTTTGGTAACTCTCTTGACAAGGTGCCCTGTTTGCGGAATATCGGCTGTAATCTCTCGGGCACGTTGTGCTGTCATATACTGCTCGCCACTTATCTCAAGTTCCTTTTTCAGTGCGTCTACAATGGCTAGTATGGGTTGTTCGCCCATTCCATAGACCAAGATGTCGGCATTGCTATCGACAAGGATGCTCTTCTTTAGGCTATCCTGCCAATAGTCGTAGTGCGTGAAGCGGCGCATCGAGGCTTCGATGCCGCCAATGAGTACCGGAGCGTCGGGGAAAAGGCTTTTTACGGCATTGGCATACACCGTTGTGGCATATTCGGGACGCATACTATGCTTGCCGTCGGGCGAGTAGGCATCCTCGCTACGGAAACGTTTGGCTGCGGTATATTTGTTTACCATAGAGTCCATACAGCCTGCCGATATTCCAAAGAAGAGACGTGGACGCCCCATCTTCTTGAAGTCGCGCAAGTCGTCCTGCCAATTAGGTTGCGGAACTATTGCAACACGCAGCCCCTCGGCCTCTAACAATCGGCCGATGACAGCTGCACCAAATGAGGGGTGGTCGACGTATGCGTCGCCACTGAATATGACAACGTCCATCTGCTCCCAACCACGTGCTTGTGCCTCTTTGCGTGTTGTGGGCAGCCAATCGGTTATTTTTCTTTCGGCCATTACTCTTGCTCGTTTACAGGCTCTTCTTGCTGTTGCTCTGCAACCCAATTGTTGTAGCAGTCGATGAGGTTGCTCAGGCCAAGAGATTTCATATTGTCATCGTAGAGCACAAGTGCCAGACGCAGTAGCGCCTTGCTATCCTCGGCCTGCGATGCAATGAGCGAACGAACAGTGCAACGCAGTTTCTCCAACGACTCCTCGTCGATAATTCCTATACTGTTTGCTATACGCTCGAAGAGCGAGTATCGCTGTATGGTGAGCAGATGCTCCTCGTCAATTTCTATTGTTCTTGTGCCTGTGGCATTTGCGTTAATCTTCATAGTACGGTGTATGTTTGTTGTTATTCCATTGTTACTTTGCGTTGTCCCTCGGGTGTCTCCTCGATGGTTACTTTTACTGTCTCTTCGGGAAGAAGTTCTTCTATCAGCTCGGGCCACTCTATGAAACAGTAGGCGTTGCTGTAGAGGTACTCTTCGTACCCCATATTATAAACCTCGGCAATACTTTTAATTCTGTAAAAATCGAAGTGGAAAATGGTATTGCTGTCGGCATCCTCGTATTCGTTTACTATGGCAAAGGTAGGCGAGTTTATAGCGTCCTCGACTCCCATTGCCTCGCAGACGGCCTTTATGAATGTGGTCTTTCCTGCACCCATACTGCCATAGAAGGCAAAGATGCGTCTCTCTCCCATCTTCTCGATGAATTCACGTGCTGCAGTGGCATAGCTATCGAGATTCTGAATCTCTATTATATGTTTTTCCATTATTTCTTTGGTCTGAGTGTTATAAGTGGTACCAGCATCTCTTCGAGTGATATTCCACCGTGCTGGAAGGTATCTTTGTAGTACGATACATAGTGGTTGTAGTTGTTGGGGTAGGCAAAGAAATCGTCACCTGTAGCAAATATGTAGCTGGTGCTTACATTTGGTGCGGGCAGCATCGCTTTTGCCGGCTCTTTTACTTCGAACACCTCTTTGGGGTTGTAGTTCAGTGTCTTACCCAATTTGTATCGCAGGTTGGTATTCGTATTCTTGTCTCCAATAACCTTTATGGCATTGTTCACCTGTACGCTTCCGTGGTCGGTGGTAATTATAACGGTATAGTCGCTCTCGGCAAGGTATCGGAACAGACGTATGACCGCCGAGTGACGTATCCACGAAAGGGTTATCGAGCGGTAGGCTGCCTCGTCCGAGGCAAGCTCACGTACCATCATCGACTCGGTGCGTGCGTGCGAGAGCATATCAATGAAATTCATTACCAGAATATTCAGATTATTGCCCTGTAAATTGTTTATTGTGTCGATGTATTTGTCGGCGAGTGACGAGTTAATTACTTTGTTGTACGAGAAAGTATCGCGTCGGCGATAACGTGCAATCTGCGTCTCTATGAGCATCTTTTCGTTAAGATTCTTACCCTCGTCCTCCTCCTCGTCGACCCACAGGTCGGGGTACATACTCTTTATTTGCGAGGGCATAAGACCTGCGAATATTGCATTGCGTGCATACTGCGTCGCTGTGGGCAGAATACTTGTGTATAGCTCATCCTCAATCGAGAAATCGGCACCAATCTCGTTGGCAAGCACGCGCCATTGGTCGTAACGGAAATTATCAATAACAATTAGAAAAACCTTCTCGCCCTTGTCTATCAAAGGGAAGATACGTTCGCGGAAAAGGTCGTGGCTCATCATCGGGCGTTCGCTGCGGTCGGCACTCATCCAACGCATATAGTTTTTCTTTACGAAGCGGGCAAACATATTGTTGGCCTCTTCGCGCTGCGAGGCAAGCATCTCGCGCATACTCTGGTCGGTATTCTCTAACTGAAACTCCCAATATACCAGCTTACGGTAGACATCTATCCAATCCTCTATTGTCAGTGAGTCGGAAATCTGCATACCAAGCTTGCCGAAATTCTGCTGGTAAGCGCTGTTGGTCTTTTCGGTTACAATCTCGCGGTGATGGATGTTTTTTTTCAGTGCCAGCAGAATCTGGTTGGGGTTGACGGGCTTTATAAGATAATCGGCAATCTTGGAGCCGATTGCCTGCTCCATAATATCCTCCTCCTCGCTCTTGGTAACCATTACCACCGGGGTTGCCGGCAGCAGTTCCTTTATCTGCACAAGTGTCTCAAGACCGCTTAGTCCCGGCATATTCTCGTCGAGCAATACAAGGTCAAATGTCTCCTCCTTGCAGGCCTCTATTGCATCAAGACCATTGGTGACACGTGTCACTTCGTAGCCTTTTCCTTGCAGAAATATTATGTGGGCGTTCAGAAGTTCAATTTCGTCATCGGCCCAAAGTAGTCGGTATGCCATAATCGGTTATATTGTCTGCAACGACCTGTTGTCATCGCTTTTGTTCTTACTATTACTATCCTCACTGTTCTTGTTGCTCTCCTCGGGTTTCTCCTCTAACGGTTCGTCAAGCGTGTATCCGTCAATCTCGGGCTCGGGTATCGCGAGCAGATTCTCTTCGTAGAATCTTGTATAATCGTCAAAGGTGTAGTACTTTAATAACAATTCGAGGTTCGATTTTGATATAATGAAACAGGCTATTCCGTCGAGCAACGTTGCCATCTGTGCGTTGCTGTAGAGACGCTTGCGGTAGACAAATGCCTCGTCGAAGCTAAGGAACTCCTTCACTTCGAGCAAGGTTATTGTGGCCTGCTTGTTAAACTCCATCGTAAAGTTACGCACCATATAACGCGAGAAGTTGTATCGTGCCATCTCGAATAGCAGTCGCTTCTCGTCGAGCGAGTCGTTGGGAAAGGCCAGGATAAAGTAATATGGTTCGTTGCGCTCGGCGCTGAATTTTGCAACGCTATCTGTTCCCCCTTTTATTGTGCCATCTAATCGTCGGTCCCATATCGAGGTCGATATTCCGCTGTGCAGCAGTCGTCCCTCTTTTATTCCTGTGCCAATCTCGGTTGCTATTCCTGCAACGGTGTCTTTGGGGAATGTTTTTAATAAAGTGTCAAGGGCGGCAAGTGCCTCGTCCTGACGTCCCGAGTATAGCTTCGACAATGCGTCGATGAACATAAAGCGTGAGCGGTGTGCACCTTTGGGGTATTTATGTGCTGCGTATCTGTTGTTCTCTATCGCCTTATCGTAGTCGGCCGCAGTGTAGCTTGCGTATGTCTCTACATATATCGAGTCCTCTTTGTGGCTCTTTGTGGCTACACTCTCGAAAAAGTCGGGCTCCTGTATGCGCTTTGTGTTTACGCTGTCGGGGTATTGCGTTATAAGCAGATTCTTATATAACTCGGCCTTGTCGGGTTCGTCCCAACGCGACGAGCATAGGAACAGATGGTAGTAGACATCGGCCAGGCGGCTGTATTCGGGGTATTCGTTGACAAGCCTCTCCCAATGGCCCATTGCCAGTTGCTTATCGCCCAATTTACCCTCGAAGATGGTTGCAGCGTCGAATAGAGCATTGCTAAGGCTTGTGTGCATCTCTTTCTTTTTCTCCTCGGTGTACGGAATCTGTTGCAGCCAATATTCGCGTGTTGTGGGGTCGGTCGATAGGGTGTCCGAGACAATCTCTTCGGCAATGGTGGTCGAGTCGTTCATAATAGAGTCCGATGCTAATGCACCGTCAATGGCGCTGCTGTCCGATGCCAATGTGTCGTTCGACGCAGTTGTTATATTCTCACGGCTCAGTCTCCAAAAATCCTTTAGAGTGCGGTCGCCCCAACTCTTTTTAAAGTTGCTTATTCCCGATGACACAAGTTTCGAATTATAGAAATACCATTGAGCCTTTTCAAGTGTCGGTTGTGTGATATTCATATTGGCCGCAGTGTTGGCATTTTCGAGCTCGCTGCCTTTCTCGGCCTTGCGCTGCTCCTTTTCTATATACTCTTGCAGTTCCTTCTCGAACTCGGCCTGTTCTATCTTTTTGGCAATCTCGGCAGTGAGTGCTTTCTCGTCCATACGGCTCCAATGCAGTAGCTCGCTGTTCTTCTCGATGATATCGGTGTGAGGGGCAAGCTCGCCAAGAATCTCGGAGCGACGCTTGTACTCCTCGTGCTTCTCATCCTCACCCTTTATTATTCCTATAGCCTCTTTGTAATTGCTACCCGATTTCGAAAACCTCTGCTGCTCCCAATAAATCTGCGCCAATGATAGGTGTAACATCCCTTTGCCGTATCCGCTTGCTGCACCTTTTACAAGTCCTGTCTCGTAGGCGCGAACAGCCTGCAAGGTGTCTTTGGCGCTTAGATGCACATTGCCAAGAGCATAGTATAACTGCGCCAGATACTCTTTGTTCTTATCCGAGCGTATCATTCTTTCGAGCTTGCGTATAATCTTGCGCTTCTCCTTGCCTGTCATTGTCTCGGTTTGTCTTATGCGGGCATTTATTTCAAGCTCGTAGGGTGGGCTTTGAGCTATCACTTTCGAGTAGGCTTTGAATGCTGCCTCGTTGTTACCCAAAAGTTGCTGTATCTGTCCCAATAGGTAATATTCTCGGGCACGCTCGGTGGCGCCTATTCCTTTGCGCTTTATCGCCTTTTCTATGTGTGGCACAGCCTCTTCGTGACGTTCCTGACGTATGAGCATATTGGCATTTGCGTGTGCCAATGTGCTGCCAAGCGACGATGGCACACTGTCGCGCTTGATGCGCGAGAGGAGTTCCTCGGCTTCGTAGAGCCAATCGAGTTCGGCATAACATTGTGCAAGACCTATCCTTGCAGCTGCAAGTACATCGGGGTTATTCTCGTATAGACGGCTGATGTAGATATATGTTCCTGCCGCCTCGGTAAATTCGCCTTTTTGGAATTGCGCCTCGGCCATCATCATCCAAGCACGCCACAGGAAGGGATTGAACTCGCGCTGTGCATAGAAACGTTTTTTCTTTTCGGTGAGTTTTTTGCCGGCCTCGCGGCGAGGCTTACGCTTTATCGAATGATTTTTTATAGCCTTTTGCGACTTCTCAATGGCCTTGTCGTAGTCGCTTTTACCCATCTCCTTCGTTGCCTTGTCACTAACAATGAGCAGAGGCAGCTGCTCAAGGAAATTATCCTTGTGCCCTTTTATTTGTGCATCGTAACCTTTCTTAAACGCAACGTTACCATTGTAGAATGTGTTGTATCGTGCAAAGAAAGAGTGGTACATACGTGTCTGAGCCGTATTCTTCTTACGGCTGGCACATCCGCTCACGATAATAAGCAGCAGAACAGGGAGTATATATTTGAGGTATTTTGTCACAGTGGCAGTTTATATCAATATTATAACTGAAAAAAACGTGTTTTATTGTGTTACTCGGTGTGCTAAAGGCAAACATCGGCATACTGCATATACAGCCACAGTGCAAAGCACAATGGTTGCTCCCGAAGGAATATCGGCAATATACGAAAGAATAAGCCCTGCAACAGATGCGCCAAAGCCTATTGGAATAGACAGAATCACTATCTTGCCATAGCTGCGCGAGAAGAGCATTGCTGTCATAACAGGCACTGTAAGCATTGATATTACCAATACAACCCCGATGAGGCGCAGTGCCGATACTATGGTAACTGCTGTCAGCGTCATCATAATAGATTCTATCAGTGCCACAGGAATACCACGAGATGCTGCAAATTCGCGATCGAATGCCACCGAGACTATCCCTCGGTGCATAAAAACTGCAACAGCCGATAGAATAAGTGCAACAACAGCCAAGAGTGTAATATCGGTGTTTGTAACAGTGAGTATATTGCCAAAAAGATAGGTCGATAGTTGCGACGAGTAACCGGGAGTCATAAAACTGAATATTATTCCCAACGACATTCCCACAATCCAGAACAGCGCAATTGCCGAGTCTTCGTTCAGACGGCGGTTGGCTCCCATCCATTGTACTCCAAGCGCCGAGGCAACGGCAAAAGACATTGCACTAAGCAGTGGGCTTACGCCCAAATAGAGTCCCAAGCCCACTCCTCCGAACGATGCGTGTGTGACACCGCCGCTTATGAACACCAGACGTCGTGTGACAATGTAAGTCCCGGCTATTGCACAAGCAATACTTGTGAGCAGACAACCCACAAGAGCATTTTGGAAAAATTGGTACTCTAAAATCTCCATAGCTGTTATTGCAGCATAAGCAGCACCTCGTCCTTAACCTGAACCGGTAGTGCTATCTGTCTTGTTTGCAGACATTTTACCCACTGCTCAACCTCCTCCTCCTTCATAGTGTAAAGCACCTGACGGAATTCCTCGGCCTCCTCGTCGGTGTAATCGTTCTCGTCACGCTTTTTATAGCGGTCGAGTTCCTCATCATCGAAATAGAGATTGCTGTTATCGTACCCCTTGTCGCATACGGTGTGACGTCCGCAGCACACCCCGTCGGGAGTGTCGTGGTGCTCGTCGTGGTGGTCGGCGACAGGGCCTCTATACTTATTGAACAGATAATATACAATTATCAGTAACGAGCCAATTGTTATATACACCAATGTTTCGGTCATATTATTATATTTTAAGAGTACAAATACGCGCGCTATACGCGCTTGCGCGAATTACAGCGCGAATTTATAAAATAAATTCAATATTACGAACTGTTTCTCTGTTATAAAGCATCTCAATCTTCGACGTTTCGGTGCTGTTTGTAGTCGATTGTAATTCGTTGGTTAAAAAATGTAAAAAAACAGCGATAATAATACCATTCTTCTGACTACTAACATATATTTGCAAACTTAGCTTATTCACATTGAGCAAATAAAGAAACCGAAACAAAGTCGCGAATTTAGAAAACTATTTCAATAATATTAAACGGTCTCTTAATCTTCTCCGATATTTCTAAATGAAATTATTGGGGGAGATTTTCTAATATTTTGTTTTGTCGTCTTGTTTTTGACAAATTGTAAATATTTTAGAGTATAAATATCTGTTATAGAGCGAAAATCTTATTTTTGAGCCGATTTTTTTAGCAAAAAACAAGAATAATAAATAAAATGTTGTATATTCGCAAGCGTATCAATCGTTGTTCTTTTGTGTTAAAGCTGACAAAATGACAAAAAAAGAGGTTGGTCACAGTATTGTAATATAGTGATAATATAATATTTAATAATATAAAGAAAAGCAATGGATAAATTCAGTTACGGATTAGGAATGGGAATAGGACAGAACCTCCTATCTATGGGTGTGAGTGATATTAATGTGGATGATTTTGTAGCTGCCCTTAAGGCTGTGCTCACAGGTGCTAAACCCGAAATGACACATACCGAGGCACAAAAGGTGGTAAATGACCGCTTCCAGGAACTATCCGAGCAGGCGTATGCAAAGACAAAGGAGGAGGGTGAGGCTTTCCTTGCTGCAAACAGCAAAAAAGAGGGTGTAGTTACTCTGCCCAGTGGATTGCAGTACGAGGTACTCGTCGAGGGTACCGGCAAGCAGCCAGCAGCATCCGACCGTGTGCAGTGTCACTACGAGGGTACTCTCATAGACGGTACACTCTTCGATAGTTCGATAAAGCGTGGCGAGCCTGCTGTGTTTGGAGTGACACAGGTTATCCCAGGTTGGGTCGAGGCACTTCAGCTGATGAAAGAGGGTGCAAAATGGCGCCTTTATATCCCCTATCAGATGGCGTATGGCGAGCACGGTGCAGGCGAGATGATTCCTCCCTACAGCGCTCTTATCTTCGAGGTAGAACTTATTAAGGTACTTTAATTCAACCCAATGAAAAGTCTTACAACCATAATGGCAGGTACGGCAATGCTGTTTGCGGCCTGTTCGAAGCCTGTGGGCGAGAAGTCACTTACACTTGCCGATGGGAAAGACTCGATATCATACGCTGTAGGTGCTTATATGGCACAGGACATTCAGCAGGTGGCATTCGAGCAGTTAAAGGTCGACAAGGCTTTTACCGATGAGTTTGTTCGCGGAATACGCGATGCCTATCCTGCCGACAATAGCAATAAAGAACTTGCCTACTCCTACGGGCAATACATCGGTGCACAGGCACAGGTGATGCTCGAAAGGGCTCAAAAAATGCTCTACGGAAACGATACAACAAAGACCATCGACCGTGAGCTGTTCCTTGAGGCGGTTGTTGCAAGTGTATATGGAGGCGAGCGCACAATGTCGATGCACGATGCAATATCCTACTACAATAAGTTCAAATACCGCGATGCAAGCGAACAGTTTATGCGCGACAATGCCAATCGTCCCGGGGTGGTCACTCTGCCCGATGGATTGCAGTATAAAGTAGAGACGATGGGAAGCGGCGAGCCTGCTACCCCCGAGGATACAGTATGCTGTATCTATAAAGGTACCTTTGTCAACGGACGCTCTTTCGACTCGTCGCGCGGTCTTGTCACTAAGCTGCGTGTAAACGCTCTTATCCCGGGTTTCTCGAAGGCACTTTGTGTGCTACCCAAAGGTACCCGTGCCAAGATATATATCCCCTGGGAACTTGGTTACGGAGCCGAGGGAACAAACAGCGTCGAGCCTTACAGTGCTTTGGTCTATGATATTGAGATTGTAGATATAATTAGAAAATAACCGAAAAAAACAATAATTACCATCAACATTATGAAAAACAATGTAGAGTGTAAAGTCGATAATCTCGACCTCAAAATTCTTGGAATAATCTCTAAAGATGCAAGAATACCTTTTCGCAATGTAGCCGAAATGTGCGGCGTATCACGAGCTGCTATCCACTTGCGCGTGCAGCATCTTATCGATATGGGCATAATATCGGGCTCTTGCTACGAAATAGATTTCAAACGCTTGGGTTACAAGACCTGCACATATATCGGTATACGTCTCGAAAAGGGTTCTATGTATAAAGAGGCTGTAGAGCATCTGCGCGGTATCCCCGAGATTGTAGAGTGCTCTTTTACAACAGGCCCTTACTCAATCCTTGCCAAGATGTATGCTCAGGATAACGAGCAACTTATGGAGCTTTTGAATAATAGAATACAGAGTATCCCCGGCGTTGTCAGCACCGAGACAATGATTGTGCTCGACAGCAGTATAAAGAGGAATCTGCCAATGGAATAATAATGTTATTGTTATGGAACAGTTCAATCTTGGAAAAGAGTATAAAGAACTGCACCGACACTATCCTATCGCGGGTCGCAGGCCTATAATAGGAATAACAGCCAATTTTAATGATGGGAACGCTTGCCTTGCCGAGGCCTATTATGCCTCTATTCTCGAAGCAGGGGGCGTTCCCTTGCTTATACCCCCGTATGCGGGGCGTGAGGCGCTCATTGAGACGCTGCGAACCGTCGATGCAGTGCTTCTCTCGGGAGGAGCAGATATTGACCCCCGTTATATGAGGCAGACTCCCGACTACAATCTACTGCACACCATAAATCCCAAGCGCGACGAGCAAGAGCTAATGCTCACACTGCTTGCCAACGACCGTCAACTTCCCATTTTGGGCATCTGCCGAGGCATACAGACGCTCGCAGCAGCGCTGGGGGGCGAGGTGCATCAGGATATCTATGCAGCGTTGGGCGAGGGGCTGCTCAACCACGACCAGAGCGAGGAGCGTGGTGTGGCGACACACTCTGTTGTGTTCGAGGATGGAACACGTCTTGCCGGTATCTTTGGTTGCACGAGCCTGGGCGTAAATACCTTCCATCATCAGGCGGTGTCGAGGGTTCCGCGAGGCTTTCGCATTTCGGCTCGTGCCACCGATGGAGTTATTGAGGGTATGGAGGCTGTCGACGGACGCTCCATAATAGGCGTTCAGTGGCACCCCGAGAGTTTTATCCTAAAGGATGCCAACCGCTGTATGATGCCACTCTTTAATTGGCTTGTTGCCGAAGCTGCTTTGTATCGTTGTGCAAAAGAGATTCATAACCGCATCGTTACAATAGACTCGCATTGCGACACTCCAATGACCTTTGATGCCGGTTACTCAATTGCCGAACGTGGCAATTCGCTTGTCGACCTGCATAAGATGGACGAGGGTGGTGTGGACGTTGTTACAATGGTCGCCTATTTAAAACAGGAGGCTCGTGATAATGAGTCGCTGACCGCAGCAACAGCAAAGGCCGACGCTCTGCTCGAAGCAATCGCTGCAAAGGTGGGCGAGTGCAGCGATTATGTGGCGTTTGCCTCTTCGCCCGATGAACTATATGCTCTTAAACGACAAGGAGTGCGCGCAGTGATGCGAGGAATAGAGAACGGCTATGCCATAGGGCGCGACATTGCCAATATAGAGCGCTATCGTCGTGCGGGTATTGTCTATATGACTCTGTGTCATAATGGCGATAATGATATTTGCGACTCGGCACGTGGTAGCAGCGAAAATGGTGGATTAAGCCCCTTTGGTTGCGATGTTGTGCGCGAGATGAACCGCGTGGGAATGATGATTGACCTCTCACACGCAGCCGAGAGTACTTTCTATCAGGTGCTCGAGTTGAGCACGCATCCTGTTGTCTGTTCACATTCGTCGTGCAGAGCGCTGTGCAACCATCCGCGTAATCTCACCGACGAGCAGATGCGCGCCCTTGCAGCAAAGGGTGGAGTGGTACAGGTGACAATGTACAAAGGATTTCTTGTAGAGGAGGGTGATGCTACACTTGACGATTTTATGCGTCATCTTCTGCACGCAATCGCAGTAGCAGGCATTGACCACGTTGGCATAGGCAGCGATTTTGACGGCGACGGAACCATCATCGGCTGCACCGATGCTTCGCAGATGCGTAATGTTACGCGAGAACTTTTGCGGGCAGGATTCAGTGAGTGTGATATAGAGAAAATCTGGGGCGGAAACTGGTTGCGTGTGATGCGCAATGTGCAATCTCTGTAAGGCTTAACCAACTCGTAAAATACAGATATAACACAAATTGGGAGCGACACAGCAAAGTGTCGCTCCCAATTTGTGTATACGGTCTCTCTTAACGTATAATCACCTTCTTGCCAAGTACTACATATATTCCGGCAGGAAGGTCGACCTTTGTTGTTCCCTCGCTCGCCTGTATGCTAAGCACCTTGCGTCCGTCAACAGCATATACATCAACGTTCTGTGCTTTCAGAAGCGCGATTGTCAGTTGCTCGCCACCGCGAACGGTTGCAGCTGCTGCAGTCGATGATATTCCGGTAGAAATTGTAAAGCTAACATTTAAATTGTCGAGACGGCGCTCGGTGTTATTGTTGTCAACCACCAAGATATTTGTCAGCTTAACTGTGCACTCCTCCTCGGGAATAACCTCGGCGATGCTGAGGCTTAGGTTGGCAAATGCTTCATTGTTGCTGTAAGTGTCGTTGTCGGGCAGGTAAGATACCACGCGGTAGCTGTTTTCGCCAATCTGGTTGAACTGTACCACCGAGTTATCGGCAATCTCGGTAAAGGCTGCATCGCTGAGCACTGCTCCTGCGGGTAGCTCCACATCAATCTGTATGCTCTTGTACTCTCTATCGCCAAACTCCTTTATTGTAAGCGGAAGCTCGCTCTTCTCCTCCATTATCGCCTCGAAATTCTCGGTCACAAGAAGTGCATCGGTCATAGGAGTATTAAAGTAGTAGATTGACGAAACAGGGTCGGCTGCAAGCACCTGCCCGGTGATATTGTTTATATCACCCTTGTCAATTCGACCATTGTTGTTGATGTCGGCCTTTTTAAAATTGAATCCTTGTGCCTCGTTGCCTGCCAATTTGTTTACTGCAAGCGAAATATCGTGCACTGTAAGGGTGTTGTTGCAGTCGACATCTCCTGCTATGGTGTAGAGGATATCTGTAATATCAACATCGTCGAGGTTGGCCAGGATAAAGTCGTGACGCTGCTGCATCCATTGCTGCATACGGTCGATGTCGCTGTCGTAGCCATAGCCATCGTACCACAGCATATAGTTGTTCTCGAACGATGATTTTGCAAAGTTATAGTAGTCGTCCATATACTCGATAACCTCTTGTATATGTCCTTTCTGTGCAAACTCCTTCCACACTTTCAGGTAGTGTTTCTTGAACTGCTCGTTGTTCATAAGGTCGTAGAAGAAACTGTATCCTGTCTTATTTGCCATTTTGTAAGATAGTATGCTCGATGTGGCTCCTGTGACACAGTACGAGCTGGTGCTCTCGTAACCGAATCCCCAGTCGAAATCCCACAGCGGGCCGAAGGTAATCTTCGATGTGGGGTTGGTGTAGTCCTCGCGCCACAGGTAGGTGCTCTTGGGGTGTCCAAGCTCCTGGTTCAGTACAAGGTCGTTGGCGAGCATAAAGCGTGCCGCAGCATCAAGGTCAAGGTAATAGGCTATGTCCTCACCATTGAACAGTGCTGTTTCGAAGGCGTTAAAGTCGTTCTTTATATTCTGGAATTTCAGCAGTGCTTCGGTTGCATCCTCAATATCGCTGAGGTCGGGCTCTTTAACGTTTACAGGAAGTTGGTAGCTGCTCGACTTGAATCTGAATGTCTCGTCGTAGTAGTCGTCGAGCTCAAGCATATAACCTGTGCCCAAATCCTCGTCAATGTCTACGCTGTTATTTCCAAATCCCACCTTCTCGGTAAACATATAGCTGCCTAAATATTCGCCGTTCATATAAACCTCTACAGGGATGATGTGGTTGGTATATTGCGCCTCGGCCAGTTGTCCCACCTTCATAGCAATGGCATTTGCCATAAGCGAACCACGCTGATAGTTGGCAAGCAACACCCAGCTCTTGCCGTTGGTGAGTCCGAAAGGTTTCTTCTTTTTGTCGAATTTCAGACGGTAGGGCTTTTTGGGATAACCCCAGGTTGAGTTACCGCGTCCCTTAATCTGTACCGAGTCCTCGAAATCTTCGTACACTCCGTATCCGGTGATGCGGAAATTGGCTTTGCGGTAGTAATCCTTGCTTGTAATAGAGAATCCGCCCTCTACGTCAATGTCAATGCGCGGAACCGAGTTCTGACGGTCGGTGAGCCACTCTATATCTACAGTGTAAAGGCGTCCGAAAGGTATTTTTAATGTTTCGTATACAGCCTCTTCTACCAAAGTGGGCTCTCCACTGCCCGGGGTAACTTCATAGAGACGGAACTCGGCAAATACCATATGGTTGTTGTGATACTCGCTGCTTGTCTGCTCAAGGCGCAGATATTTGTACTTCTGTCCCAGAGCTATTGTTGGTGAGGTGAACTCGGCGCCCGCAGGGTCTATAGGCAGGCCATCGGCAGTGGTGTATTGTGCAACGGGTGTCCAATCGCTACCGTCGTTGCTTGCGTACAGCTTAAGTCCTGTGGGGTTGTAGTTACCGCTTGTACGTGTCATATAGTAGAAACGAACATTCTGGGCAGGGTTGTTTAGCGCTATCTGAATGTATGGGATTACCGAAGCATCATAGTTGGCACCATAGACAGTGTGGAACACTGTTGCAGGGTTGTCGTCAATCATATTGCCAAGATCGTCACCAACCTCCGATGGCTTGTTTGTCGATAGCATATCTATACTCAGCGGTATCTCTTCGACAATCTCTTCGCCATAATCCCATACCTCGTCTTTTACCTTTACCTTTTGAATGATATTGTATCCGGGGTATGTTACTGCATAGTGTATAGGCTTGTCGAAACGGATGCGTGACTCTTTACTTGTCTGTAGTTTCTGTCCTACGTATGCCACAGCGCGGTCGTCGCTAAGGTTGAAACTTGCTGTAAGACTTTTTCCTATTGCGTTCAATGAGAATTTCATTCTGCTCTCTACCGAGTCGGCAATGGCATCTACATTAAGATTGGCATTGTACTTGTTGTTGAACTTGTACGATGTCATTGTGGGCAGTTCGGGACACACCGATGTGCAACTGTCGTATTCGGCCTTTGCGTAGGTGGCTGTTGTACCATCTTTCAGCTTTATAGTCAGTGTGCCATTTTCGATGGTGTAGTCGCCCTCCATTGTCGAGCGCCGGTAGGCATCTATTCCTCCGTTTCTAAGATATACATAGCAAATATCTTCGTTGAAGATGTCAACGGGTTCAACCACAATGTCGCTGCTGCCGCTACCACCGTTGTTGTCGCTGTCATTTTCCTCTTCGTCGTTACCGCTGTTGCCTCCGCTGTTGCCGTCTCCCTCATATTTTACACCGCTCTCGGTGATGACGATTGACTCGGGGGCAATTTTAAGGTTACGTGAAACGAGTGTGAGGCTGAATGTGGTCTGCGGCTGGCTGAATTTGATGTCGATATATACATAATCCTCGGGAGTTATTGCCGCATACTTCCACGCCGAGTGATAGTAGCTGTCCCAATTATTGTCGGCGATGCTTGCCAATGAACCCTCGCTTGCCTCCAACGAGTTGGTGCCAATCTTGGAGGTAGGGTAGTTTATAATGTTGTTCGAGCGGTTGTAAATAGTCAACTCGGCAAGAGCAACCATCGGAAAACCGTTGTAAGTTTCGCCGGTGTTGTTCTTTAGGAATGTAATACGTATACCATCGACAGCTTTTGCAAAAGTGTATGTGGGGGAGTCCCAATAATACTGTGAAATAATGGAGTTGCCGGTCAATCCGCTTGTTACCTTAATGGGGAATTGGTCGTAACTTGCCGATTGGGCATTTACGGCTACAGCCAATGTCAGTAAAGCAGAAAGGAGTGTAAATAGTCTTTTCATACCCGTATGTGTTTTGTTAGAGTTTACGTTTTGTAGGTGTCGCAATTATATAATAAGTGTAATTTGTTGCAAATATAGCAGAATATATTCTGAGTTTGCTCCAAAAATATAATAAAAATATTTATAAATTATATTTAGAAGCTGTTTAAATTTATGTCCTTGAAATTTTTATAGGTCTTTTTTAGGATGTTTTTTCATTTTTCAAAGGCGCATAGCGGGCTATGTAACTGCGAAAAAGGGGAAAACAGACAAAAAAGAGCATAAAAAGGCAAGCA